>DAINAU010000040.1:0-28327 GCA_036733285.1 bacterium
GTATTGAGAATACTTGATAAAACCAAATTTTTATTAAATCTTGAAAATACCGGAATGGACGCTGAACCGCTTAAAATGTTCAGAAACAAAATCGGTTCTCCTAATGGAATAATACTCGTAACCGGACCGACAGGCAGCGGAAAAACCACGACTCTATACGGGGCTTTAAACGAATTAAAAACCGGCGATAGAAATATTATAACAATCGAAGACCCTGTGGAATATCAGATACAGGGAATCAATCAGATTCAAGTGAAACCTGAAATAGGCCTTGATTTTGCCGCCGGTTTGCGTTCGATATTGAGACAGGATCCCGACGTAATAATGGTGGGAGAAATCAGAGACGAAGGAACTATGAATATAGCCATACAATCTTCGTTAACCGGACATCTTGTGTTCAGCACTCTGCATACAAACGATTCGTTAAACACCATAGTCAGATTGTATAATATGGGATTGAAACCATATTTAATCAGCAGTTCGGTTATTTGCATAATAGCTCAGCGTCTTGTAAAACTGCTTTGTCCAAACTGTAAAAAAAAAGTTAAAATATCGAGAACGCATATTTCACAATTTCATCTTGAAAAGTTTTTTCCTTACAACGATATTGAAGCGTTTGAGGAAAACGGATGCGAACTATGTAAAAACACAGGATATTCCGGAAGAAAAGGCATATTTGAAATTCTCAATATTGATTTAAAGATTAAGGAAATGATCATGCAGAAACATCATCCCGAAGAAATAAAAAAATACTGCAAATCTACAGGAATGAAATTTTTATTGGATTACGCGGCCGAACTGTTTATTTCAGGCAGAATTTCTTTGAAAGAACTATTGAGTTTAGTATCCGCATATGAAGTATAGAATTACCGCGTTAGACCCGTCTAACAAACAAATAGAACTTATAGAAGACGCTTCAAGCGAACAGGAATTGAAAAAAAAATTACTGTCGAAAAGTATTTATCCGGTATCGATTGAAAATATTGAAAATGAAAAAAATATTAATCCTGAAAAAAAAATTAAAAACCTTAAAGTAAGTAAAAAGGAACTGAAATTTTTTTCTTATCAAATGAGATTGCTTTTAAAAGCCGGATTGCCTGTGGATTACGCGATAGACAATCTGAAAAAACATAAATTGTCAGGAGATATGACCGGAGTTATTTCCGAACTTCACAAATCCGTTTTATCAGGCGTCAGCATTTCAAGCTTTATGGAAAAAAGAGATAGTATTTTTCCTCCATATTTTACCGGACTGGCAAAGTCGGGGGAATTAACCGGAAGACTCGGAGAATCGTTCGGGAAAATATATTTAATACTCGAGCAGGAAATAAGTTTGAAAAACAAAATTATTTCAATACTCGTATATCCCGCGCTTCTGATTTTTTTAAGCGTTGTTTTTTTTATTTTTATGATAAGTTATATTTTGCCGAATATAACTATTGTGTTCGACGAACTAAACGCCGAATTGCCAGCGATAACTCGCTGGGTAATTTCTTTAACGGAATGGTTTAACGAACATATCATACTGATAGTTTTATTAATCGCAGTTTCGGGATTTATCTTTATAAAAATCAGGAAAACAAGATTTTATAAATTGTCGTCTGAAAAAATTAAACTGAAAATTCCGGGATTGAACGGAATTTATATGCGCTATCTTCTGATTAATTTCACTGATATAATAGGGTCTTTGCTGGCGAACAACGCTCCTTTTTTGACCAGCGTCGAGATTGCGTTCAAATCGCCAGGCAGTCTCATACTAAATTCTTTTACGGAAAAAACCTTGAATAATTTAAAATCCGGAAAATCTTTCTCGAATTCTTTAGACGAAACAAAATTTTTTCCCGATTTATTTGTTAAGCTCGCCGATACCGGCGAAAAAACCAAAAATTTGCCCGAGATTTTTTTGAATTTGAATTCTATGTATAAAGAGGAACTCGAAACCAACCTAAAAACTTTCACTTCAATTATCGAACCCGCGATAATGACTGTAATCGGAGCGATTATCACTTTCCTGATTTTATCGGTGATTACTCCGATAATGAAATTAAGAAGCTGATATATTAACCTGAAAACCGCAATAATTGAACTGGCGTTCGAAAAGTTTATTAAAATTATTGAAACAATTTCAGACTGCGTTTTGTGGTTTTAGAAGTTTTAACAAGCATACATCTATGTTTTGAAAAACTTCATTTTACATCTAATGCATTATCCGGGATTAATAGCTTTTCCGCGAATGAGGCTTATGGCGTTAAGAATATCGTTGCATTTTTAAAGTTTTTAATATAGTATGAAAACAAATAAAATATCTAAAGAAAATTTTGTTATTAAAAAAATAAGACGGAGGAAATTTTATGGCTAAAATTCAAAAAAAAATAAGCATAGGAATTATTGGCGGAACGGGTTTATACAACATTGACGGATTTGAAAATAAAAAAGAGATAAAGGTTAAAACTCCTTTTGGAGAACCTTCTGACGCGATAGTGACAGGAACTCTCGAAGGCAGACCTGTCGCATTTCTGCCAAGACACGGAATAGGACATAGAATCCTTCCTTCAGAACTTCCGCAGCAAGCTAATATTTGGGCGTTGAAAAGTCTTGGCGTAGAATATATTTTCGGCGTAAGCGCCGTAGGCAGTTTAAAAGAAAAAATCGTTCCGAAAGATATAGTTTTGCCGGACCAGATAATCGATAAAACCCATAAGCGTCCGGGAACTTTTTTTGGCGACGGTCTTGTGGTTCACGTGTCTTTTGCGGAACCTTTTTGCGAAAAATTGCGTAAAATAATTTTTCAAGCGTCTAAAAAAACGAAGCGCAAGGTTCATAACGGAGGAATTTACGTTTGTATGGAAGGACCTTTATTCTCAACGAGAGCCGAATCCAATCTGCACCGGAGCTGGGGAGCGAGCGTAATAGGAATGACGGTGATTCCGGAGGCGAAACTTGCGAGGGAAGCTGAAATATGCTATGCGACAATGGCTTTGGCTACCGATTACGATTGCTGGCGCGAGGAAGAAGAAGCTGTTACTTGCGACGCGGTTCTTGAAACTCTGAAAACAAACGGCGAAACCGCAAAAAAAATATTGAAGGAAGCCATAAAACTGGTTCCAGAAAACCGCGATTGTCATTGCGCAAACGCTTTATCGACGTCCATAGTCACCCCGAAAAAACTTGTTCCAAAAAAAACTTACGACAAAGTTAAATTGTTTGTGGGAAAATATATGGATAAAAAATAATGATTGTCGACCGAGTTTATATAGACGAACAATTAACCGGAAACTTCGCGGTTGATAATTTTTTAAAAAATTACAACCGCGAATTTAAAATTGAATATTTTAACGATTTTAATTTTCTCATAAAAAAATTAAATTTAAAATTCAATTATGAAACGGGAAAAAACGCGATAGTTTTTAAGCGAAACAAAGGGCGTTTTTTAAAAAAATGTCCGTGTTCATCCGGCGTTCAATCCTGCGGCTATTATGTTTTAAATATAATTCAGAATTGTTATATAGGATGTTCGTATTGTTATTTACAGCAATACACAAACAACAATATAATTTTAATAAACCCCAACATAGACGGAATTTATAACGAGTTATCCGAGTTGACGGCTGATGCAAAAAACGATAAAACGTTCAGACTCGGTTCCGGAGAATTTTCAGACAGTTTGCTTTTCGACGAATATACCGGCATAACTTTGCGGTTATTAGAGATAACCGGAAAATTCGATAAAGTATTTTTCGAGATAAAAACCAAGACTTCCGAAATCGCTCATATATTAAAAAAATTTTCTGGAAATTCCGAGCGGGTGATTTTTGCCTGGTCGGTAAATCCTCAAAATATAATCGAATCCGAAGAACCGTTTGCGGCGTCGTTAGAGGCGCGTCTTGCGGCGGCTAAATCGGCGGCTGATAAAGGATATAGTCTCGCGTTCCATTTTGACCCCGTGATTTTATACGATGATTGGGAACAAGAATATAAATCGGCGATACAAAAAATATTTGACGCGGTCGCGGCGGATAGAATCGTCTGGATAAGCGTCGGGTCGTTCAGATGCGCTCCCGAACTTATTTCCATAATAAAAAAAACAAGACCGGAGAGCCGGACTTATCCTGAAGAAATGATTATAGGAACCGATGGAAAAATACGCTATCCGTTTTTTATCAGGAAAAAAATTTATAAAATTTTAATCGATGAAATAAAAAAATATAATAAAAAAACCGTCATATATTTATGTATGGAAAATTTAGATATGTGGGAAGAAACCGGAGCCGCGGCTCCGGTTGATATAGTAAATTTCAAACGGAGAAATTGATAGAATATGACTTTAAAATTCGGCACAAGCGGAGTTCGCGGTTTAGTAACTGAAATGACTGATATTGAATGTTATTTATTTTCAGCGGCATTTGTGAAATATGCGGTTTCAACTTCCGATTGCAAAATGACTGAAATATCGGTTGCCGGCGATTTAAGAACGAGCTCGCCGCGAATTATGAAAGCGGCTGAAGAAGCGGTTCAAGACGCCGGTCTGAAAATTGATTATTGCGGATTTATCCCCACTCCGGCTTTAATATATAGATGTATGAAAAAAAACAACGCTGGGATTATGGTTACAGGCAGTCATATTCCGGACGATAGAAACGGCATAAAATTCAATCTTGCATCAGGCGAAATTCTTAAGACCGATGAAAAACAAATTTTTGAAATTTACAATTTTTTAAAAAATGATTTTGTTTCAACCCCTTTTTTTAAAAAATTTGACGATTCCGGTTTTTTGATTAACAATAAGAGTTTAAAGCAAATATCAATATCCGGAGCGGCGGAAGATTATAATGAACGATACTTGGAAGTATTTGACAAAAATTGTCTTCACGGATATAAAATCGCAGTTTATCAGCATTCGTCGGTAAGCAGAGATATTATTCCGGAATTATTAACCGGACTTGGCGCGGAGGTTATTAAAACCGGATTTTCAGACAAGTTTGTTCCGGTTGACACCGAGTCCGTCGAATCGCCTGAAAAACTTTATGAATGGGTTAAACAATATAACGCAGACTGTCTTGTAAGCGCTGACGGAGACGGCGACCGTCCTCTCATAGTATCAGACGACGGAACAATTATACGCGGAGACGTTATAGGAATTTTTTGCGCCGAGTTTTTGAAAATCGAATCGCTGTCAATACCCGTAAGCTGCAACACCGCAGTTGAAAAATACGGAAAATTTAAGAGAGTCAACCGTACAAAAATCGGTTCGCCCTTTGTAATTGAAGATATGATTTTGAGTAATCAAAAATATTCTTCGGTCGCCGGTTATGAAGCGAACGGCGGTTTTTTATTGGGTTCTGACGCGGCTCTAAACGGAAAAATATTGAAAGCGCTTCCTACCCGAGACGCGGTATTGCCTATTATATCGGTATTGATATACGCTAAAGAAAAAAAAATCAGAATCTCCGAATTGGCTGATTTGCTTCCGGAAAGATATACATACAGCGGCTTGTTAAGAAATTTTCCGGTTGAAAAATCCGTTGAAATAATTGATTATTTTAAAGAAAGACCTGAAGTTGCGGCGAATATTTATTTTGAAAGTTTAAATGAAAAATTGAGTTCTGTAGATTATACGGACGGTTGTCGGATAACCTTTGAAAGCGGCAGAATCATACATTTAAGACCGTCGGGCAACGCGCCGGAGTTCAGATGCTATACCGAAACAGAATCCGAACAACTATCAAAAATTTTAAATGAAAAAGTATTGAGCGTTATTAAAAATAAAAAATGAAACGATTAAGCGTAATAGCGGATGATTTTGGGATTTCTGAGGGAGTCAACAAAGCGATTTTCGAATGCGCTGAAAATAGGGTTATAACCGGAACTTCGGTTCTCGCTACCGGCGCCGCGTTTGATCGGCTTGGCGATTTAATAAAAAGTTTTCCCGAGTTGGAAATTGGCGTTCATCTGGATTTGGTCGGCGGCAATTATTTGACGAATTTGAATTTGAAAATATCTTCGGTAAAACTTGCTTTTCGAGTTCTTTACGATAAAAAATTACTGAATAAAATCGACATTGAACTTAGGAAACAAACCGAAAAAATTCTCAAAATAACCAAAGTATCGCATATTGATTCTCATAGGCATACTCATTTTATACCGCAAATATTCAAGTTGGTTAACGCAATCGCCGACGATTATACCATTAACAGAATCCGGATTCCGGTTTCGAAACTTCGTTTGAGAAATTTAAAATTCATTTTTAACAGAAAAGATTTTTACAAATTCGCTCCGTTTTATTTATGGAAATTATTTAATAAAACTAACGCGGCTTCAAACGATGATTTTTTCGGATTATTTCAAGCGGGCAATTTATCGCGGGAGTATCTGAATTATATTAAGTCTGAAGATTTTTTTTACGCCGAGTTAATGGTTCATCCCGGATATGTCGACGATACGCTTGTCAAAGCTGGCGACAATCTTTTAAAAAAAAGAGAAACGGAACTCCGGCTATTGTTGAGTTTTTTTGGCAATAAATGTTTTAACCTGAAAACCGCATTAGAATAATGAAAAATTGCCGTAAGTAAGGAAAAATATTAATTTTGCGCGTTTTTTCAAAAACAGTAACTTTTACTTGGCAGTTTTCAGGTTTTTATTTGAATTGAAATATTTTTTATTGATTTTTATAAAAAAAATTATAAAATAATTAATAATATTTTCATTTCAATAATTCAAGGAGGATTACATAAAAATGTCCATAATAAAACCTTTCAGAGGATTAAGACCAAATCCTGAAATCGCAAGCAAATTAACCGTTCTGCCATACGACGTATTAAATTCGGAGGAAGCGAGAAAACTTGCGGAAGGGAACAAATACAGTTTTTTCCATATCACGAAACCAGAAATAGATTTGGACCCAAAAATAAATTTATATAGCGATGCGGTTTATGAAACCGCGAAAAACAATTTCAAAAAATTTTTAGACGAAAAATATTTTTTAGTTGAACACAAACAATGTTTATACGTTTATAAACAGCAAATGGGAGAACATATTCAAACAGGTCTTCTTGTATGCGCCTCAGTCGACGAATACGAACAGAATCTTATAAAGAAACACGAGTTGACAAGAAAAGATAAAGAAGACGACAGAGCCCGACATGTTTATGAAACAAATTGCAACGCCGGTCCGGTTTTTTTGACGTATAGAAACCGGAAAAAAATCGACGAATTAATTGCAAAATGTTTAGATTCCATACCTGTTTATGATTTTTCAACAGCAGACAGCGGTCTTGAGGTAAGACATACTTTATTTTTGGTTTCAGACGACAAGATTATAAAAAAGATATGTTCGGCTTTTAAAAAAGTCCCGGCTTTATATGTTGCGGACGGACATCATAGAGCCGCTTCGGGATATAGAGTAAGGGCTCAGAAACGAGAAAAAAATCCGAATCATAACGGAAAGGAAGAATATAATTATTTTCTTGCCGTATTATTTCCGCACAATCAATTGAAAATAATGCCGTATAACAGAGTCGTTAAAGATTTAAACGGATTGACGGTTGATTCTTTCATTGAAAAAATTAAAGAAAAATTTGAGATAATCGCTATTAATGACCGTTGTTATTCGCCTGCTGAAACAAAGAGCATAGGAATGTATTTAAAAGGCGGGTGGAGCAAACTTCATCCTAAAAAAGAAATCTGCGGAGACGAGTCGCCGGTCGATTCGCTCGACGTTTCGATTTTACAAAAAAATATTCTCGACCCTTTGCTCGGTATAAAGGATCCGCGTTCCGATAATAGAATTAATTTTGTTGGCGGAATCAGAGGGTCTTCAGAACTTGAAAAACTTGTGGATTCTGGAAAATACGCCGTTGCTTTTTCAATGTATCCGACGTCGCTCGACGAATTGATGGACATAGCGGACGCCGATAAAATTATGCCTCCGAAGTCGACTTGGTTTGAACCTAAACTCCGGAGCGGAATGGTTGTTCATTTGCTGGACGACGTAGAAACATTGAAAAAATAGTCGATGCTGTAAGGAAGAATATAGAATAATATGCTCCCTGATAATTTGTAAATTTTTATCCTGAAAAATTTGAAAAATCCAAATGGCAAAAAACAGGACTTGTAATATATGACCGACCGTCAGTTATTTATAATTTCAGATATAAACGATAATGCAGACGAATTAGTTTATTCATTCGGCAGATATTTATTTTTATTCGATTCGATTTCGTTATTTGAAATAATTGAAAAAAAATATCTTGAAGCCGCTCCGGGTCAACTGTTATATTCGTTTATTGACAAAACCGGAAGTCAAAATAAAATACGGGTTTATCCCGGAAAAAACGCCGCGTTATCTTCAGACGGAACAAAAATATTTTCAACCATATCGGGAATCGTTCATTGGAACAATAACGTCGTTTCAGCGCTGCCTGTAATAGAAATAGATTCTGACGCGTCGGTGGAACTCGGAACCGGAAATATAGATTTTGACGGAAGCGTAATAGTTCACGGAACGATAGATTCCGGTTCGTTATTAAACGTGTCGGGAGATATTTTCGCTCATAAAATACTGGACGCGGAGATAAATTGCGGCGGCAATTTAATTTCGCGCGACGGAATATTTAACGTTCAAAACGGATATTTAAACTGCCGAGGAAATCTTAAAGCCCAGCGATTGGAAAATTCCAAAAACATCAAATGTAAAGGAAATCTTATTATAGAAGATATTATTAAAGACTGCTTTATCGAATCGGAAAAATCAGTTATAATTACAGGTCCGGGAGAACGAGCTATCGAACGCAGCGAAATATTCGCAAGATCAGAAATATCAGCTTATAGAATCGGGAGCCGCCGCGAATCAATCTATATACTCGAAACCGGAATCGAAGACCATCAAATCAAAGGATTGCTCGAGCATATTCTTTCAATGGATCAGCTTGAAAAAGAAATCGGAGACATTGAAACGGTTTTGTCCAACAATTCGATGGACGAAAAACGGGCTCAAGAATACTCTAAAAACATCGAGAATCTTAAAAACAGATACAACACATTGAAAATAAACACCGACGAATTATATCCTAAAATCAAATTTGATAAAATCAACGAGTATTTCACAAAATATTCGGCGCCTGCAACCGATGAAAATATTAATCAGGATTATGTTTTTGTTTTAAAAAGATACAATGACAAATTATCTTTTCTGAACTCGGACATAAAAAAAATGGAAGAAGAAAGAAATAAAATCGAGAGCGAAAAACTCGACGATAAATCTCTCGAACGTCTTGAAGAAATAGAAAACAGAATCGAGTATCTCAATAGAAAAAAAAAATATTTTACAGATTTGCGAAGCCTGATTTATTTGCCTGAAAATAAAACCAAGGTAGTGCTCGACAGCGAACCCATATCGATTAATTGCGGAATGTTTAAGAATGAAAGGGAAGAATACGATAAAATAATAGACCAAAAAAAGTTTTGCGAAAAAAATCTCGCGTCTATAAAAAACGAAATAGAGCAATTAAAAAAAAATCAACACCCTTCCGCCGCCGCAAAAATGGAAAAAAAAATAGAAGCGATTAATCAGATAAATAAAACCCTCGCCGAACTTAAAGAAAAAATAATTCCGTTTGAAACTATCAAAAATCACAGCGGAAGAAGAATTGTCGGCGTAGACGGAGTAGTAGTGGAAGGCGCCAAATTATTTATAGACGGACTTGAAAGGGTTATAGATAAAAAATACGAAAGGATTGCTTTCGCGGGTTCTTTTGACAACATAGTAATGGAAGGTTTTACAAAACCGGATATTGAAAAAATAATTTATTCCGATAATAGCGATTATGAAAATTTCGGACAATCCGAAATTTTCGAGAATTTAAAATTGCGCAAAAACGTTTTATTCGAGGGTTTTGACGGTCAGCAGCTTTATCAATACGCGATAAAGTTTTTAGGAATTCCAGTTCAAAACGCCCTATTCATAGACGTCGACAGATATATGTTTCAGTCGAGAAAAATTTTAAGATTGAACGCGATATTAATAGGAAAATCAGAGGATAAAAACGTTCTGCGGCAAATGTTTTTTAAAATAAAAAACAGTTATCCGATTCAAATCGTCGGAGCGTCGATTAAAGAATGCATGCTAAAAGGAATCGAGCATTTTCAGTGTTCAGAAGACGATTTGGATTATGAAATTTTACAGCATCCAAACAAGAGTTTTTTAAGCATAAAAAAACAGACATACGTCGTGAAAATTTTCAAACGCGGGAAAGACAGAAAAGATCTCGACGGTTTTTTTGTGATTTTAAATACAATCAAAGGGCTTATGCTGACCGTGTTTCCGCCTCGCGGCAACGGAAAAAAAGCGAAAATTGAAGAAGCTATTCAACAACTCAGAGAATTTAATTATAACTCCGGAATCGAGCTTGAAATATTGAAAAATGAAATGGAAAGAGCTTCGACCGACGAAATAAAGATTGGTCCGCGCCAGCCAGAACCGGAACTCGACGGAAAATATTATTTGAACATATCCTCGGATAAAATGCGGGCGCATATAACTTTATTGCCGCCTCAATACGGAGGTCTGCCTGTAGATTACGACGAGATTAATAAAAAAATTCTCGAAAAAAATATTTATAAACCAAATCTTGAATTATTAAAAACGACTTTAAAAACTCTTAAATCAAAAAAAGAAATATTGATTTCTGAAGGGGCGGCGCCCACTCCGGGTCTGGACGCTGTTTTGCTTTTTCCATTTGTGAATCAAAACAAGGAAAAATCAAACGAAGAACAGCAGCTCGAAGAAATTTACGGTATTCAGCCGCTTGACACGGTAAGAAAAAAAGATTTAATCGTAAAAAAAATCCCTCCTAAAGACGGAACCGCCGGAATCAATGTTTTCAGCGAGGAAATACCCGCTCCAAAAGGAAAAAATTTTCAGCTTCGCGCCGGAAAAAACGCGTTATTATCCGAAGACGGTTTAAAAGTCTACGCGCAAATCAGCGGAATGGCTTTTAGAGAAGGTTATAAATTTTACGTCGAGGAGGCGCTTCATATAATCGGCAACGTCGATAATAGAACCGGTAATATCGAGTTTCCCGGAACGGTAATAATCAGCGGAATTATTAAAGAAGGATTCAGCGTAAAAGCCGGAGGAGACATATACGTTTCGAATATTGAAGGCGCGACAGTCGAATGCGGCAACAATCTTTACGTTAAACGCGGAGTATCCGGCAATTACAAATGCAAGATAACGGCGCGCGGCAATATGATAACCAATTTTATAGAACAAGCCACTGTATTCTGCCGAAGAAACGTTATAGTCTCGAATTCTCTGATGCACAGCGTAGTTAACGCGGCGAATAACGTGGTGGTGCTTACCGGAGGCAAAGGATTGATAGTCGGCGGAATAATAAGAGCCGGAAAATCCGTTTTTTCAAAAATGCTCGGTTCAAAAATAGCTACGGTTACCACGGTCGAAGCCGGTTCGGATCCGGAGGTATTTGAAAAACTAAAAAAAATTGAAAACTATATCGTATCTCTCGAGAAATTTTATAAAAGCGGAAGACTTGACATAAAAAGATTAATGGATTTGAAAGCAAAAAACGAATTTTCTTCAAAACACGAAGAAATGCTTGAAAAACTTAAGAATCAGGACGAAGAAATAGTAAAACGCCTGAAAAAAATGGTTGAAGACAGAAAAGTGTTGGCTGACATAGTTGAAAAAGGGAAAGACGGAAAAATTTGCGTTAAAGAGAGATGTTATACCGGAGTTAGATTGACGATTTCAACCGCAAAAATCAAAGTGGATAAAGTTACTGATTTTGTCACGTATTTTTATCTCGACAATCAAATTAGAATTAAACCGTATGAACCGCCGCTTGACGAATTGTTTGACGAATTGAAAAAAGAAAATATCAAACTTTTAAAGATTTAAATTATGAATGTTGAAATTATTGCCGTAGGCACAGAATTATTATTGGGAAATATCGTTAATACAAACGCGCAGTATCTGTCGTCAAGACTTGCGGAACTTGGATTTTTCGTTTATCGCCACACGGTTGTTGGAGATAACAAAAACAGACTGTTTGAAGCGTTATCCGGCGGATTTAAAGCGAACGATATTATAATCACAACGGGCGGACTCGGTCCGACAAAAGACGATTTGACCAAAGAAACTGTAGCCGATTTTTTTTCAAAGAAATTAGTTTTTGACGAGAAATCATTTCAAACGTTAACAAAGATTTTCAGAAAATTCGGCGTTGAAGTCAGCGAAACAAACAAAAAACAGGCTTATTTTCCCGAAGATTCAATAATAATGGAAAACAGTTGCGGGTCGGCTCCGGGATGTATAATTGAAAAAAACGGGAAATATCTAATAATGCTGCCCGGTCCTCCAAATGAGATGAAAACTATGTTTGAAAATTCGGCGGTTCCTTTTTTAAAAAAATTCCAAAAAGGAATAATCGAATCGCGGATGTTGCGTTTAATTGGAATCGGAGAAGGCGTAATGGCGGAACAAATTTCGGATTTGCTCGATTTATCAAATCCAACTGTGGCGCCTTATGCGAATCAGGACGACGTCGTTATCCGGTTAAGCGCATATGCAGAAAATAAAATCGAGGCTGAAAAACTGCTGGTTCCGGTTGAAAACGAAATCAGAAAGCGTCTTGAAGAATTCATCTATGGGACAAACGACGACGTTATAGAAAAAATAGTCGCTGAAAAATTATTGAAACACAATCTATCGTTAGCGATAGCGGAATCATGTTCAGGCGGACTGCTTACTTCGCGTCTTGTAAATTGTCAGGGAATTTCTTCGGTTTTAAAAGAATCTATCGTATGCTACGGAAATAACTCCAAAATTCACAGACTCGGAGTAAAAACTGAAACGCTTGAGAAATTCGGGGCGGTAAGTTTTGAAACCGCGCTTGAAATGGCGGAAGGAGTTTCAAAAACGTCCGGTTCAGATATCGGCGTGTCAATAACCGGGATTGCAGGGCCCGAAGGAGGAACCGCTGAAAAACCCGTCGGACTCGTTTATTTCGGTTTCTATTTTGACGCGAAAAAAATCGGGGATAAATTTTCGATTCCGCAAAACGTTAAATTTTCGGAGAAAAAAGTTTTTTCAGGAAATAGAAACTATATCAGAAATAGAAGCGCGGTATATTGCCTTGATATATTGCGGAAACAATTATTCGGCGCAAATCTTTAGAAATTAAACCCGGATAATGCAATAAAAAAAGTGAAGTGGCGATTCCAATAGGAATCGCTTAAGAAGTTTCTTTGAAACCGCCCTTTTCTAAAACATATATACGCGCTTGTTAAAATTTCTAAAAACTTGAAAACTGCCAAGTAAAAATTAATGCTTTTAAAAAAGCGCGCAAAATCAATGTTTTTCCTTACTTCCAGCGCTTTTTCAAAATTCTAATGCAGTTTTCAGGTTAAATCATTTGCGGTATTTCCAGCGGTTATGCATCCAAAACCACTGGTCTGGATATTCTCTGATTTTTTTTTCAAGCAAATCATTATACCTTTGCATAATCGTTTTTATTTTTTGTTTATTGTCAAGTTCGGAATCGATATTCGCGTCGATTCTTTCGCAGACTATTATTTTATGAGTATTGTCGTTTAATCTAACGCTGAAAACCGGTATTACGGCGGCGTTAGTTCTAATCGCAAACATAGCCGGACCGGCGGCGGTGGGCAATTGATATCCGCAGAAATCAAGCGTAATTCCTTCCGGATCCGGAACCGCGATATCCGCAACGGTTGCGAGAGCGTAATTTTCTTTCAATCTTTTATAAACGGTTTTTAAATAATTATTTTTATAAAATATTTCGATTCCGTTATGCGTTCTTATTTTTTCCAATAAATCGCTGACATAACTATTTCTCTGTTTTTTAACGATAGCGCATATCTTAATTCCCGATAATTTCAAGATGTTCGTAGTCAATTCGGGATTGTCGAAATGGGCGCCCAATAAAACTGCGCCGTTGCCGGAATTCAAAACCTCGTCTATATGCCGCTTGTTCTCGATAAATCCGAATTTGTATAAATTTGCGCCGGTTAATCTTGAAAAAATAAAATATTCAAACGCGGACTTGCATATATTCGCATAGCTTTTTTTCAGTATCTTTTTCAATTCCGCGTCAGAAATAGTTTTAAAAACTCTTTTAATGTTTTCACGCATTACTTTTTTTCTGACAGGAATAAAATAATACATTATTTTTCCGGTTAAACTCGCTGAAAAATAAAGCGCGGATACGGGAAAAAACCTCAAGGAATAAAATAAAATTACGGCGAAAAAGTATTCTATGATATGTCTGAACTTTCTAATAGTCCTTTTTAATCGTTTTTTGTTTGTCATTTCTTTTTTAGGAAACCGCTAAATTTTTTGTAGTTTGTGAAATTAGATAAGAACTTAAAATTAAAATTTTTGATGGCGTTTATTTTTAGAATTTCCGGCAATATGAAGGGATTGCCGTCGTTTAAATTCGATAAATACGGAGATGCTGTCAGGTTTTCCGAACCGACAGGATCGTAATCGCAGACAAAACTCGAATCCAAATTATTTATTACATCAATGCAGATGCCTATATTGGTTTTAATAAATTTATCGAAAATATCGTCGTTTAAAACTAAAATTTTCTTTGAAAAACGAGGCGTTTTCATAGCTTTAGATAATATTTTTGCGTTCTGCATTTTTATGATATTATAAAACAAAGATTTTCTCATTGAAAATGTTTTGTTATAAGAAATATTTTTTTTTAAGAAACTATCGTTTTCGGGATTATGAAATTCAACTAGAAAACAAGCGAAATCCCTGTAAAATTCAGGAAGTTTCATATCAAACAATAATTCCCAATAAATATGACTCAACGATAAGGATTTTATTTTTTTTGAAAATAAATTAAATGGAACAAAAAAATTATGCGACACCGCGTCTGCGCTCAAATGAGTCAGATATCCTAATGCAAATCCTTTTTCAGAATCGCTTCCGGCTTTCTTATAAATTTTAAAACCGGTTTCCCAATTATGACTATGATGTTTTTTGGGGAGCGAACCTTTCCCTACAAAAATATCGGGAGCAATGCAGCCGTAAAAAAAATCCAATTGCGACGATGCTAATATTTTTTTTACCGGAACCGACGCTATAACCGACAAATGAGTTAATATATAAGACGTAAATACAAGATGCGAAGACGGACCCCATGCGAAAACAGGTTCGGGAATAAAAAAAATTATCAAAACAACAAAAACAATAGGCATATCTAATATAAAACGCTATTCGACAAAATTAATAACTATGCGATTTTAAAAGCAATGTGGCTTCGCGTAGACGCGTCGATAAAATCTTGAATATCTGAAAAGAGATATCGGGATTCTTTCTTATCATTTCTTTAAAATCATTTTTTTCAAGAACTATAAATTTAGAATCGGCTATGGTTTTGACGGTTAAGGAGCGGGGTTCGTCGTCTAATATTGACATTTCGCCAACCGGATTTACCGGCTGTAAAACAGCGACGACTTTTTCCTTATTCTCTATTGATTTGCTTAAAACGACTCTTCCTTCAATAAGAATAAATAATTTATCACCCGCCTCTTTCTCCCTGAAAATAATAGTTTTTTTTTCAAAACTTACCGCCTTGGTTTTTTGAGCGAGAGATTCGATTATACCGCCGTCTAAATTTTGAAAAAGCGAAACTTTTCTTAGCGTATCTATAATTTGTTCTTTATTCAACTATTGCTCCATTCCGTTAAAATTTAAAAAAAAAATCTACCCTGTTCGCTGGATTTAGGAATATCCGGAGGTTTGATTTTTTCCGGAACCGTTCCTGATTCGGCAAAAATATCTATTGAAACGCCTCCGCGCCTGTAAAAAAAAGCCGATATTCTAATCCATTTTGGAGAAATGCATTCGATAATTCTGTCAAGTATATAATTGCTGACAGATTCGTGAAACGAGCCGTGATTTCTAAAACTAAACAAAAATAGTTTTAACGATTTTGATTCGACGCAATATTTGCATGGAATGTAATCGATTACAATATTGGCGAAATCAGGCTGTCCGGTAATCGGACACAAAGACGTAAATTCAGGCGCGTTGAACCTGATTACATAATCGCGGTTTTTTGTCTGATTCTCGAATTTTTCAAGTTTGGATTTATCCGGAGTTTGCGGATATTTCAAATTCTTATTTTTTAATATAGACAAACCTGAGCCGGTATTTTTTTTTGAACTCATATCGTTTCCTTAAAATTTATTAATGACAATTCTTTAAATTTAATATAATATATGATTATATTTGATTTTATTTAAAAAACAATAATTAAATTTACGGAGAAAACAAATATGGATTTTTTAACCTCCGGAGAATCTCACGGTAAAGAATTAACCGTTATAATAAGCAAAACTCCATCGGGAATCAAATTTGACATGGATTATATAAATTCCGAACTGTCAAGAAGGCAAGCCGGATACGGACGCGGAAAAAGAATGCAACTCGAAACTGATAAAATCGAGGTTGTATCCGGAGTAAGGTTTGGAAAAACCACGGGCTCCCCAATAACGTTAAAAATTATTAATAAGGACTGGGAAAACTGGAAAGAGAAAATGTCTTCAAGCCCGCAAAAAAATATCGCCAAAATAAGAATTCCGAGACCGGGTCATACCGACTATGCCGGACTAATAAAATATTTTGAAGACGATATACGAAATTTATTGGAGAGAAGTTCGGCAAGGGAAACCGCTGCGCGAGTAGCTTTAGGAGCGTTTTGCAAATCGGTTTTAAAATATTTTGATATTGAAATATTAAGTCATACCGTTTCGATAGGAAAAATTTCAATAAAAAAAAGATACGGCGCGGACGATATAAAATCAGTTTATAACGACAGTTGTTTAAGATGCGTCGATAAAGAAGCCGAAAAAAAAATGGTTAAATACATCGATTTGATAAAAAAATCCGGCGATTCGATAGGCGGAATATTTGAAGTGATAATTTTAAATTTAATTCCGGGAATCGGAAGTCATATTCAGCATAACACAAAACTCGACGCAAAAATCGCATCGGCTATAATATCAATACAGGGAATAAAAGGCGTTGAATTCGGGGAAGGATTCAACGGCTCGATTCTAAAAGGGTCAGAATATCACGATCAATTCGGTTTAAAAAAAAAAAGGATTATCAGACTCTCAAACAACTGCGGAGGCGTCGAAGGCGGAATCTCAAACGGACAGCCGATTGTTTTCAAAGCGGTAATGAAACCTATTCCGACTCTGTTAAATCCGTTGCAATCCGTAGATTTGGACGATTTGAAAATTAAAAAAACTTTTGTGGAACGTTCGGACGTCTGCGTAGTTCCGGCCGCTGGCGTAGTGGCGGAATCGAATACGGCGAACGTAATTTTAGACGCGCTGTTCGATGAATTCGGATATGACAATATTTTACTTATTAAAAAAAGATATTTTGACAAATTCAAAATGATACGTGAAAAATACGGGTTTTAGCGGGTTTCAATTATTTTTCGATTAAGCTTTCGACGGATAAACCGGAAAAGTCTTTAACAGAGCATAAAAAAAATTTTTCTAAAATAACGGCGAATATTTTTTATAATGCAATGATTTGAAACATTAAATTAATTTACCTTTTTTTAGGTTTAACTTTTATGAAATATTCAAAAGACGCTTGGGCAAACGTTTACCAAAGGACGTTGAAAGACGGACTGGCGGAATCCGTTTGCGACTTGATAAAATTCATTCCCCGCGGAATAAAACATGATTCGATTTTCAATAAAATCAGAAAATTCTTTTATGAATTATGCGGTTTAAAAATCGGATTGCGGTCGTATATATATCACGGAGTCGCAGTAATTTGTCCCTCGAACATAGAAATAGGAAACGATAGTTTTATTAATTACGGCGGATTATTATCCGCATATTCAAAAATCAAAATTGGCGACAGGGTTTCAATCGGATATAATTGTTCTATAATAACCGAATCTCATAATCTCGAATCTCCGGATTTTGAAGCGATAATCAAACCGGTCATAATCGAAGACAACGCGTGGATAGGTTCAAACGCTGTCATTCTTCCCGGCGCTCATATATTCGAAGGCGCGGTCATAGCGGCGGGAGCGGTAGTTTCCGGAAACATTGACTCATATTCGGTTTACGCCGGAGTCCCCGCAAAAAAAATCAAAGACAGGAAAATCAAAGAATGAAAATATTAATCGTATCGCCTTATTTGCCTTATCCGCTCGACGAAGGCGGAAAAATAAGGATTTTTAACCTTATGACAAATCTGAGCAAAGCGGGGCATACTATTGATTTCATATCTTTAATATATTCAGAATCAGAAAATAAATATGTCGATATAATGAAACTGTATTGCAGATGCGTCAAGGTTATCCGGCACTCGCCTCCGCCCCGCAGCTCAAATTTGATAAGCAAAACTACGCGCGCTTTATTCGCGCTTCCGGATTTGATCACAAAACGTTATAATATTGAAATGATGAATATTATCGATGAACAGTTAGATCAAAACGCATACGATATAATTAATATTGAACAGCTCTACTGCACCCAGTATTTTTTAAATAAAAATTTAAATAACATAATTTTATCCGAACATAATATCGAATCCGAAATTTTTCAAAGATACGTGAATACAAAAGACGCCACAAAAGATTTGCAAATATCAAAGTGGTGGTTAAGAAACCGGCTTGAAGTGGAAAAATTAAAATTTTATGAAAAAAGAGTATGGAAGACATTTAAACATATCGCGGTCGTATCTGAACGCGATAAAAAATACATTGAGAAAATTCTGCCGGAAACCCAAATAGAAATAATAACTAACGGAGTAGATTTAAGCGACTTCAATAAATCCTACAAACTCGAACCCGGAGACAAGTATTTTGATTTGTTCGGAGGATTCCAGAATGATTTCAAACTTGTTTATACCGGTTCTTTCACTCATTATCCGAATACTGACGCGGTAATATATTTTTACCACAATATTTTTTTAGAACTCAAAAAAAAAATTCCGAATATAAAATTTTTTGTGGTGGGGAAAAATCCGTATCCTGATTTGATAAAACTTAACGAAGACAAAGACGTAATAGTTACCGGTTATGTCGACGACGTAAGACCTTATATTTATTTCAGCGACGTATTCATCACTCCGCTGCGTATTGGAGGCGGTTCCCGCTTGAAAATACTTCAGGCAATGGGTATGGCAAAGTGCGTGGTTTCGACCTCTGTCGGAGCCGAGGGAATCGACTGCGAAAACAATAAAAACGTTATAATTGCCGATACGGAATCGCAATGGTTTGATTCGCTGATGAAATTAAATGCGGATAAAATTCTGAATGCGTCGATAGGCGAAAATTCATATAACCTTGTCAAATCAAAATACGGCTGGGATTCAATATCGTCCAAGCTGATTCTATTTTATGAAAATCTTTTGAAAAATGACTTTAAAAAATAATCGGTTGTTATCAACCAAACAATTATTCTTGATTATTCTGCCGGTTATAATTTACTGGTCGGCGCTAATGTTTAATCTCGGTCATACATGGGACGAAACATATTTCGTCATATCCTCGCAAAATCATTATGATTTTTTTGAAGACGTTTTAAAAGAAATAAAATCCGGCGGTTTAAATTTTGCAAACAAGAATTATTATCAAAAATATTTTTCTTATATTCCGGAGCATCCTTCTTTTTTTAACGTATTCGGCGGATTTATATTGTATTTAACGAAAAAAGCCGGAATCCAATCGGATTATATGCTTCAAATATTCAGATTGTCTAATTTTATTCTTCTTGCGGCTCTTATATTTTATTGTAAAAAAATATCGGGATTTCTTTATGAAAATTCCATTTTTCCTTTTATAGCGATAATATGTCTTTTGTTTTTTAATCCGAGATTTATGACTTTTTCCGCAATGGCGACTTCGGATTTTTGTATGACTGTTTTCAGCGTAGGCGCCGCGTATTATTATTTGTCCAACGTTAATAATTTGAAATCCAAAATTTTTTTATCGGCGGCGTTCTGCGGCGTTTCCGGAGTTTCAAAAATTTCCGGTTTTTTCATTATACCTGTTATTTTTTTACATCTATTATTGTTCAACAGGAAATATTTTTTCGAATATTTACTAATCTACCTTGCCTGCATTCCAATAATAACATATATGTTTTATCCGGTTTTATGGCCTGATATAATCCAAGGAATAAAATTTTTAAACGTTTTTTTTCTAAAGCATTATCAGAATTATGTTATGTATTTCGGCAAGGTTTATTCGCCTGATACGGGGCCCGCGCCGTTTCATTATCCTTTATTTTATCTTTTTTTTGGGAATCCAGAACCTTTTGTTCTGCTGTTATGCGCGTCGATTGTTTACATAAAAAAATATTTTTCCAAAGAGAATTGTTTTTTTTTCATCTATATTTTTATTTTATTTTTTATGCTGATGAAACCGGGGTCGCCGTCTTACGATGAAATAAAATTATATTTGCCCGCAGTTCCATTTATGTGTTTTTTATGCGTAAAACCTTTTCTGCGGTTTTTGGATTATCTGCCTGCGTTCAAATATAAATTTGCGGTTTTTATTTTTTTTGTTTTCTTGTCAATTTTTCCGGCGTTGAACAATTTAAAATACCCGACTTTATATTATAATCTTTTGTCGCCTTCGATTCAAACCCTTGATAAAATCGGATTTGACATTGACGTCCGAGGAGAATTATTTTCGTTTGATATAATAAAATTTTTAAATAATTCAGATAAAAACGATATTGCGGTAAGAATCGCGGGACAGGAACCTGAAATTTTTAACGTCTACTCTCGATATTTCAAAATTTTAAATAAAAATATCAAATGCTCTCTTTTTCAAGAAAACTTTGATTGCCTGATTTTATTGAATCATAAAAGTTTGTTTCAGGACGTCGATTATTTTTATTTGAAAAACGCGAAACCTGAAATATCAGTAAAATATAAAGGAATTCAAATATATTCGGTTTATAAAAAATCGAATTGTAAAAAATGAAATTTATATTTTTGAGGGCGGATTTTTTTTAAGATAAATGTTTGATACAATATAACGCTTTTATTTGATGACCGGCAACGAATAATAATATTTAGAACTTTCATCGTAATCGATTATTTTAACTCTATATTTTTTTATGGAAGAAACCGCTCCGATTACAATTACTTTATTCTGATTAATAATTCCAAACGCTTCGCCTTTATTATTCGAACCGATTATCTCGATATCGTATTCGGCGTTAAATTCAATGTTTGTCCGGTCTGTTTTAGCCGAAACATTTTCGATTTTTTTTACTAAATCCGCTTTGGCGGATTTTCCAGACTTAGTAAAATCCGTTATTTTTATAAGGAGTTTATCGCCAAGCTCCGCGTCGTCTTTAATTAATACTCTGAAATTATTGACCAGTCCGTAATAGCTTTTACCGGATTTGCCTATGACTGTCATTTCATATTCCTTGTCGATTTCAGGGAGCGGCAAATTTTCTTCTTCAGACGATTCGGACAGATATAATTTCAAATCCTGAGTTTTTATCTGAAGCTCCTGTTTTTCAAATTCTTCCAGAAACTGCTGAGACGGTTTGGGGCTGCAGCGCCACAAAATAAAAATAATAAAAATTAATAAAAATAATTTTATGCGTTTCATATTTTCAATTAAAAGTATGGATTTTAAAACAATTTCTGCCGGAATGCTTAGCGTCATACAAACTATTGTCCGCAAATTCTATTAATTGAGCGCCAGTCATTCCCTTTTGAAAGAAACAAGCTCCGATGCTAATTGTTACGTGATGAATCTGTTTTTCTCCTTGAAATTCGTTTGAGTCGATATTATTTCTGATTCTTTCAAGTATTTGCGGCAGCGTTCCATCCTGCAGATTAAATAAAATAATCGTGAATTCTTCGCCGCCGTATCTCGCCACCATATCCGGTTCCCGTTCGGCTTTTTTTAAATCAAATCCGCGAATGGAATTTTTTAAGGTTTTGGCGACTTCTTTTAAAATGACGTCGCCTTCCTGATGTCCGAAAGAATCGTTGAATTTTTTAAAAAAGTCTATATCAATCATACAAAGAGCGATAGATTTGAAATTATCGGAAAAATATATGTATTCGTCGAGTTTTTGCAGAAAATGACGTTTTAAAAATACTCCGGTCAACCCGTCGGTTATAGCCATTTCATATAAACGGGAATTTTCGAGAGCCGTCATAGACTGGCTTGCAAGCAATTCGATTATAGGTTTATTATCGTTATTCAATTCGGCTTTTTTTCCAATAATTAAAATAATCGCTCTTAACGTGTCGTTTAAAACAAGCGGGATTCCCATATAACAAGTTGAATTTTCCGGAGACGTATTGTTATAGAAAAGTTTTATTTCCGGCATTGACGACAAATCCTTGGTCCATTCGATTTTCCATGTGGAACAAACTTTTCCAAGCAAACCTTCCGTAAAACTCAAGGTTATGCTTGAATCCGACACGCCGACAGCCGCGGTAATGGTAAATTTATTAATAGTAAAATCAGGTATCAAAAGAGCGCATTTTTCAGCGGCGAAATAATTTGAAAAAGTATGAACTATTATGTTGGACAATTCGTCGCGGTTTATTCGCGAACTTATTTTCATGCTTAACATTTGAAGCATATTGAGGTTATTGATTTTTTCTTCGAGTTTTCCGGTCATATTGTTAAACTGAAGCGAGAGTTCGCCAATCTCGTCGTTTGAAATTATGTCGGCTCTTTTTGTCAAATCTCCGGCGGCGATTTTATTAGCGGTTTTTCTTAACGATTGAACCGGTTTCAACAAATATTTAGCGAAGCAATACGCGATTATCAAACCGGCGGACAAAGATATGAAACCAAGAAGCATCGCGTCCCATATCATCGACCTGATTCCTTCCACGACCAAATTTGTTTTTACTCCGATTGACAGGATTCCAATATAATTATCGGCGTTGTCTATCAATTTATAATAATGATTAATCATATTTTTTTCTTCGTCGTAAAGCAGAAAATATATTTTCTGTTTTAACGATAGTTCGATTGAAGCAATTCTTTTAATCTCGGTTTCGCGCAAATCGGCAATATCTTTGTATAAATAAAGATTTTTCGCCGAAACGTCGTAAAAATATAGGTGCGAAATGATTTCGTCTTTTGGAAGAACGCGGGCGAAAAGAGCTATAGTTTCTCTGGGTTTAAGAGTTTTAGCGTTGCCGGTTCCGGTCATAGCGCGGGTTTGAAAATTTTGAATGACAAAATCAAATATAGAAGAAGAACGTTTCAGAAGCTCTTTGTATTTTTCAATTTTATAATCTTTTATTGTGGAATATAGAAGCGTGGAAATAACAAGCAGATTTATAGCCGCAGTTAATATAAATATTTTGTAAAATAATTTGAAATTAAATTTGAGAGAATTTTGATTTTTAGTCATAACGTTTTATATAAAAACAGTCCGCGTTTTTTAACGCGGGCTGTTTTTATTTTTTTAATCGAGGGTCATATCGCTAAAGCCGTCCGGCTCGTCTTCGAATTCTTTTAAAACCCGTTTTTCTTTTTCCTGAATTTTCTTTTTAATAATCGCAACAACCCAAAAATAAACCGTCAGCGGCAGAATTAAAAATAGAATATAATACAGCCACCATGGCATAGTAATTAATTTTGTTGTAAATCTGTCTATGTTGTGAATTATTATAACTATCGCAGAGTAATCAAGCGAAAAATTCGTTCTCGGATCGCTTGCTTTGAATAATTCAAGTCCTTCAGAGCGGGCTTTGTGAAGCGGCCAGAAAAGCGAACCGCCTATATGTCCGGTCATATCTTCGGTAATATGAACTATGAAACCGAGATTAGCCACAAGCCCGTATAACCACCAGTGATGGAGATTCATCAGATACGAAATTATAAAAACCGGTATCGACAGCATAAAACCGAGCACATACGAATGACTCCACGTCCTGTGCCATGGCAGCCAGTTGAAATATATTTTGCCGTCGGATTCTTTTCTGAATTCAAATTGAGTGCCCATAAAAATTTCAACGGACGAAGGTTTTACCGGTCCCGGCGGATGATCCGGTCCTTTTAATAAATGACGCATCCACTGCACCGATTTGTTCAGCCAGCATATTTGATTGGTTCTGCTTTTCAATTCGTATTTGAATTTCGCCCTGCCAACTCTGTTTGTCTTTGGAGCGGTTCCGGGAATCGGACATTGCGAGGTTTTAACTATATTGTCTATTTGTATTATAACTCCGTCGTTTTCAAAAATCATATTGTATTTGCGCCATAAACTCGCGCCAAGCTGTATTGTGAATAATTGTATTTTTGTCGATTTTCCGGTGTCTCCGGCTTCATTAACGGCTTTTGCGAAAGCGTCCGCCATTTTCTGCGGGTCCGGATTTCTCGGATCGGGATCCTCTTCGTTTTCGGCTATTGAAAAAAACTGGCCGAGTTTGAAATCCATTGTGTCAGGCATTACTCCAAACGCGCCTGCGAGCAAAATTATAAACGAACCCGACACCGCTTCAGGATTGTCGAGTTTCATTGTCGTGGACATTCTCACAACTTCGGGAATAAATGTGGTCGCCGCTATCGCGGACATAAAATGGGTCAATCCTTTCATTTTACATCAACCCCAACAAACGGGCTATCGCATCGCCGTAACCCGCCATATTTAACGCTATGGGAACAAGCAGAACCGCCATACAGTGAGATCGCCTGCAACTGAAAAATACCGGTATCAATCCTACGCAAGTCGTTGCCGCGGCTACTCCTAAAGCCATCCATCCGCCGCCCATCACATATAATAAAACCAATAAAACAACCGTAACTATTCCATAGACCAGTCTGACGTTTATTTTCGGCATTATCTTTATCGTCCAATCCGTGAAATATATCAATAACAGCAAAGAAAGAGAAGACGTAAAAAATACGGTCGCCAGCATTACGGCAAAATCTCCGCGTTCCGGAGAAAATATGGGTTTCAACAAAATATTCATTCCCCCGCGTCCCATTCCGTTCGGCGTTAAATCGGTTATCGCGAACAAAAATAAAAACGCGCCGACGTAATAAATTATTTTGTTTATTCCGCCGGCAACAAGAAACACGCGTTCTTGCTGATAATAAATTTCCGGAATATGAACGTGAACAGCCGTATTCGGATTTTTTGGTTTTTCAAAAGAAGCCTGTCTTAGATTTCTGTGATTTGTAATGTGTCCGGCAAAAATAGCCGATATGCCGACGGTAACCGCAGGTATAAAAGCCGTAATCAAACCGCCGATTGTTCCCGGCAGCGCGCCGTATCCGAAATCCGACCATTTACAGTTTAAATATTTTGAATTATACTGGTTTTCAGGATATTTTGCTTCTGACATCATCGCTTGTATTATCGAGGGAAACGCAAAAAATCCAAGAAATATAGGCATAATATTCTGAAAACTTTTTTCGGGAGGAGCGAGCGGTTTAGTTGTAATTATCAATCCTATGATTGAAGATAAAACAAAAGTCAACAAACCGGCAAAACAGTTATGCCACGAATTTTTAAATTTTGCCCACGGGGTTTTTCCGCGTCCGGCTCCTTTAGGCCATTCGCTCATTACATAGAACACGAGAATTAATCCTATAATCCAGTGCAGATGCGCGCGGACAGGCAGATAAATATAAGGCGCCAAATAAAAAACAAACGGAGTCAGCAAGACAAGAATGACGGCTCCGAAAAATGTGCCGAGTCCTGAAATTACAGACGCGTCGCGACCCTTTCCGCTTTTCAGCATATCGGTCGTCGGCAGAATAGAAGCTCCGGCGGATTCGTCGGCCGCTGAAAAGAAAGTCATTGGTATCGTGTTTATAAAAGCGAATGAAACCATCAGCGCCATAAAAAAAGGACCGATTGTGTAGTATGGAATTTTATTGCTTAATTCTATCCATAAAATTATCGCTATGCCCGCGACGTTATAAATATGCAGCGACGGTATTAAACATAACAAACCGCCTGCGATAGTTCCGAGAAGACTAAATGCGATTACTAATATTCCTTCCATAATTTTTACTCGATTTTAATAGATTTTGGATTTTTAATTTTCAACTGAAGTTTTTCGTTATACGCGTCAACCGCGAATATTCCAGAAATGGACGCGCCTTTCTCAACGTCCGCCAACCCCGGAATCTTTTCAATCATATTTTCCCATATCATTATTTTAATTTTTCCGGAATCGTCGCCGAGAGTAAGATTCATTCCTTTATCGTTTGAACTTACAAATTTAATTTCGGCGCCTTCGATTTTAACTGATTTTCCTTTATCGGCAAGCGTCAATTCTCCGATTTTTTTTACGGGAGCGTCTTCGGACGCATCCTGCTTTTTTTTGTATTTTGGCGATTCTTCCTCGCCGTCTTCGCTTTTATCCAAATCGAATGTTCCGGTTTTTTTTATTGAATTGACGTCAGCTATGCCTCCTTGAATTCTTCCGTTATATTCGGAAATCTTTAGAGCGACTTCAATCTCGTTTCCTTCTGTTTCTATTATTTTTTTAACGGACGCGGACATTGAATTATAATCGCCGTCAAAAATCGTTACATTGATGCTGCCGGTCTTATCAGTCAATTTTAAACTATACATATCCTTGCCTTTTTTCGTTTTGCGTTTTGCAAATTTCGCTATGCCGGCTTTTACTTTATAAACATTGTTAACGCTGCTTTCGTTTAAATCGCCTATATCCGAGGATTTAACGTTTGCAGACATTCCGTTTGAAAATCCGCTTGAGCCGGAATTTGCCGAGGCTGATGCGGCTTCGGCTTCGCTGATTTCAACGGTTCCCAATTTTTTTATTTTCGTATAATCAAGTATTGTAGCTTGAAATTCGCCTCTGTATTCTCCGATTCGTATCGCGGTTTCAAATTCGGTTCCGACAGTCGTTAATAATTCTTTTGTTTCCGGCGGGAGTTTTTCAAATGCGGCTTCGAAAATTGTCATACCTATTCTGCCTGTCTCGTCGCCTAAATTTATTATATACATTTTCGTCCCTTTTTTTGTCGTTCTTTCGGAAACGGAAATTATATGAGCTTTTAATTTAACGATTTCGTCTATATTTTCTTTTTTCAAATCTCCGATTTTAATCTCTTTCATTTGAAATTTTTCAGTTACCTGAAGCCGTTCCGGAATCTGTAAAAACATTGAAACTCCGAATTTATCTGTAATATTCAGCACTCCGGTTACCTGAACCAAATCGCCTACCGCCGGCATATTTTCATCGCTGCCGAAAAGCTGTTTTATTTGTTTTAATTTTTTAAAAGCGTTCACTCCTATCGGCTGACCGGAACCGTCGTCTATTTTCATTTTCAAAGTGTCTTTCCCTTCGTCTTCGTTATACGAAACTACTTTGCCGACGATGGTAACGTATGCGCCGTTCATTTGCTCGTCCACCTCGGCTACTTTGATTAGAGTCGGTTGTTTATAATATGCCGCGAGCCACAAGAATATTACTCCGATAAAAGAACCGATTATAGAAATTTTTTTAACGACTGACAAGGCGATTTTGTTTTTAACCCGCGCTCCGCATCGCGGACAGGTCAATAACGAACCTGTAAAATAACCGCAAGTCGGACACAATCCTTCCTCGTCGATTACATTTTTCATAAAATCTTCTTTCGGTTGAGATTGCGAGGGAGAGGAAGAAGGCGATTGTTTTTTTGACGGAGCAGTTTTTCCCTGAAGCTCCGGAACCGCGCCTGCTACAAGCCATTCTTTTGTCCCTTCTTTCATAACGTTCATTTCATTTGTGATTTTTCCGGATTGAATCATTTCCTTGATTTTTTCGTCTGAAAAAGGACCTTGCGTTTCGGAATCAATATAAACATACCAGTTACTCATATTTTTTCCTTCTTGATAAAAAAAATTTTAATATAGACAAGTATATTTATATATATTCTTATAATATCATTTTTTTGTCAAGGTTTTTTTTATTTTTGTTTTTATTTAACCTGAAAACCGCATAAAGATTTTGAAAAATTGTTCAGACAGTATAGAATACTTGTTTCAGACAATTTTTCAAAATCTTAAAAACATAATAATTCATATTGTTTTTTTATACGGTTGGCAGGATTATTGAAAGATACGCCCTTATTTCCGGCTTTTATGGATTGGCGGTCGTTAGTAATCGCTTTTACAGAGCCGCTGTCTGATATTTGGTCTATAATATCTAAAAGTTCGATTAAATCCGTATGAAGATAAAAAAGGACCAAGACCCTATAATTTATATGGGTTTCAAAGCGCTTCAAAAAATATTCTTGCCGTAAATACAAGAAATTTATTTTTAAGATTGTAT
>DAINAU010000041.1:0-27618 GCA_036733285.1 bacterium
CTAACCCCTTGATTTTAAAAGGTTTCCTCTTTTGGAAATGGTATACCCCTTTATAACGGTTTGGTATTTTTTGTTTATTTTTTAATTCAGGGAATAGCTGGAATTTTTATTCTTTGGTTTTTTTTTTATTTTATAGGATATGTTTTAATTCAAATACCTTCGGCGTATCATGAGGGAACAATTTGGGAAAAATGCCTTCAATAAAATCCGATTCGGCAATTTTTAGAAAAAGCGCGGTTGAACTGATTGAAGAATCGTTTTTCATTTTAAAAAAAATACCGGCTTTTTTGATTTTTATCTATTACGCGGGGTCGGTTCCGTTTATAATCGGGCTTCTTTTTTATTGGGCTGATATGAGCCGCGGAGCCGGCGCTGAAAATAACGTTCTTTTATTATCTGGCGGACTTGCCGTTTTATTTATTTGGATGAAAATTTGCCAATCTATATTTTGCGTTAGTTTAGGAAATTTAATTACCGGCGAATCCGTTGAAATTTTCAAATTGAAAAAAATCGGCGGAATAATTTTAGCGACTTTAATTTTGCAAACTGTCAGTCCGGTAGTTTTATTATTTTCTCTGTTCTTTATGTTTCCGTTTCCCTGGTTTTATTCGTTTTTTCAGAATCTTCACTTTGTCAATGGAAAAGAATTAAAACTTAAAGAGTTAATTAAAATATCATGGAAATTCGCCGTTTATCTGCCCGGACAAAATTCGCTTTTTATATCCATAATATTTCTTTTTTCTTTTTTTGTTTTTCTGAACTTTTCGGCTATGTTTTTTATGACTCCATATTTGCTTCAGTTTTTTACAGGATGGCGGTTTCCTGAATTTTCGCCGTTCTTTATTTTAAATTCCACGTTTTTAACGATAATATGCGGTTTGACATATCTCGTTATAGACCCTTTCGTTAAAATATTTTATTCGTTAAGATGTTTTTACTGCGAATCCGCAGAGTCCGGTCTTGATTTGAAAATTAAATCCGTAGAGTTGTTTAAAAAAAATGCGAGTTTGATAATAATTCCTTTTTTAATAATTCTATTTTTAAACGTTGGAGATAATATTTTTGCGTCTCCGGTAAAGAAGCCGCCGCAAGAAAAGATTAAAAGTTCAGAATTTGATTCTAATTCTAAAATGTTATTGGATTCTATTGAAGCTACGCTCGCGCATCCGAAATATTCATGGCGCGAACCGCGCGGAAAATCTTCCGGCAATAAAAATGGAATGACATACAGTTTGGGAATAAGTCTGAAAAAATTTATTTCTTATATCAAAAATCCGCTTAAAAATTTATTCAAAAAGTTGAAAAAAATTTTTTCAACTCCAAAAAATCATAATGATTATTACGGGGATAAATCTTTTTTTGAATGGATCAAGTCGGTAAAATTCATAATGCTCGCAATATCGGTTTTTTTTGGACTTTTGATATTTACGCTGACGCTGAAAATTCTCCGGTCAAATAAGAAAAAAAAAAACGAAGTATCCGCGGCGGATACTTCGTTTGATAATATTTCATTTTCGGGAAATATAACCGCGGATAAACTTCCGTCGGCGGAATGGCTTGAACTCGCCCGCAAGTATCTTGATTCCGGAGATTTAAAACTCGCTATGCGCGCTTTTTTTCTTGCCGTTTTATCGTCTTTGAATTCAAAAGGACTAATAGTTTTAAGAACTTATAAAACCAATTTTGATTATAACAGGGAACTAAAGGAAAAAGGAAATTCATTTCAAAATCTTTTTCTTGCGTTTTCCGAAGCGTCCGCATATTTTGACCGGATATGGTATGGAGATTTTGAAATTGCGGATGATAAATTCAACGATTACGCGACCAATATTAATAATATTTTAGAAAATTATGAAAAATAATTTTTTTATTTTTTGCAACGCCGCAGTCGCTTTATTGGCTCTCGCTTGCCTTATTTGGATTTTAAACGCGAGATTTGCCGTTGGCGACGTTTACCCTGTTTATTCGTCTTTAAGAGCCGATCCGCTCGGGTCAATGGCTCTTTATGAAAGTTTGCGGAATATGGAAGGGTTTGAGGTTGAAAGAAATTTTGACGATTTGAAAATTTTAATCAAAAAAAACTTAACTAAAGATAAACCTGTAACTGCGGCTTTTTTTTTGAATGAACGGTTAGAGCGTTTTTTTAGCGGGGATTATTTTAAGGATATAACAGGCGTTGCGGCAAACGGAGTCTCGGTAATTACGGCTTTTCAAAACGATTTTTATAAGTTCGATATAAAGAAAACGCGTTCCGGCAATTGTGAAAGCGGGTTTAATAAATCAAAGAAACAAAAAAATTCAGACTCTGAAACGGCAATAAATTATTTCGGATTCAATTTAAAAAAAATACCGAATAATATAAAATCAAGACGCGCTTTGAAAATGACCGATTGTTTCGGGGACGCCGATATTCCGTTTAATTCGGGTTATTATTTTGAAATTGAAAACAACAAATGGAAACCAGTTTATTCTATCGCGGGAAAATTTCCCGTCGTAGTAAAAAAACAAATTGGTTCAGGTTCGTTGACTTTGATAGCTGGTTCTTATCTTTTCAGCAACGAGGCGTTAAGACGGCAACCGTTATCTTCTTTTATACTATTATGTTTGAACGACAATAAAAACATTATTTTTGACGAAGCTCATTTAGGCGTCGCAAGCGATAAAGGAATAAGTTATTTGTTTGTCAAATATAAACTTTACGGGTTTTTATTGGGATTCTTGATTGTATTTATTCTTTTATTGTGGAAAAATTCCGTTTTGGAAACGCCTGTTAAAAGTAAAAATAACGAGGATAAACGCAAAATTTTTTCAAGCGGAGATTTTCAAACGGGATTAATAAATGTTTTACGAAAACACATTAAGCCGGATATATTATTGATTAACGCTTTGGAGGAATGGAAAACATCTCTTCCTAAAAATAATGCGGCTATCGAAAAAAAAACCGTTGAAATGGAGAATTATTTGAAAGAAACCGGCGTCGGAAAAAACAGCGTGGAAACCTATAATAAACTTGCGGAAATTTTTAACCGGAAAAATTGATTTTATTGTTTTTTAATAGTAGAATACCGGTAATCCAGATAATTATTATCCCGTAAAGTTTTATTCCCGTGAATAAAATAAAAATTCCTTGCGTGAAAAATTTATTGTCATACCCGTATTTTAAAGCGACTGTCAGATAAGAAATCAAAGCGGCATATAAGTAAAACCGGTTTAATTTGTTTTGTATAATTACCGCGAATACTGAAACAAAAAGTATAACGCTCCACGTAAGATGATGCTCCCAGGTCAGAGAATGAAACAAATGCATTCCTGCCGCGGTTATTGAAAATCCGAGTAAAATTTTGATATTGGAAGGAGGTCCTTTTATATAACGCGTTAAAACAAAAGCTAATACTGCAAAGCATAAAAGTCTCAGAGTAAAAGAACAAATTTTAGCGAATTTTAGATTATCAAAAAAAGGTTCTACATAATCGTTTCCGCTCCAGAAAAATCTGAAACACAATCCCTGAAACGACTGGTCGTAAATATTACCTTTATAACCGAGTCCGGCGGTTGCCGGAATTTTTTCCGTGAAATATTTGTAATGGGTCTTATAACCGAAAACCGATATTGATATTAAAAAAATAAGCAAAACAGCGAAACAAGCGTAAACCGCGAGTTTGAATTTTTTTGTGATCAAAAAGTAAAATATAAAAACCGCGGGAAGAATTTTTAAAATGATAGATAACCCTAAAAACGCTCCGGACGTAATATAATTCCGTTTCAAACAAAAATATAAACAACATAAAATCAAGAAAAACACAACTACGTTGACCTGTCCCCATTTCAACGTTTCGTGAAGCGGGTTAAAATTGAACAGAATCAGATAATTCAGCAGGTAAAACTTATTTTGAAAAACTATTCCGCATATTCGGGTCAATAAAAAATATGAGGCGACGGCAAGGATAACGTTTATCAGCAGCCAGACGTATATCGAGTTTTGTTCTGAAAAAAAAGTCAAAGGTATAAAAGCGTAAGAAACAATCGGAATATAATTATATTCGGTTTTTCGATGCATAACTTCTTTGTATAAATTGGGTTTATCAGATAACGCTTCTTGAGCCGCTTTATAAAAAACAAGAAAATCATAGCCGCCTCCGCCGCGTTCGTTTTTTGGTTTAGCCGGTTTAATGATTCCGTTTGAAATAAAGTTAATCAAAGTCAGGATAGAAAGAATAAGAAAAAATATATTTTTTATTTTCATAATTATTCGCTGGAAAATCAGTGTAAATTATCAAAAAAGGTTGTTGTTTATAAAAATCGTTAATCAGTTAAAATCCCATATATTTTATTATTGATTTCGCTATGCTTGACGCGTCGAGCTTATTAATTTTCAGCAAATACTCCCGAGTTCCGTAATTAAAATTATATTTATCAAGGATTCCGATTCTTTTAAATTTTATATTGCGTTCAAAATTATGTTCCGCTAATATTTCCGATACCGCGCTTCCTATGCCTCCGATGATGCTGTGTTCTTCGACTACTACGGCTTTGCCTGTTTTTTCAACTGATTTTAATATGGTTTTTTTATCGAGCGGTTTTATTGTGGAAACATTTATTATTTCTGAGGAAATGCCGGATTTTGAAAGTTTTTTTGCGGCTTGAATAACTGAATTTAAAATATATCCGGCTGAAATAATCGTCAAATCATCGCCTTTTGAAATTATTTCAGCTCTGTTTATTTTGTATTTGAAATTTTTATTATTGTGAATTAATGGTTCGCCCGCAAGACCTAATCTTAAATACGCCGGACCGTTAAACTTGATAAGTTCTGAAACTGCGGATTTTGTTTCAGCCGGGTCGGACGGAGCTATCACAGTCATATTGGGAAGCGAGCGCATTATCGCTATGTCTTCAACCGAATGATGAGTCGGACCGAGAAGACTGTATGAAACGCCTCCGCCGACGCCTATGATTTTAACGTTTGTTTTTTGAATGCAGACGTCCACTCTGATTTGTTCAAAGTTTCTCATTATAGCAAAAGGAATTATAGTGTAACAGAAAGGAATAAATCCGTTGAGCGCAAGTCCGGCGGCGGTTCCAATCATATTGGCTTCTGAAACTCCAACGTTAATGAATCTGCCGGGACATTCTTTGCGGAAATCATCGAATACAATTGCTCCGATATCGGCGGACAATAAAATTATCTTATCGTTATTAAATGCCTCTTTCTTAAATTGTTCAATGAAAGCGTTTCGCATATTGTTGTATCCGTTAAAACCTCAAAGTTGATTAGAATATCATTGACTTTTAAATCTGTCGAATATATGAATGTTGAAAATTAATTTTATATAATCAACGCATACCTTAACAAAATTTTTAAACTTTAAAGCTTTTGTTGTTCCGCCTTTTCGTTCTTTCAATTCAATCGGGACTTCGGCGAATAAAACGCCCGAATTCAAGCGGACTGCTTTTATAAGCGTTTCGGTTTGAAAAAAGAAACTGTCGGAATTTAATTCCAGTCTGTCAAGAATTTTTTTTTTGTAAATGATGTTTCCGTTTGTATAATTAAACATAGTCCCGAAAGTAATATTGATTATAATTAAATACAATGAGGACAAAGCTCTTCTGAATATGGAACGAACTCCGGTATTGACCGCGAACGGAATAATAATATCAACGTAATTGAGCATAAAAATATATTTAATTAATTCCTCGGGATCGTTTTCTCCGTCCGCCGGAAACCACGTAAAAGCTTCGAAATTTGAATGTTTAACGCCCTCCCTTATGCTGTAACCTAAACCCATATTGATTTTATGGCGAATTAGTTTTATTCTTTCAGGAAATTTATTTTTTAAATTTTCCATAATCGAATATGTTTTGTCCGAACTGCCGTCGTCTATAAGAATTAATTCCCATTTGATTTTATGCGATTCAAGCGTTTTTATTAAACCTGACGCGGAATATTCTAAATTTGATTCTTCGTTTAACGCGGGTATGACTATTGATATTGAGCATTTTGATTCGAGTTTGTTAATTATTGAAGTTGTTGATTTTCCCTCCACAAGTTTAATTGTTTTTACGAGACCCCCGTATTCGAGGACTTCTTTAGAGCCGGCAATATCTTCGATTTTATAATCAGCGCCTTTAACGAGTATGTCCGGTTGAATTTTTTTTATTAAATTAAGAGGAGTGTCTTCGTCAAAAAATATTATATAATCGACAAAACTTAGCGCGCTTAAAACCGCCGCTCTGTCTTCCTGATTATTGATTGGTCTTTCGTTTCCTTTTATTCGTTTAATCGACGCGTCTGTATTTAAACCTATAACTAGAATATCTCCTAATTCGGCGGCTTTTTGCAAATAATAAATATGTCCGGAATGAATTATATCAAAACATCCGTTTGTAAAAACGGTTTTTTTGTTCAATAAAGAATTTCGTTTCAGAACTGAAAAATTGTCCGCTTCAATAAATTTGTCCTGATAATTAAATATGTTCATTTATCAATATCCTCGAATATAACGATAAATCAGAATGCGTTCGCAACTATAAAACATTTAAAATTGTTTTATTGTTATAATTGCGGACAAGATTGACAAGTTTATCTTTTGAAATCGCGGCGGTCCCCAATTCTTTTACGACTTCGCCGGCGGCAATATTTGATAATACGGCTGCGTATTTAAAATCGGCTCCTGCGCTTAAACATAAAGACATTACGCTTATAACCGTGTCGCCCGCGCCTGTAACATCGAAGACTTCTTTGGCTTCTGTCGGTATATTTACGATTTCCGATTTTTTGAAAAGAGACATTCCTTCCTCGCTTCTTGTTATTAAAAGAGCGTCAAGGTTTAAATCTTTCAAAATTTTGTTTCCGGCTTTATATAATGATTTTTCATCGGTTATGAGTATATTGGATCCTTCGGAAGCTTCTTTTTTATTTGGAGTCATTATAGTTACGTTTTTGTAATTCATAAAATGTTCGATTTTCGGGTCGACAACTACCGGTATTCCGAATTTTTTTTTTATTTCCACAACCTGCTCGATTACATTTGAAGTTATAGTTCCTTTCCCGTAATCCGAAAGAATTATCGCGTCTATAGATTTTTTTTGTTTTTCAATAAAAGATGAAATTTTATCAAACTGGTCTGCCGAAATTTTTTTTTTGGATTCCACGTCGACTCTGACTACTTGCTGTTGCCTCGCTATTATTCGTGATTTTAAAACAGTGGGACGGTTCATGTCGGTAATCAGACCGGAAATATCCGAACCGTTTTTTTTTAACATGCTTTTTATTTTTACTCCGAAATAATCATTGCCTATAATGCCGGAAATTACTACTTTAGCGCCGAGATTAACAAGATTATTTGCTACGTTTCCGGCGCCTCCGGGCGAAAACCATCTGTTTTTAACCTCGACTACAGGGACCGGAGCTTCAGGGGAAATTCTCGACACCTCGCCTGTTATATATTCGTCGAGAATAACGTCTCCGATTATTAAAATCCTTCTTTTATCAAATTTATTAATTATCGATAATAATTTGTTTTTAAATTTCAGTTCCATAATTTTTTTAACTATATCTCAACACAAGCATGGTTATATCGTCCGCCTGATCCGCGCCGTCCGCAAATTTTAGAATATCGTTCATTACGTCGGGACAAACGGTTTTAATATCCCGCAATGAAATATTATCAAGCGTATTCTGCAATCGCGGTTCGGAATATAATTCGAGCGGAGGATTAACAGCTTCAGTTACTCCGTCGGTGTATAAATATAAAGTGTCGCCGGAGTTTAATTTTATTTTTTCGTTTTTAAATTCATATCCTTCCCAGACGCCGAGAGCCACGCATTTGGTTTCGTTTTTTAGATATTCGGCTTTTTTGTCTTTTCTGATTATCAGCGGAGGATTGTGTCCCGCGCTCGAGTAATTTATTTCGCCCGTAGGTATGTGAAGCACTCCGCAGAACAGCGTGCAGAACATTGCGTTATCATTGTCTTTGCTTAATTCGTTGTTTGCTTCTTCTAAAATTTTCGCAGGCATTATCGAGGTCATCGCAGTCGCTTTTATCAATGTTTTTGTTACGGCCATAAATAACGCGGCAGGAACTCCTTTGCCAGAAACGTCGCCAATAACAAAACAATAATAATCATCGTCGATGAAAAAGAAATCGTATAAATCGCCGCCGACTTCTTTTGCTGGCTGCATAAACGCTGTTAATTCAAATTCTTTTCTGTCCGGAAAATTTTTCGGCAATATCGACATTTGTATGCTGTGCGCGACTTTTAATTCGCTTTGAATTCTTTCTTTTGAAGCGGTAGTTTCCCGTAAATCCACGATATATTTTTGAAGAGCGTTCTGCATCGTTAAAAACGCTCCGGATAATACTCCGACCTCGTCTTTAAATCTTGAAGAAAAATTATTTAGATAGTTTTGAGAATTTTCGGATAATTTAAAATCGTTTGTAACAAGTTCGTTTGTATATACTGTTAATTGATTAAGCGGTTTTGATAATCTTGAAATAAGTATGTAGGCGACCGCGAGAGCGGCTATGAAAATAGCGCATCCGATTAACAGAAATCTGTTTCTAATTTCGGCAAGGCGGTTTTTAACGTATCCTATCGCGAAATCCGCTCCTATTACGTATTCTTTTCCGGACATAGTTTTACGAGGAATAAATACCGAGCGGACTGCGCCGTTTATATCTTCGTATTGCTCATATTCAATTTTATGACTTAACAACGGTTTCATAACAACCGCCGTATCGTCGGTAAATTCATAAAAAAAAGGTTCTATCTCTCCGGTTTTTATCTGTTCATCGGAAAAAATAAGAGAAGTGAAAAATATTCTTCCTTCTTTTTGAACATAAGTATATAAATAAAGAGCGTTAATGTTTTTAGCGAAGTTTGTTAATGAATAAGATTTTTCTTTATATTCCGAATCGGTTATAGAAGAAGAATCCTCGATTTTATCGTGATACGCGTCTCCCACAAAATTAAGCATTCCGTAAGCTGTAGTCCTCAATACCTCGTCGATTCTGTCGTATTCCGCCGTTTTTGCAAGATTATAACTGTATTGCGTGTAAATTGCAACGCTAACGGATAAAATTATAAAAATTAATATAACAAATTTTTGTTTGATATTCATTTAAATATTTCTCCTTAAATTTTGTTCGCTATTCAGCCATATGCTAAATATTCCTGAACAGCGCCTAAATTTGTTATTATACTATAATATTAAATTCAGATGTCAAGAAAATTTTGTTGACAATAAGCCGAATATAAATATAATTTACTTTTTTTATACGGAATTTTTTTATAAAAAAATGAATGGTTTAAACGGACTTATTTTTAAAAAAATCGTCTTGGAAGATAAAGATTTTCTCAATTCTTTTTTGAAACCTTATAATTTCAAAACCCACGAATTTTGTTTCACAAATCTTTATATTTGGAGAGATTTCTGCGATATTGAATATGCGGTTTATAAAAATTGTTTGATAATAAAAAAACTAGACGCGCTAAATCTTGAACCTCATTTTATGCAGCCAATAAATTTTGATATATCCGATTTCAGAGAAATTATCGATTTACTTGCAGGTTTAACAAAAAAATTTGAAATGAAATATATATTCAGAGATGCAGAAGAAGATTTTGCAATGAAACTGGAAGAATTTTTTCCGGGAAAGTTTTTAATTAAATTAGACAGAGATAATTCAGATTATATTTATGAAAAACAAAATTTCATCGACTTTTCAAATAAAAAATTGAAACCTAAACGAAGACAGTTTAATCAGTTTGTTAAAACATATGATTTTCAATTTTCGGAAATTAACCGTTCTATTACCGGAGATTGTATAGCTTTTATTGAAAATGAAATTAATTCGAATATTTTAGGCGATTTGACTCGCTATGAAATGAATGCCAATATCGATTTGTTTTTAAATTTTGAAAAACTTGATTTATTCGGAGTTTCAGTTTATGCGAACGGAAAAATCGCGGGTTATATAGTTGGCGAAAGATTAAACCGGTCTACCGGACTTATGCATATTGCAAAAGCCGATAAAATATATAAAGGAATATTCGCTTTTTTAAAACATAAGTTTGCGTCTTCCATGGAATTAAATGATGCTGAATTTATTAATGATGAACAGGATTTGGGAATCGAATCGTTAAGAATTGCAAAAAAAATGTATTGTCCTGTAAAATTAGAACCCAAATACATCATAACTTTAAAATAAGAATAAAATTTCCACATAAACCGGACCAAAAAAATGAAAACAAAAATTTTAAAAATTATAAAAGCGGTTCTTGCCTTGATGGAAATAAGAAAAGAAGAAGCAAATAAAGTTTTTCTGCTTCTATGCCTTTGTATTCCAATGGGAATAACGATGGTTCTCGCTTTCAGTATAACCAATTCAATATTCAACGTCGTAGTGGGTCCGGCGTCTTTGCCTTATATGTTTCTTGGCATAGGACTGCTTCAATTGCCGTTCCTTTTGGGATTAAATAATTTTGTGAACAGAAAAAATATTTATCTTTCGACTAAACGGGCTCTGTTTTTTTCAATAATCATAATCGCGGTTAATTGGTTTCTTTTTTTAAAAACCGGTATAAACGGCGGACAAACGCAGGTATTTTATAAAATTTTAACGAGTTATATTTTTATTTCCACGTTTCTTTCAGTATATATTGTGAATTTTCTGATATGGATAATAGCGTCGGAAATGTTCACTATCAGAGAAAGCAAACGATTGCTTGTTCATTTGTCCGGCGGTTATTATATCGGAGTTATATCCGGCGGTCTTGCTTTAACGGCTGCCGTCCGTTATTTTAAAGTTATGCATATTTATGTTACAGCGGTTTTATTTTTAGGAGCCGCGTTATATCTTCTGAATTTAATTCAAAAAAAATACGCTAAATCTCTCGATTCCGGAAACGAAGACGACGCCCGCGAAAAAATCACTATTTCTGAAAATTACAAATACTTGAAAGATTCGCGGTATTCTAAACTCGTAATAACTATGTTTATTATGTTTAATTTGCTACGCTGTTTTTTCTTGTTTCAGTTTAACATAGCTGCGGAATATAATTTTCCGGACACGGAAAAACTAACTCAATATTTCGGATTTTACGAATCTTTAAACGCGGCGGCTTCAATTATTCTGACGTTTTTTTTGATTAATAAAATCATTCTTTTTTTAGGCGTATGGAATACTATGATTTTTACGGCGTTTGGATTTGCCGCGACTTTTTTCATTGTCTTAACCAAAGACGTTAATATATATGTTTTATCAATCGGAGCTTTAATAAACGAGAGCATCTATTATCTCGTAATGCCGCCGCTTCATACCCTTGTTTTTAAACCTGTGGATATGAAAATCAGAACCGCTATAATGTCAATTTCAAATTTGGTTAGCGAATCGCTCGGCAATATTTTAAGTTTTGTTTTCGGATTGTTTATAGCTTGGGAAGTTCTTGATTTTTTCGGGTTTTCAGCGTTTTCAATTTTAATTTCTCTTGTTATCTGCGGTATTTTGATTTATTCGAAAAAAGAATATATAAAAATTTTGTCTGAAGCTATTAAATCAAAAAATTCCGATATTCTCGAACATTCCAGCGAATTATTCGGGAAACTTCAATCTTCGATGAACGAATCGTTTATAACGGAAATTCTTCAGTCTAATGACCCGGACGTAATTAAGATTTCGCTTCAATTTCTCCAGAATATGAAAAGCTCGACTATTGTAAAATATATTTCTCCTTTGCTTGATTCAAACGACGCCGAGACAAGAGCCCTTGCGGTATTGACGCTCGGAAATCTTGAAAAAGTTAACGGCGATATAATTGGAAAAATAAGCGGATTACTGAACGATTCAAATTATAAAGTTAAAATTAATTCGATTAAAGCGTTAAACAAACTCGGTTGCTATCAATTTAATGAAAAATCCGAATCGCTTCTTGAATATATGCTTGATTCGGATTCTATTGAACGAAAAATTCAAGCCGTTGAAACTATAGGAATTTTAAAATTTAAAAAATTTAACAAAATTATTTTGTCGTTTATTAACAACGATAACTTTTTTATTAGAATTGCGGCAATTAAAACTACGGCTGAACTTTACGGGTCGTTGCCGGAGAATTCGGAAGAAGAAGCGCTTGCGCTTTTAGTCGAACAACTAACTGAAATTGACGATTCAATAAGAAACGCGGCGGTAGATTCTTTGGAGATTGTCGCGAAAAACAACGTTGAAATATTCGGAAAAATGCTCGCTTCAAAAAATCTTTTCGAGTGGGAAGCGTCCGTTGAATTAATTGCGAGATGGGATTTCGCGGCAAATTACGATTTCGCGGTTTCCAGCGCGTTAATTCACATTAAAGAAATATTTGAAAATATGATTTCGATTCGCGAACTAAAAAAAATACCGTTCACAGACGCGGTCGAACCGCTCGTAAATAAACTTGAAAATAACAATCAAATTATTATGAGGGTCGTATTTAGAATTTTTGTTATTAAAAACGACGCCGCTTTGATTAATTCGATTAAAACTCAGTTATATAATCCAGATAAAAATATTAGAATGAACGCTATTGAAGCCCTTGAAAATATCGGCGAATCCAAAATAGTTAAAGCCCTTATTCCTTTGTTTGAATTTGCCGAAAAAACTGAAATAATCGAAGCTGCAAAAAAACTATGGAAGCTTGAAGACGTTAAATACCAGAAAACGCTTGTAAGTTTATTATATGACAACGATTCTTGGGTCAGAGCTTGTAGCGCTTATATTATGGGCGAATTGAGTTCGGCTGATTTTGAACAGCCGCTAACGTCGTATCTTAACGATTATAATAAAAAATTGATTGAACTTAGTTCAAATGAATCTAAAAAAATTCAAATGCAAAAATTGACGACGGAAAATTCTTTGGTTTGTGAAAACGTTAAAATAGCTTTGAATAATATTGAGATGCTGAAAAAATTGCTGTTTGAGGAGGATTTTATTATGCCGGAAAAATCTGAAGCCATTCCATTAATGGAAAAAATTATTTTCTTAAAAAAAATGCCTTTGTTTTCTCAGCTTGAAGCGGAACAACTTACTGCCGTCGCAAATTTGATTGAAGAAAAAAATTACCCTGAAAATACCGAAATTTGCAAAGAAAACACCTTGTCTGAAGATTTTTTTATTGTAGTTAACGGCGAACTGATAAAAGAAATCAAATCGAAAAATTCGGTTATAGAAGTAATAAAAAATTATTCTTATTTCGGCGAGTTATCTATCCTCGACGATAAATTTATGCCTTATTCTGTGACGGCGTCAACTGCGGTCAAACTTTTTAAAATCCAAAAAAGGGATTTTCTGTATTTGATTGAAAAAAACAGTTCAATCGGATTTGCTTTATTGCGGCAAATGTGTTCGGCTGTAAGAATTTGCAATTCCGCGGTTTAAAAAATTGAAACTTTTGATTGCTTCCGGTTACTTATTTAATTGTTTCTAATTGTTAATTTAGAATCTTATCAATAAATTTCTTGCATTTATGGCAAGAATATTTTTTGAAGCGCTTTGAAACCTATTAAATTAAAGTGTCTTATTAAGGCGCAATTTTTTAATCTTTAACTTAGGAGTGCGCAAAAGATGAATGATTTGAAAATTCAAAATGAAATTAAAGACGTTTTAAAATCAATGTTTAACGCTTATTCGGCTAAAAATATTGAAAAAGGCGTTGAATGCGTTGATGAAAATGTTTTTATGTTTGGTTCGGGCAAAGATGAAATCGCAAAAAATATTAAAGAATTAAAGAAAGGTTTGAGCCGGGATTTTTCTCAGGCGGACAAACTAAAGTGTTCAATAAAATATTTGCGGATATGGAATAATACAAGCGCCGCCTGCGTTTCCGGATATGTTACTTATTCCATTTCAACCGGCAATGAAAAAAATGTTTTTAATTACAGATATACTTGCGTTTTGGAAAAGAAAAATAAAAAATGGAAAATAGTGTCTTCTCATATGTCCGAACCGTCAGCCAATCAGGAAGCGGGAAAATCGTATGCGAAAGCGAAATGAATTTTATAGATTAAAAAAAATTAAAACATAGTTGTTTTTCCGAAATCGAAAAAGGTAAACTGATGAAAAAATTAACATTTAAAATATTAACAAAATTTTTTTTTTTAACATTTGTTGTCGCGTTAGCTTTTTCAGCATGCGGAGACAGTCAAAATAATGATATTTCTCCTGCGCCGGATTATTTAACGCAATATGCGAGCGCAATTGAAGACGCAAAAATAGCGGAAACTGACGAAATCTGCTCGTCGCTTGTTAAAATTTCTTTAGACAACGATAGTTTGCAACGGACTACGTTTTATGGCGATTCTTATGTTCTTACTTTTACTTGGACTCAATATAATTCTTATTGCGGTCATGAAAATGAAACTATGGCTCTGGTTTGGGGAAAAACTTGGGTAAGCATACCGTATGAAATGAAACAATTTATCGCCGATAATCATATTGATACTTCGCAAAAAACATTACGATATGAACAACTGTTAGGGCTTCCTTATAATTCAGGAAAAAAATGGTTTGTTGAAATGTGGGTGAAACCTGCGGATTTATTCAGACCAAGCCCGGACAGCGAGATTTGCGACTGCAAAGCTGAAATTGATTTTTCAAATGATACGCCGCCTTCTTATCAATATGTTCAATGGTTTGTTGAAAACAAAATATCGTCTTATTACGGTCAAAACAAATTTCCTTGGACGCGGCTCGGTTATACTTACGATTGGGGAAATAATAATTCCGAGATTGGGTTAAGCGAATTTGTCATAGAAAAGAATGCGGTTGTTATAATTAAATCAGTTGCCGCAACGCTTGATTACCGTTAATCAGATTTTTTAGTTTTTTTTATACAACCGCGAATCGAACGAATTAAATCTAAATTAAATTGAACTCTTTTTATATTATTGTTACATATTTATAAGTATTAAATAACGGGATTGTAGAAAATTTAATTGTGTTTTTTGGTTACTATTCAGCTTGTATATACAAAAAACAGTAAAAAATGCTGTGGCAAAGCATTTTTAAACGTATCAAAGAGCGGAACTGAAGTTCATTTAATACATTTCTGATGCATTTTTTACTGTTTAAAAAAGTAGCTGAATAGTAACACAATTTTTTGCTTTAACAATACGGGGGAGGAACGGGCGCAGTCCAAAGAAATGGAAATTCTAAAAAAAATAATTCAACAATTTATTAGGCAATGGAAGCAAAACATCGGACAAAAACAGTTTAACTGTAATTATGAATTTTTAATTAAAAATATTAAATAACCGCATCCGTTAAATCAGTTTAATCTATGTTACATCTGTGTTAAGATGTTTTTTAACGCTGATTGATTACAGATTTAACAGATTTACACAGATTTTTTATTTTTTATTATTTTGTTAATTATTGTTTGGGGTTGGCTTTTTCTATTTTCGTGAACTCGACCCGGGAGGAACTATGAAAACACAAAAAACTAAAAATAACGCTACTAAAAAAAAATCTAACGCGTCAAAACAAAAACAAAACTCGGAATTGACGCCGGAGGAATTAAAATTAATTGCCGGCGGATTGTCAACTGATCCCACCGAAGACGAACCTTTTTTACCGGGAATGTATAAAATCCTGCACTAATAATTTTATGTTGATTTTAAACGCTTTAATAAAAAATAAAATTTGCGGCGAAATTTTTATTAAAATAAAAAAAGTTTTAACTTGGCAGGACAGCGGCGACAGATTTTCCGGAACGCGGTCGGTAATACTTGACCTGCCGGAAAAAATAATTTTTTGCGGCAGAACGATTAATGCCGTAAAAATAAAGGGCGCCGGATTTATTGACGAGGAAAATAATTTTTTTCCGCCGATATTGAAGAGCTATCAGAAATTTACAGCCAGCGGACAAATCAGCGTTAAATTCAGTAAAACAGGCGATTTGACAATATCGCCTGTAAAGAACCATCCGATTGGCGGATTATTTTTTGATATTGCAAAACGGGAATATTACAACACTTTGAAATTGTTAAAAAAACACTTGCCCGTTAATGTTCCGATAGGTTACGGTTGTTTTGATAATCTTATTTTTCAAAATCAAAAACTCGGATTTGCGCTGTTTGGCATTGAAGATAAATTTGACGAACGCGTCCGCCAGAAAATCGAAAACGATATTGAAAAAATAAGATTGCAAAATTTAAAAACCAAAGTAAAATATGTTTGTTTGTTGATAAAAAAATGTGGAAAATTATTAAGAAATTTTCATAACTGCGGCTATGTGAATACGCTTTTCCAATTAACGAATATTTCAATAAATAAAAATTATTGCGCTATACACGATTTGGACAGGGCGATACCGGTTTATAAATTGAATAAGACTGAATTATTGTGTTATAGAATGTTAGATTATCATACGCTCGCGTTGTCAACTGCAAAAATCGCGTATTCGGACAGATTTATAAATTATAGAAACGAAATAATGAATAGCATTGCAGCCGGATATTTTGATGACTGCCGCTCGATAAAAGAATTAGTCGCGGTTGATCATTTGCTTTTTAAATCGCTTTTAAAAAAAAGCGCGAATATTTATGATTTACAAAGTCCGGTTTCAAAATTATTGAATTCAAAAAAATAAGATTACAACAATTTGATGATAGATTTTTTTAAAATAATTTCAAATTCATTTTATAATAATTTAATAGCGGGCGACGCATACCTGACTGTTTTAAAAGGGCTTTGGATAACTATTTTAATATCGTCTTTAGGATTATTGTTCGGCGCTATTATCGGCGGAATTTTATGCCGGTTTAGAATGTCGAAAATAAAAATATTAAAACTGATTTCGCAAATTATTATTTCGGTAATGCGCGGCAGTCCGGTTTTGCTTCTTTTAATGATTCTTTATTATGTTGTATTTGCAGATATTAGAATTGATGCCGTGTTTATTGCAGTTGCCGCATTTGCTCTGAACAGCGGCGCGCATATTGCGGAAATAATGCGTTCAGCGCTTGAGGCGGTTGATAAAAAACAGTTGGAAGCTGCGCGAATGCTTGGTTTTTCCAAGATAAAAGCGTTTTTTGTTATAACTTTGCCGCAGGCCGGAAGAATAGCAAAACCGGTTTTTCAAAGCGCGATTATTAATTTGATTCAATGGACATCAGTTGTCGGTTATGTAACAATTACCGATTTAACGCGCGCTGTGAATAATATCGGCAGCCGAACAGGCGACCCGTTTTTTGCTTTGTTTTTAGGCGTTTTACTTTATCTCGGTTTATCTTATCTGGTTTATGGTTTATTTTCAATCAATAAAACCGCGGTGATATTAAATGATTAAAATCAGCGGTTTGTCAAAGCGTTTCGGCAATTTGCAAGTTTTAAAAAATATCAATACGCAAATTAATAAAGGCGAGTGTATCGCAATTATAGGACAATCCGGCAGCGGGAAAAGCGTGTTTCTGCGTTCAATCGCAATGCTTGAAAAACCGGATTGCGGCAGTATATTTATTAATGGAATCGACATAACTAAAAAAGAAATTGATATAAATAAAATCCGCGAAAAAATGGGAATGGTCTATCAGGGCTTTCATCTGTTTTCGCATTTGAATGTATTGGATAATATTACGCTTGCTCCGATACGCGTAAAAAAACAGGATAAAAAAATCGCCGGACAAAAAGCGATGGAACTTTTGTCAATGGTTGGTTTAACGGCTAAAGCTAAAAATTATCCGCATCAATTATCAGGCGGCCAGCAGCAGAGAATCGCTATTGCGCGGTGTCTTGCAATGGAACCGGAAATAATATTGTTCGACGAGCCGACGTCATCGCTCGATCCGGCAATGATATGCGAGGTTTTATCGATTATCAGAAAACTCGCTAAAACCGGACTTACAATGTTAATCGTTACGCACGAAATGCAATTTGCAAAAGATATTGCAGATCGCGTGTTCTATATGGACGAATGCGGCATCTACGAAGAAGGCATAGTCGCGGATATTTTTGATAATCCGAAAAAAGAGAAGACAAGGGCGTTTATCGAAAAACTGAAAGTATTTAATTTTGAAATACGCGCTAAAAATTTTGATATGGTGGCGATGAATGCGCAAATAGAAATTTTTTGCCAAAAGTATAATCTGACTGCTAAACAGATTTTTAATGTTCAGTTAGCGCTTGAAGAAATGATTATGCAAATATTCGACCAATCTTATAAAACTTTACCGCCGGAAATGGAATTTATAATTGAATGTTCTGATGAAAAACAGGAAGTTTCAATATATCTATTTTATACGGCTGACGAGTTTAATCCATTTACAAAGGGAGCTGATAAAAATGACGAATTAGGGATGATGCTTGTCCGCAAGATATCTAAAAAATGCGAACATATATTTGAAAACGGCAGAAATAAATTAATAATTAAATTTTAGGAGTTGTTTTATGAAAAAGAAATTAATATTTATAATAACAATAGCAGCGGTCATTGCAATATGTTTTTCAGGATGCAGCGATAAAAATACGGAAAAAATAAAAAATATGTCTGATTTGAAAGGCAAAGTTATTGGAATGCTTTCAGGACCCGTTTCGGCTGAAACTTATAAAGACATACTGGCGAAAGAATTTGGCGGCGCGCCAAAAGAAGTTTTGTTTTTTAATAAAGCTACAGATATGGTTGCCGCTATAAAAGCCGGCAAAATTGACGCAGCGCCATGTATGAAAATTGAAGCTGATTATGCGATAAAGAGAAATAATGACTTAATAACTATACCTCAAAATGAAAAAGGCGAATGCTCAGTTCTTATGGTGGTTCGCGCTGAAGACATTAATTTAAAAAATGAACTGGACAGCGCTATAACAACTTTACAGGAAAATGGAACATTAAAAACGCTTGAAGATAAATGGATAACAAATTTATCGGCAACAAACGAAATTTCAAATATTGATATTCCAAAAATTGAGGGCGCTAAAACTTATTATGTGGGCGTATTCGGAGATTATGCCCCGCTTGATTATATAGCCGCCGACGGGAAACCTGCCGGTTATAATACTGCGCTTCTCGCGGAAATAGGGAAATTATTAAATATTAATTTTGAGTTTATATCGCTTGAATCTCAAGCAAAATTTCCGGCTCTTTTCAGCAAAAAAATTGATGTTGTGTTTTGCCAATTTTATGCCAATAAAATAGCTTCGTTATTTGCCTCTGAAAAATTTAAATTTTTATTAACAAAACCATACTATACTTCAGACGGCTTACATTTTTTGGTAAGGAAATAGAATTGGTTTTAAAACACCAATCCATAAAAATATGGAGCTGTCTAATAAAGTCGATAATATGTTTTTAAGATTTTGAAAAATTGTCTAAAACAAGTATTCTATGCTGTCTGAACAATTTTTCAAAATCCTTATGCAATTTTCGGATTAAAAGGATATGGTATGAAGTTTTTGTTCAATCTAATTATTATTTTTATAATTTATCTATCAACGCCGGTTCATTCCGGAAATTTGCCGGCGAATATTGATTTTAAAATTTACGGATTTATTAATGCGTCGCTTCTTTACACGGATAAAAATCCAGCGTATATAACGCAGTATAAAGCTAACCCTGATTTTAAGACGGGCGATTTGAATTTTAACGCGCATACCTCGCGGTTTGGCATAAATATTTTTGCGCCAATAGAAAATGATATAAAAGTTCAAGGCCGTTTTGAAATTGATTTTGCAGGCGAAGAAAACGCCGTTTCCAATGCGCGTATCCAGATAAAACAGGCATACGGCAAAGCCGACTATAAAGATTGGAATTTTATATTCGGGCAGACTGAAATGATTATTTCACAGACTGAACCCGCAATGCTGAACGCCGGCGCTTTAATATATGGCGGAAATCTTTTTGTCCGGCTGCCGCAGTTTCGTATAACCAAAAAAATAAATTCCTATATAATTGAAGCGGGAATATTAAGGCAGTCAACCGATGTAAGATACGGTATTCCAAAAAGTCAGGAAAGACAACTGCGTTATCAATGCAGAATTTCAAAAGAATTGGATTTTCTTGTTTTTAATAAAGCGCAGTTTGCGTTAGGCGCGGATTATTATAATTATTCCGGCGATACTGACGCCTGCTCGGCTTTTAATTTTGAATTTGTTCTGCCTTATAAAAAATCGTTTAAAATTATCGGCGAATTATTTTCGGCGAGAAACGCAGGCGACTTAGGCGGCTCCATTTATTCAGAATCAAAAATGTCGGCGGTTGAAGGTTATGGCGGATATATTCAACTGACAAAATATTTTTCCGAAAAATTTTATTGTAATGCCGGATATGGATTGGCGCGTAATAAACCTTCAACAATAACGGATTTAGAATATAAAAAGAATGAGCCTAAATTTATTAATTTCGGGTATAATGTAACTTCGAGATTATTATTGTGCGCGGAACTTTTTGATTTTAAATCAACATTGAAAAACAATACGACATATACGGCGAATCGTTATCAGTTTTCAACGCTGTTTTTCTTTTGATAATATTTACTTGCTTCCATTTTATTTAATAGTAAAATATAATTTTTATTTATTCAATAAGCGTCATAGCAATTTAGAATTGAATAACTTTAAAAATTATGAATAAACAAGACCTTTCGGAACGCGATATTTGTTCAAAATTTATAACGCCCGCCATTGAAAAAGCCGGTTGGGATTTGCTTACTCAGGTTCGCGAAGAATTTTCATTAACTAACGGCAGAATAATTGTCCGCGGCAAACTGCATTCGCGCGCGAAAAATAAACGCGCTGATTATGTTCTCTTTTACAAACCGAATATTCCTATAGCAGTTATTGAAGCTAAAGATAATACTCATACTATTTCTGACGGAATGCAGCAGGCGATTGGGTATGCTGAATTATTGCAGGTTCCATTTGCATTCAGTTCAAACGGCGATGGTTTTCTTTTTCATAATTCTATCGCCTCAGACGGCGTTATTGAACGAGAAATAAGTATGGATGAATTTCCTTCGCCTGAAACTTTATGGAATTTATGGATGTCTCAAAAAGGTATTACAAAAGAGCAGGAAGAGATAATAGTTCAGGATTATTACAGCGATGGCGGCAACAAAGTTCCGCGTTATTATCAATTGCTTGCTATCAATAAAACAATCGAGGCAATTTCAAAAGGTCAAAATAGAATTTTGCTTGTAATGGCTACCGGCGCAGGCAAAACATTCACAGCGTTTCAAATAATCTGGCGTTTGTGGAAATCAAAAACGAAAAAGCGTATTCTGTTTCTGGCTGATAGAAATATTTTGGTTGACCAGACAATGACAAATGACTTTAAACCGTTTGGTTCGGCAATGACAAAAATTCAAAAACGGCAGGCAAATAAATCGTATGAAATTTATTTATCATTGTATCAGGCGGTAACCGGTTCCGAAGAAGAACGGAATATTTATAAACAATTCAGTCCGCATTTTTTTGATTTGATAGTAGTTGACGAATGTCATCGCGGCAGCGCAGCCGAAGATTCAAACTGGCGCCAGATTATGGAATATTTCACTTCATCCGCGCAGATTGGACTAACTGCCACGCCAAAAGAAACAAAAGAAATTTCAAACATAGATTATTTCGGAGAACCGGTTTATACATACTCATTACGGCAAGGAATAGAGGACGGTTTTTTAGCGCCTTACAAAGTTGTGCGCATTGATATTGACAAGGATTTAACGGGCTGGCGGCCCGACAAAGGTATGCTTGATAAATACGGCAATGAAATTGAAGACCGCATTTATAATCAAAAAGATTTTGATAAAACGCTTGTATTGGAAAAACGCGCCGAGCTTGTTGCAAAAAAAGTTACAGAATTTTTAAAGCAGACAAACCGTTTTGATAAAACAATTATCTTTTGCGATAATATTGACCACGCTGAAAGAATGCGGCAGGCGCTCGTAAATGAAAATCCCGATCTCATCGCGCAAAGCTCAAAATATGTTATGCGTATAACCGGCGATAACGAAGAAGGCAAAATGGAATTGGATAATTTTATTTTTCCTGAATCGCGCTATCCGGTTATTGCTACAACATCAAAACTTATGTCCACAGGCGTTGACGCGCAAACATGCAAATTGATTGTTCTTGACCAGCGCATTCAATCAGTAACAGAATTCAAACAAATCATTGGACGCGGCGCGCGGATTAATGAGGATTACAATAAATTTTATTTTACAATAATGGATTTCAAAAAAACCACAGAAATTTTTGCCAGACCTGATTTTGACGGAGATCCGGTTGTGATTTACGCGCCGAAAAACAATGAATCGCCTGTGCCGCCCGATGATATTGAAGACTTGAATAATATTAGCGATACTCAATTGTCAGAAAATGAAAAGGATGAAAATGCGGAAAATTTTTACGATGATTCAATTAATACTTTTAATGTTCAAGATTTGTTAATTGATAAAAATAAAGTCAAAAAATATTTTGTTTCAAATGTCGAAGTTTCTATCGCTTCAGAACGCGTTCAATATTTTGACGCGAACGGAAGACTGATAACCGAATCATTGAAAGATTACACGCGTAAAATGCTGTTTCAGGAATACGCATCATTAAATGATTTTCTGACAAAATGGAATAGCGTTGAAAAAAAGCAGGTTATAATTGAAGAACTCGCGAATCAAGGAGTTTTCTTTGACGCGTTGAATCAGGAAATAGGAAAAGAACTTGATCCGTTTGATATTGTGTGTCATATCGCTTGGGATATGCCGCCGCTGACGCGCAGAGAACGCGCTGAAAATGTAAAAAAAAGAAATTACTTTACAAAATACGGCGAACAAGCGCGTAAAGTATTGGGCGCTTTACTTGATAAATACGCGGATGAAGGAGTAATTCATATTGAAGAAACTAAGATTCTTACTGTGAATCCTTTTACTGATTTTGGTACGCCTGTCGAAATAATTAAATTTTTTGGCGGTCTTGAAAAATATCAAAATGCGCTTTTGGAATTGGAGCAGGCGCTTTACAACGCATAATAATTTGTTTTCAAAACCGTAGGGCTGACACGAATTAACTCAGAGCAGCATAACCGCACCCAAAAAATTTATAGAACACGAATGAGGAAAAATTGGCAGATTTATTAGAATCTATAAATTATGTTAAAAAATCAGTTGCATCCGTTAAATCTATAATAATCAGTGTTAAGAAATTTTAACACTGATATTAACAGATTGAACAGATTAAACTTAATTTTTTAAAATTGATCTGAATGGATGCGAAATGGAATTTACTCTTTAGAGTTTTATAAAGTTTACATAAGTTCACCTCAGTTCCCTGTGAAAAATAAATAAACAGGGAATGGATGTGATTAATAATTTAATTAATATTTTGAATTTAATTCGTTAGATAAGTAAGATTAGTGGTTAGAAAAAAAACATTTAACCACGAATTGAACGAATAAAGAATTAATTATGAACGGTGAATTTAAAATAATTGTGAATTATGAATGTGAATTGAGGAGAAATTTTAATGACCATTGCTACATTAGTTAAAACAATACAGGACATAATGCGCAAAGATGTCGGCGTTGACGGCGACGCGCAGCGTATAAGCCAGATGGTCTGGTTGCTGTTTTTAAAAATATTCGACGATAAAGAACAGGAATGGAAGGTTACTATAAAAAGTTACAAATCGCCGTTGCAAACGCGCTTTCAATGGTCAAGCTGGGCGGCGGATTCTGAAGGTATCACAGGCGAAGAATTAATTAATTTTGTTAATAATGAATTGTTTCCGGCTTTAAAACGGTTAGCGACCACTGCAGGAGTTTCAGCGCATGGAAAAGTGGTAGGCGGCGTTTTTGAAGATGCGTATAATTATATGAAATCAGGAACTCTGCTGCGTCAGGTTGTGAATACAATTCAAAATGACCTTGATTTTAATTCGTCCAGCGACCGTCATTTTTTTAATGACATTTACGAAAAAATACTGGCTGACCTTCAGTCTGCGGGCAATGCCGGCGAATATTATACGCCGCGCGCTGTTACGCAATTTATGGTTGATATAATCAATCCGAAATTAGGCGAAACAATACTTGACCCCGCCTGCGGAACCGGCGGTTTTTTAACATCGGCAATTGACCATTTGAAAAAACAGATTAATAATTCAAGCGATAAGGATATTTTAAACAAAACGATTTTCGGCGTTGAAAAAAAACCGCTGCCGCACATGCTTGCAATAACTAATATGATGCTGCGCGATATTGATGTGCCGACAAATATCCGGCATGATAATACGCTCAGCAGACCGCTGAAAGATTACGGACCTAAAGACAGGGTTGATATTGTTATAACTAATCCGCCCTTTGGCGGGATGGAAGAATACGGCATTGAAAATAATTTTCCGAAAAAATATCAGACGCGCGAAACCGCAGATTTATTTATGGCGCTGATTATGCATAGATTAAAATACGATACAGGACGCGCCGCGGTTGTGCTGCCCGATGGTTTTCTTTTCGGCGAAGGCGCAAAAACAACGCTGAAAAAAGAATTGATTGAGGAATTTAATCTGCATACAATCGTCCGTCTGCCGAAAGGCGTATTCAGCCCTTATACCGGTATCAACACAAATATTCTTTTCTTTGATAAAGGCGGAACAACGAAAAATGTCTGGTTTTTTGAACATCCGTATCCTGAAGGGTATAAATCATATTCGCGCGGAAAACCATTGACTATTGAAGAATTTGAACGCGAAAAAAAATGGTGGAATAAACGCAAAGAAAATGAATACGCGTGGAAAGTTTCAGCCAAAGATATTGAAGCTAAAAATTTTAATCTTGATTTTAAGAATCCGCATATTGTAGAAATAACGCATCGCGCTCCGGAAGAATTAATGAAAGAATATGAAGAAATTTCCAAACAGCTTTCCGCTACGCGCGACGCGCTTAAAATGGAATTAATGCAAGCGCTCGGGAGCTCTAAGTAATGAAATTATTACAACGATATTTTGATACTGCGCTTGAAACGCCGGACGGTATAAAAAAACTGCGCGAACTTATCTTGACGCTCGCTATGAAAGGCAAACTCGTTCCGCAGAATCCGAATGACCAGCCGGCAAGCGAATTGCTCAAAAAAATTTCTGAAGAAAAAAAACGGCTAATCAAAGAAGGCAAAATAAAAAAACAAGAACCGCTACCGTCGATTACTAAAAATGAAATCCCTTACGATTTGCCGAAAGGATGGGAATGGGTTAGATTAGGGGATGCATCAAGTTTAATTACAAAAGGCTCTTCGCCAAATTGGCAAGGTGTGAATTATACAGATTCCATGAATGGTATATTATTTATTACAAGCGAAAATGTTGATAATTATAAATTAAAATTTAAGAATAAAAAATATGTTGAAAATAAATTTAACGACATTGAGCCAAGATCCATCTTACAGAAATTCGATGTTTTAATGAATATTGTTGGAGCTTCGATTGGGCGTGTTGCGTATTATGACTTAGATGAAATAGCAAATATTAATCAAGCAGTTTGTTTAATACGATTATTAAAACATGATAAATTTATAGATTTAAAATTTTTATTGTTTTTTTTAAATAGTGCGATATGTATTTCGTATATGTATGATAAGCAAGTTGATAATGCTCGGGCTAATTTAAGTATGACAAATATAAATAAATTTCTAATCCCTTTGCCCCCTTTTTCCGAGCAAAAACGCATTGTTAAAAAAATTGATCAGTTAATGGCGCTTTGCGATACATTGGAAAAACATCGAAACGAGAGAATTCAAAAGCGGAGAGAAATAAATGCTTCGGCTCTGAATCGTTTAATTAATTCACAAGAGAAAAAAGACTTGAATACTTCGTGGAAATTTATCACGCGCAATTTTAATGAATTATATTCAGTTTCGGAAAATATTGACGAATTGAAAAAAATTATTCTTCAACTTGCGATGCAGGGAAAAATTGTTCCGCAAAATCCGAATGACCAACCGGCAAGCGAACTCTTAAACGAAATCGAAAAAGAAAAAAAAAAATTAATCAAAGACGGCAAACTAAAAGAACAAAAAACTCTTCCGCCGATTAAATCCGAAGAAATCCCTTACGAATTACCTAATGGCTGGGAATTTGTCAGATTAATCAACTTAGGAAACTGGGCAATAGGTTCTGGTTTTCCTTTAAATATTCAAGGGACTAAAGATTCAGAAATTTTTTTATGTAAAGTTAGTGATATGAATTTGCCAGGAAATGAAAAATATATAAACATTGTTAATAATACAATTTCAAAAGAACTGGCCAATGAATATAAAATTAATATTCATAATGCGGGAACAATAATATTTCCTAAAATTGGTGGCGCTATAGCTACTAATAAAAGACGTATTTTATCAAGACAAACTGCAATAGATAATAATTGTTTAGGAATAAAGCCATATAAAAACATTGATTTAAATTGGGCTTATCACATATTATCTTCGTTTGATTTTTCTAAATATCAATCAGGAACTTCTGTCCCTGCTATAAGTCAAAGCATAATTGGTTCAATAATTATCGGTTTACCACCGCTACCAGAGCAGCGCCGCATTGTCAAAAAAATTGATAATCTTATGACATTATGCGATACTCTTAGCCAACAAATAATTTCATCAACCTCAAAACAGACCGAATTATTCAATTCAGTTTTAGCGCAGGCGGCAGTATGAGATTAAAATACATTTTCATAAGCGAATGTAAAAATTTAAAAAATTTTGAATTGAATTTTGACGGAAATAGTTTTATTGATGTATTTGCCGGAAAAAATGGGACAGGCAAATCAAATGTATTCGAGGCGTTAGTAGGAATTTTCCGGTAATTATTGCAAAAAATTGTTACTATTCAGCTACTTTTTTAAACCGTTTTAACGGTTTTTTATGAATAGACCTGAATATTAACAAAAAATTATTTGAAATGAAAATAAGAGTAATTATCCCGGATAATGCATTAAACGTAAAGCGAAGTTTTTTAAAACATAGATGTATTATTGCGATTTAAAATCGCAATTTATGTTAAAACTTCTAAAAACCCGAAAACTTTTTGGTATATTTTTGAGATTTTGAAAAATTTGCAGGAATAAGTATTTTGCTCTGTTTTTACAATTTTTCAAAATCCTTATGCGGTTTTCGGGATTATGACGCTGAAAGCGTCAAATTTCACATAGCCGTTGATGAAATCAACGGTTAATAAAATAATAAACAAACGACCCTGATAAGGGTCGAATTTCAAGACAGCATTAAATACAACCCTTTCAGTGTTGTTTCTTCAAGTTTGTAATACCGCAGGTTTTTTTGCGCTTCGCGCAGATTTGCCTGCGCTTCGCGCAGGCTACCTGCGGTTACTTAAAATTCAACCGCGTTCGCGGTTGCAGATTATAAAAACAAATCGAATAGCTTCAAAAAACTAAAAGATTACCTTTCTGTTTTTATACAAACCGCTTCGCCGGAGCGATAAAATTGCAAGAATCGCATTTTTCCGCCGCCGCTTAGTATTTTATCAATAAATTTTTTGTATTTACGGCATGAATATATATTAAAGAGCTTTGAAACTTATATAAATTACAGTGTCTTATTAAGGCGCAATTTATAGAAAATGCCAGAAAACCGCCGAGTTCTACTCGGCGGATGAATGGCAT
>DAINAU010000042.1:0-27560 GCA_036733285.1 bacterium
TTATGAGTTTCTTTGAAAACTGTTTTTTTTACTGTGGCGCCGCAATACGGGCAAAAATTAGCGTTTTCCGGAAGTTCGTTTAAACAAACTCCGCATTTATTATCCTGAATATCTTTTACAAATTCGAGTTTTGTTCCATCATTAGGACAATAATTTTCATCGCTCTCAGCTTCATAGCCGCATACAGGACATATTTTTTTAGGGTATTGTTTAGGTTCTTTCGTTTTTTGAGGTTCCTCAGCGCTTTCTTTCCATCTGTGTTTTAAATATTCGTTAGTAAAATTAAGAGCTCCGAAGAGTTTTTGAAATCCGATTTTCGCAGTTAAATCGGGGCTGCCGTCCTGAACTCCCGATGATAAAGCTCCGGTTAATATTATATCGGCGTCGAGTTTATATTTTGCTCCAAGCGAAATCTCGCCAAGATTTTTAAATTCGGAAGCGTATTTTTGAGCGCCTGAATATTCAAGGATTAAATTCAATTTTTTCATTGCGGGGTAATTATACGCTATTCCGTAAATGAATCTATTTTTAATGTTTAACTCCGGGCCGTCTTCAAAAAAATCGAATTTGCCTTCTGCGTATTCGTATCCGAGATTAACCAAAATAGAACCGGCTTCAATTGTATAATCGTATAAAAACATTCCGGACGCATAAATTCCGTCGGCGGAATAATAACTGTTTCCGTTCATTGAATAGCCTGCCGCCAATCTGAAAGACAAATCTTTCCAAACTCGAGTTTTTGAAGCTATTCCTATTTTTGAAAGCGTAGTCCTGTTTGACGATTCGTTTCCTAATTCGGTTTTCTGATTGTCAATGCGCATTTCAAATCCTATTTCTCTGTTTTTTGAAAGACCCATTCTGAAATCAAAAGGTATTGATAAAACGTCAAGCGAAAAGTCGGATTGTTGAGCCGCCGGTTTTATTGAAGGCATATAATCAAATGAACCTTCCAATATCATTTCTCCTTTATATAAAACCTTTGAACTTTTTACGTTTGTTCCGTCAAGCCTGTTAAAACCGTAACTTGCCGCGCTTAATAATATAACCGCTAATACTACTAATACTACGCTGAAAATTTTTTTCATTTATTTCTACCTCGTTGTAAAAAATTATTTCATCTCAACCATTTGTTCGATTTTTTTTATGTTTGCCGCGGCAAATTCGTCGTTGGGAGATATTCTTATAAGTCTTTTCCAATATATTAATGATAAAACCGGTTTATCCAATTTTAAATATGTATAAGCGACATATTTGAGAGCTTCGGCGTCTTCCGGATTTTTTTTATATACTTCTTCAATTAATGCGTTTGCTTCCGCATAATTTCCGAGTTTCATACGTGTAACTCCGAGATTGAATTTGGTAACCGAATTTTCTTCGTCCAAATCGTATGCGTTTTTATATGATTCAAGGGCTTTCTCAAAATTACCGTTATTAAAATAATCGTTGCCTTCTTTTATCAATTTATCAATTTTATAAATTTTGGAAAGTTCTTCGGAATTCAAATCGGTCTGGCTTTTATCCTCTTTTTCTATGGTCTGAGTTTGATTGTTTATTATGATAGATTCGGTTTTTGCCGGAATTCTCGCTGATGTTTTACCGGCGTCTTTATCGCTCGGCGACTTATCGATGGTTTCCGCGTCAGGAATTTTTTGATTAATATCGTTAAGCATTTCTTTGACAAAAATTAAGAATTTGAATTTCGGATAATTTTTAACGACTCGTTCCAAATATATTTTTGATTCGCGAAAATTTCCGAGTTTGTAATAACTTTGTCCTGTCATATAAAGTAAAATGGAAGTCCATTCCATATTATCGGTTTTGCTCAATAAACTTTTAAATTCAAGCGCCGCAGCGTCGTATTTTCCAGAATTTAAGAGTTTTACCGCGTATGCGTAATTGTCTTGAAACAATGTCTGATTGCATTCCGCCGGCGAATTTGAAAAAAATACAAATAACGCAGTCATTATTAGGATTACCGGTAAAATATTTTTTTTTATCACGGGACTTTTCTCCTTATCAATAAAAATTATGTGTTACTTTTTTTGAAGAGGCAAGGTGTATTGATAAAAATCATATCCTGTTTTTTCAAGATATTTCACCTGGCTTCTTGGAACCAAATCTTCTATTAATCCCGATAAAACGTCGCCCCAAATAATTTTTGCGGTTTTGGAATCGGTTATTCTGACGCTTAATTTAACAAGCGCCGCGCGCTTAATCTGATATGCTCCGGATTCGTCTCTTTCCGCAATCTTATAATATTTGACGCCCGATTCGAGTATTCTATACGATATCACGAAATCGCTTGTTTCTATAGCGCCGGTTCCGAGATCCTGATTTACTTTTGCAGGAACTATCTGCATTTTTTTTCCGTAATCCACGTCGTATTTCGGCAGTTCGGATTTTGTCTTTTCCGGTTCGCCGGCTGGCGGCAAAGTGAATGATTTTAATTTTTCTCCGCCTTCCTGATAAGCCAATCGAGTTAATACGTCTTTATCTCTTTCATATACCGAAAACCCGCTTTTAGTTAATGAAGATATAATCGCGTCTTCGATAAGCGAGTTCAAAGGACAGTCGGTTCTTTCGACGTCTTCAAGCGACATAACGATATATTTTTTATCCTGTTTCAGTAATGGAACGGTTACTATTTGCGAAGCCGCTTCGCGCGCAGCCGATTCGATTACTTCGGCGTTAAAATCTTTTTGAACAAACTGAGAATTGGGAATTTTTCCCAAACTCCCCTGATTTAATCCCGCGCATCCGGCAAATAAAAATATTACCGCCGATAAAAAGGCTATTATGCGAATATGTTTCATAAAGTCCTCCAAAAATATTTTGCTAAATTTATTTAAATATAATTAGTTTATAGATTGGTTCTATTTTAAAATTATTCGCTCGAAAATTCAACCTATTTTTTTATTTTTTTTATTTCCGTTTTCCAAAATTCTTCGAGCTTGACTTTTTTCCTTTTTTCTTCAAGAAATAAATGGACGACAACGCTTCCGTAATCAATTAAAATCCAGCCGCTGTCGTCGCGGATTCCCTCGATTGATATTGGATGAATTCCGCTTTTTTTTATTCTGACTGAGATTTCTTCAGCGAGAGTTTTTAAATGCCTTTGCGAATTGCCTTCGGCAATCACAAAAAAATCCGCTATAGTCGTAAATTTGCCGATTTCAATTATCTCGATTTCAAATCCTTTTTTGTCTTCAATAGATTCTTGTATTATTTTTAATAATTCTTCGTTTTCCAAATTAATCAATAACGTCTCCTTTTTTATTTAATAAAAAATATCGTTGCATTAAACAAAAAAACGTAACATCCCAAGATTTTTCCATTTTCATTTTTTAACCTTTCTACCTTCCAACTTTTGAACGCGCAAACTTTTAATTTTTTTTATCTCTTCAACTTTCAATACTCCATCACGTCAACAGGCAAATGTTCTGTTTGTTCGTTCGCCCTGTCAAGATAATCTTTTTCCTTATCTGAAATTACGTTTGTATTGTCAATTATTGTCGGGGTTATAAAAATAAGAAGTTCGGTTTTCTTTACCGAAGTCGTTCTGTGAGCGAAAAATAAATTCACAAGCGGGATTTTATTCAAAAATGGAACTCCCGCGTTTGTAGTGTTGACTACGTTTTTAATTAACCCGCCGAGCGCAATCGTATTGCCGTTTTGAACCACTACCGTTGTTTTTGCTTCTCTTTTTATTATATCTACATTTCCGGTGGATAAAACCGAAGCTCTCGCTTCGTTGACTTGAGGCGCGAGTTCGAGCGTTATAAAAGTGTCGTTATTAATATGCGGCAAGACTTCAAGAATAATGCCGACTTCAGTGCGTATCGGAGTTTGCGTTATATTGCCGGACTGCGATTCGGTAGTTTGAACGTCGGTTATTATATTGTCCGAAATTTTTATGGACGCTTTTTTATTGTCGAGCGTAGTGATTCTTGGAGAAGAAAGAAGATTCAGATTTGAATTTGAATCGAGATTTTTTAAAACAAGATTAAACTGTTTTACTGACAATGTTCCGTAAGCCGGTTTCCAGTCTTTGACGTTGAACGTTATGAGTTCTTCCGACGATTGTATGTTCACATTTCCGAATTGCGACCAATTAATTCCAAGACTGTTGTCTTTGTCTAATCCGACTTCGATAAATTTTGCCTCTATCAAAACTTGTTTCAACGGTTTGTCGAGACTTATTATGATTTCAGACGCTTTATCTAAAAAAGATTCGATATTCGTTGTTGCGATTATTGAATTGGTCCGCGGATCCACGACTATTTTGAAAAAATTATTTTTATTGGCAGTCAAAGCTATTTGCGAATTAAAAATTTTTTCTACCGCTTCCTTGACTTCGTCGGCTTTCGAGTATTTTAAAATATATATTTTAGTCAGAAATTTTTCCACGTCTTTTTTCGTCGTAATATCTATGTTGGATACTATCGCCGACACCTGATTGACGTATTCCTTAACGCCGGTTATTATTAAAGCGTTTATATTATCGTCGGCTTCGACTATTCCCGAACGGGTCGAAGACATTTTTAACAGAATGTTTTTTACGTTTGAAGCTATAACATATTTTAATTTGATTATTTTGGTTTCTTCGTAAAATCCTTCTTTCCTTTTTTCCCATATATCTTTAGAATCAAGAATTTTTAAAGCGGATTCGGCTTTCTCAAGATATTCTCTCAAATCCGTCAGCATTATTGAATTCGACGAAGGCAGAACCTCTACGGTTCCGTTAGGCGACATTATTGATTTTAGCGGTTTATTTATTTCGTCCGCGGCGGCGTATTGAATTTTATATATCTTTGTTTGATACGGTTCGGGCATACTTGTAAGTCTGTTTGCCGGAACTACTTTTATAAGATTTCCGTCAATAATATACGCGTATCCGTTTACTTTTAATATGCTGTCTAAAACCTTTATTAAAGGCGTGTTTTTTAAAGAAACAGTAACTTTGCCGGTAATATCCGAACTTGCGATTATATTCATTCCCGCAGATTGACTCAATAATCTTAAAACGTTTTGCAAATCCGCTTCTTTTAAATCTAAAGAAATAAGACTGTCTTTTTTTTCGATTTTTATCGTATCGGTTTGACGTATTGATTCCGCCGGTTCGGGCGGTTTCCTTTTAAAATCGTTTTGATTTTCAGACAAATCAAGACCATCGGATTTTTTTATATTTTCAATTGAAACTTTCGCGGTTTCAATTTTTTGTTCCTCTTTTTGCTGCGCCTGCGCAATATCGGTTTGAGTTGTAGTTGTATTTGAAGGTTCTACGCGTTCATCCGTCTTTACGTTCGGCTTAATCGAAACATCGTTTTTAACGATTATAATTGTTAAAAGGTTTTTGTCATACGAATGTATATATTGAAAATTATCAGTCAAATCAAAAACCATTCTGGCGATATCGGTTTTGTATTGACCGAATCGAACCTGTTTGACTCCGGCTTCAGAATTAATAATCTTTTTGGTTTCGCCTTTTTTTTGGTTCCATCTGCATCCGGCTAAATCCGCGACTATTTTTTTTTCTTCCGGCAAAGCGAATATTTCGACGTTAACGTTCTCAGGAACGGCAAGATTGAATTTTATCCGTTCGTCATTAAATTCATATTTTAATGAAGAAGGCTTTATCGTCCCGGAAACCGCAACCGCAGCGGACAGGCAAATAAAAAGTAATATAATCCCAAAAAAACAAATTTTATTTTTCATTTTGTTATTCACCCGTTATTTTTTTAAATTTGCTTTTTCCATATTTATGTAATACAATTGGTCATTTTGTATTACCGTAACCTGATTGTCCGAAATTTTATATATAGCCATTCCGTATAGTTTGTCGCCTTCTTTTGCGATATTATCGTTTATTATCGCGTATTTCACGTTGTTTATCAATATTATTCCGCTTAATTTCAAAGACGCCGGCGCTGAAATTAAATTGCCGGAATCGGTAAAATTCTGGCTTGAAATAACGTCCGCTCTGTTTAAGTAAACCGGAGTGAAAGGATTGCGCGTCAGCGTGTCGGAAAAATTTTTCGTTTGAAAAGTTTTTACGTCTGTTTTTGAATTTGCCGGAATTGATATGTTGGACTGCGCAGCTTCCAGCATCCTCAACTCCGCTCCGGCGAAAAGGTCTGCGTTTTTGTATTGCAGATTGCGGTTTATTACGGCATAGCTCCACAATGCGATAAGAATTAGTGAAACCGCCATAATGAATAATCTTTCGTTTTTATTCAGTTTTTTCATTCTTGAGAGAATCCCATAAAACTTATTTTTACGCTCAACATATTTGAGTTATCGTTTTTTTTTATGTCTAAATCGTTTATCTGAATCATATATTTATATTCCGAAATTTTTGACGCGAATTTTAAAAAATTATTGTAATCCGCTTGAACCGTCAAATTAAGAAAATTATTCATATAATATCCGTTAGACAAAACTTTGGCGCCCGCAGAAGAATTTAATATAAAAATTTTATTATTTTTCGCTTCATTGAAAATGTCGTTTATAACGGTTAAAATCTGCTGTTTGTCTTTTATCAAATAAAATTCCAATTCTTTATTTTTTTCTTTATTCAGGATAAATTCCATTTTTTTTTCAAGCAAATCCGTATGAGAATTTTTTAACTGAACAAAATCGGTTTTAGTATTGCCGATTAGCCGGTCGTATACGGCGATTTTTTTTTGCGCCGGATTCAATACGTAGACTTTCCATAAAATGAAAAAACATACAAAACATATTATCATAAGTTTTTTCAATTCTTTATCCGATATTTTCATAATAATTGAGCCTCTTTCAAAACTGCGGTAATCTCAAATCTTGTCATATTATACGATTTATACGGCTCCCGCGAAGAATTATCGAGATTTATGCTGAAAAACAGATTTGTTTTATCAAGATTTACGATGAAAGACGGAATTAAAACAGGAGAAGAACTCCAGCCTTGAATCGCTATTATTGTTTGAGGCTTGGCTCCGTTTGTTAAAGTTTTTAAACTCATTTTTTCAAACATAATTCCCTGCGGAACTGAATTTGATATGTTGGAAAAAATGTTAAAATAATCATAATTGTTAGTCTCGATGAAAAGTTGAAATTTTTTATTCACGCTCACGATGTTTTGGGACGCGAGAAATTTTTCAATATCGGAAATTTTATTTTTTAATTCTGAGTTTAGTTTAAGATTAGTTTCATAAACTTTTTTGTTGGTATTTAAAAAATAATTCGGCAGAATCAGCAAACTTATAATTAAAACGCAAGCCGCCGCGATGAAATGCGGGGTTCTGAAAAAAGAAGAAGACCCTTCAAATTCAATGTCTTCTTTCTTTACTTGCTCGTTTAATTTTATTATAGATTTCTCGTTTAAATTATTTAATGAATAAAATAAATTGGCTTTATTTTTTTTCAGGCTTTTCACACCGGCAGTTTCAGTTCCCGAAACTGCGTCGGGAGCCGAATATATCTGAACCGTTTTATTTAGTTCCGATTTAAAAAACTGCGCAATTCCTTTTATTTCTGAAAAATCGCCGGTCAAAAAAACTTGATTTGTTCCGGCTATCTTATAATTAGATTTTAAAAAAGTTTCAGTTTTTTTTATTTCGTCCGCTATTATTTTAAATTGCGTTTTCAAACTCGAAGAAAATTCCGCGATTTTTTTTTCGTCCGTTTCTGTATCGGTTTCATCAGGTTCGCAATAAGGGAGAAGCCGTATGTCTTTAAAACAATCAAAAATATTTTCCCTGTATTCTTTAAAATTATTCAAAATGATTTTTAAAATGATTTCAGCGTTGGATTCAAAACTGCGTTTGTATTTTATCCGGTTATTGTCAAAAAATATAAGAGTTATATTTTCCGAATCCATCTTTAATAAAAAATATTGACTCTCCAATAATGCGTCCGGACTGTATATCGAGATAAGATTTTCTAAAACAGTTTCTTCCGAAATTATAAACTGTGTTTTAATCTTATATTCGGAAAGAATTTTGGTTATCGCGTCTATATAGCTTTTGGACGCAAGTTCAATTTTATAATTCTGTTTTTTTATGGAATCTTCAATCACTTTTTCCACTTTCTGAAAATTCCAGTAATACTGTTCAAGTTTTGTCGAATACAGCTTTATAAGTTCCCAGTATATTATTTCTGAAACTCCCGTTTTTTCCAAAGGCAGTTTTAAATAACGTAATATTACATTTTCGGAAGATAATACTATTTCAGCCCGGCAATTTTTATACTCGCAAGGAATTTGTTTTAAAATATCTTTGAATTGCTGAAAAAAATCTATTGTCTTGACGATTTTTTTTGAAATGTAAAATCCAGATACGGTTTTATCCTTTGCTAAAATTGTTATATTTTTTGAAGAAATATATAATATTATTTTACAATTTTTATTAAACATAATTCTTATTAAAAGGATAATATTATTATTTTTAAAGTCAAGACATTTTTTTATTATGAGTTAACCAGTTAACCAGGAGCGCGCTTCCCAAAAGTTCCAAAAAAATTTCGGAAAAATAATCATATAACCTTTTTATAAAGCTTCAAGCAGTTTGAGAAAAATTCTCAAGTAGTTTGAGAAAAATTTTTTAATTATAGTTTAAAATTTATTAAACTTACCTATCGCATTCTTTTTAATACATTAATATTTAATTTATCGCCTACCCCATCTTTCGCATTTTGAAGACTAAAATCTTTCTTATCAGTAAGTTATCTTTTTTTGTCACTACAAAATTTATTATTTAATTTTACAGACCACCTCTCTTTTTTTTCTTATAATTACCCGTTCGTCAATATCAAGTAATTTATAAATTTCCCGATGATGTTCTTCAGGTAAAGTTGATTTCCTAATAATATGCATTTCATTTTTATCATTAAAAAACTGAATGGAAACTATTTGATGCGTATCTAACAACATTTTAACAGTCAGCCAACTCATAGCATTTTCTTTTGTTTCCAATTTTCCGATTTATTTAAAGCTTCCTCAATTATGTCTTTATTTTTTAATATTTTGTCGCCCGCTCGGTATATGCGATCCTTTCCTACCTCATTGAAATTTATTTTTAATATTTCTCCTAATCCGCTGTTGTTGCGCAGCCAGCGATGCGTTTCATTTTCAGATGCGGGATGAACAAGTTTTCCTATTATTAATGCTTTTATTATTTGTTTGTCTTCTGAAGATAATTCCAATTCGTCTATTATTTTTTCAAGCCCTATATTTTTCATATATTCATAACCGCTTATCTCCGCCCCATATGTCCGGCATTTTGTTATACTAATCCGCTTTCAAAATTATGAAAAAAATTTTTAGAACGGCGGATTAGTATTAAACCGAACCATTTCGGTTTAGTAATTTTGACAGCGGTTCGGTATTCCATCTATCGAATCAACATGAATATTTTCAAGGTCGTCTTTTTGAAAAATATTTTTTTTTGCCGCGCTTATTTTTTGTTTTTTTAATATTTGCTCTGTATAGCGGTCTGCCAATTTTTTTATATCGCTATTTTCCGTAATTAACAAATTTTCTAATCCGGGCAATCTGTTCTCAATACCTGACGCTAATTCTTTCCATTGTTTTTTTTCTATTTCAAGTGTCCCAAGATTAAATATCACTCTTTGACGCGAACCTTTGGCAGTTCGATAATTCTCAACTAATTTGCGATATGTATAATATTTTTTTGCGCTTCTTGAATATGATGTACATTCTCTTATAAACATAGTATATTTAATCCACAATGAATTTTGGCATTTGTCAAGGGGTAAAATACTAAAAAACTCACTTTTTGGCACTACAAAAAGACCCTGTTTTTACTAACCCCTTTTTTTCAACAGGTTAACTTTTGAGGTTTGGCTCTTTTTAAGTCGTTTTTATAGCTTTTTATGCTTCCAGCGCGAAACTTGGGTTAAGCCGCATTCGCGGAAAAGCTATTGATATTATCAAAAATATTCTTGCTGAAATTGCAAGAATATTTTTGATAAGACATCACTAATTTCCGGAAAAGAATTAAGAGCAAATTATACGGTTATCCTTTTCCGATGAAATTCGGCTTAGGTTAGAAATCAGTGTCAACGCCTATTTACAAAATCGTAAAACAAACGTAAATACAGATTTACAGTTATACCCTTCAAATTATTGAAAAAAATCTGACAATAAAAATAAGTCGTTAAAAATAAAGGATTTTAAGAAAAAAACAATTTTTTTGATTATAAATTGCTTTATATCAAACTAAAAAATATTAAATTTAATTTTTCGGGATTAAAAAAAATGGAAGAATATAGAATTAAAAAAATATTTGTCGTGGACGATGAAAAAGAAATATTAAATTCAATATTTAGAGCGTTTAAATTTTCAGATTACAATCTTATTCTTTTTACCTCGGCAGAAGAAGCTTTAAAAGCGTTAACCGAAAATGAAAACGATTATCCTGATTTGATAATTACAGATTATAGACTGCTCGGTATGACCGGACTGGATTTTTTATCCGTAGTAAAGACGCTGCCTCATTATATCAGCGTTTTGATAATAACCGGTTACGGCGACAGCGACCTTGAAATAAGAAGCTATAGAATTGGAGCCGAAGATTTCATTTATAAACCCGTCACATTTGATAAATTAATGGAATCCATAAAAAAAATCGACGACAAACGGAAAAAACAGTATCAAGGATTTCAAACCAAAATAGACGAACTCAACGAATTTTTTCAAGCCAAACTGAAAATGAAAACAGAACAATTGATAAGAGTCGACCGTCTTGCTCATTCGGGTCTTATAAACGCGAAATTGATTCATGAGATGAATAATTTTCTTACTCAGGTAAAATTAAGCGTAGATATTCAGTATTTGACCATTAATAATGTTGAAAAAATTCTACGCGAAAAAAAAGACAGTTCTGAACTTGTTGCGGATATTATGAATAAAATTCAGAAATATAACGCTATATATGAGCATATATGCGCTTCGATGAAAGATTATAATGATTTAATAACAAATTCAAAAACATTTTTTCAAATGCTTGAAGGCGACCTGCAGACATTGAATATTCAAGAATTCATAGAAGAAGTATTGAAGATAATCGGAATATTTACGGGCGGGTCGGTTTTAATTGAAACAAGCGTAAAACCGCTTGATATAAAATTCAATTCCGATAAAAAAAAATTGCGTCAGATATTTTTAAATCTGATTCATAATTCGTTATCTGCGTTGAAAAATCAAAAAAAACCCAAAATCAACATTCAAATCTATAAAGAAAACGCTTTTCTTATTGTAAAAATAAGAGATAACGGATGCGGTATAGACAAAAATATTATACAAAGTATATGGGAGCCGTATTTTACGACTAAGGATAATGCGTCCGGTTCAGGACTCGGATTATCCATAGTAAAAGATTTAGTTGACGCGCTTAGCGGAACTATAAAAGTTGAAAGCAATTCCGGAACCGGAACTTGTTTTATTATTGAACTGCCGGAACTCGATTTGAAAGAACAAAAAAAAAATGTTTAGTTTAATTATTATATTTTTATTTAGATAGACGTTAGAAATTAATTCTCGCCAGAGGGCGGTGAAAACTATGAACCAAAAAATTTTGCTTGTGGACGATCACGAACAGATTCTTCAATTGAATGAGTTTATATTGAAAAAGCTGGGATATAAAAATATTTTTAAAGCGTTATCCGCGGCGGAAGCATTGAAAATGCTTATGGAAGAAGAAATAGATTTGATGATACTCGATATAAGTCTTCCGGTGTTAGACGGACTGCAGATGCTTGAAATAATCAAACAGAATCCCGCTTTACATGATTTGAAAGTTATTATTTTAACTGCTAATTATTATCCCGAGGTAATAGATAAAGCGATAAAACTCGGATGCAACGAAGTGTTGAGCAAACCGTTCAGCCCTATTATTATAATTAAAGCGGTTAATAAAATTTTTAATCTCGGTTCGCCCGAAATCGCGGAAATCGACTGGTGAAAAAAATGAAAAACAAAGAATTAAAAAAAGACTTGCGGGAAAAGTTTGAAGAATTCAACAGCCTGTTTGAAGGGGATGTTCGTTCGCAAACGGACGATTTAATGTTCCAGTCAAAAGTGAGTCTTACGGCGCTTGAAATCTCAAAAATATTTGAAAACCATAAAATTCAGTTTTTAGCCGACGCATACGCCGGAATCGATAAAATGCTGAATACTTCAATGTTTGGAGATATTTCCCCGTTTATAGCGATGACGTATGTAATGCATTTGAATTATTTTTTAAAACAGACGGTCGCGGAATATTTTTCAAAAGGAATAATTTCAGAATCGAATATGGAAAGCATAACTCAGTTGATAGGGATGCTTGTAAGAATAGATTTGACGGCGACTCCGTATTCCGAACCAAAAACGGAAGAAGCGGCGCTTGACGCCGGAGTAAAAACCGAAGTTCAAAAAACGCCCGCTTCAGATTATGAATTGCTAAACGGCTCGTTTGACTATTTGACTGAGGAAAGTTATGAATTTATCGACGATTTTATGGTTGAAACCGACGAGCATCTAAGAAATTCAGAGGATTTGATTTTGGAGCTTGAAAACAATCCCGATAATAAAGAAGCTATAAATACTTTGTTCAGATCGCTTCATAGCATTAAGGGAAGCGCGGGTTTTATAAATCTGAAAGAAATGCAATTATTATCTCACAGAAGCGAAGCGTTGCTTGATAAATGCAGGGAAAAAACGATAATAGTAAATTCGGATATAGTGAACGTTCTTCTTGGCTCTATTGATTTGTTAAAAAAACTTGAAAAAAATTTAATACAACGGGTTAAACTGACCCGCAATGAAATTAAAAATTCGACGTTTGAACCGGTATCGATTCAAGAACAAATATTAAAACTTGAATCATTGATTAGAGGCGAATCTTTAGCGTCTTTTCAGCCGGAACCGCAATCAAAACCGGCTAATCAAAAAGTTAAAACGGAAATTCAAAAAAACGAAACTCAAAATCCGGTTAAAACCGGTTTCGATACAAATGAAAAAAACGCTGATTTTCTTGATTCGTCCGATGAAAATATAAAAATATTTATGCAAGAATCGCAAGAAGATATTGGGATTTTGAACGAACAAATTCTCGAGCTTGAAAAAAATAAAGAGAACAGGGACTGTCTTAATAAAATATTCAGAATTGTTCACAAACTGAAAAGCGCTTCTGAAATCTTCGCGTTTGAAAAATTGACGGCGCTTCTTCACAATACGGAAGAAGCTCTTTCGGCGGTCCGCGATAACAAAATACAGGTTGATAACAATCTTGTAACCATAATTTTAAAAGCGGCGGATAAATTTTACGAAGGTTTGGGATTAATCGATTCCAATAAATTTCCGGAGATTGACAATACGGAAATTTTAAATTCCATTAAAGGAATGTTTGAAAAAATAAACGCTCCGATACAGGTTCCAGATTCGTTAAAATCAAAACCGGCAGAGAAGAAGAGTTCGGCTTCAAAAGAGATTTCATCCGAATCAATAAGAGTCGATATTCAAAAACTCGACAAGCTAATGAATCAGACCGGAGAACTTGTAATAAACAAAGCCGCGATAATTCAACTTGTGAACAATTTGATACGTTTGCAGCAGGAGAATGAAACCGACGTGTCAAAATTTATTTATTCGATAAATTATTTATCGGAAGAAATCGTAAGACTCGACAGACTTGTGTCGCAGGTTCAAAACAGCGTAATGTCGACTCGAATGATTACGGTTGATAATCTATTTAAGAAATATGCGCGAATAATCAGGGATATGGCTCAAGACTCCAAAAAAAATATTGTTATGGAATCGTTTGGGCAGGAAACCGAGCTGGATAAAAAAGTTATTGAAGAACTCGGAGACCCTCTTACTCATATGGTAAGAAATTCAATAGATCACGGGCTTGAAACGCCGGAAGAAAGAAAAAATGCGGGGAAAAATCCGCAAGGGAAAATAGTTTTTTCAGCTTACAGAGACGGAAACGCGGTATGTATCAGCATTAAAGACGACGGTAAAGGATTGGATATTGATAAAATAAAAAGTAAAGCCGCAGAAAAAAAATTATTTAACGCGGAAGAATTGAAACAAAAATCTGAAGATGAAATATTCAGAATAATTTTTATGCCGGGATTTTCCACAGCTGAAAAAGTCACTAATATATCGGGACGCGGAGTGGGAATGGACGTTGTCCGCGATAGAATAGAGAAACTTAAAGGAACGGTAAACATAAAAAGCGAAAAAGGGAGAGGAACCGAATTCATAATCCGAATACCGCTAACTTTAGCCGTTATAGACGCGATGCTTTTTGAAATAAATTCGGAGCTTTATTCATTGCCGCTCGAGAATGTGGCCGAAGTTATAGATATTAAAAAAAGCGATATATATAAAATCGATAAAATAATGCATATAAAACTAAGGAATGTGGTTATTCCAATAATTAATTTATCGGAAGCTATTCAAGGGAATGCCCGTCAGGAAATCAGCGGGATAAATAAGATTATGATAATAACGCATCAAGAAAATAAAATAGGAATAATAGTAACAAAATTAATCGGCAAGGAAAGCATAGTCATCAAATCGCTCGACAAATATTTTAAAGACGTGAGAGGAATCAGCGGCGCGACTATTCTCGGCGACGGAAGAATTTGTCTGATACTTGACGCCGCAGGCATAATAGATTGTCTGACTAAAATAAAAAAAGGAATTAATATGATAGTTCAAACCGCCGAACAGGTTTCTCAAGGAAATCTGAATCAGGATGAAATAAAAATCAACACTTCTGACGAAATCCTTTTAATCGGCGACGGATTTAATAAGGTGTTGGCGTCGTTCAAGAATATTGCGGCGGATATTGAAAAATTGAACGACAACGCGCTTGCGGGAAATTTATCATATAGAGCCGATATAACGAAACATTTCGGAGACTACCAGGCGCTTGTGAACGGAGTGAACGCGATACTCGATACGGTTATAACTCCATTGAATATGGCGGCGGATTATATGGCGAAAATTTCAAAAGGCGATATACCTGAAAAAATTACGGCAAAATATAACGGCGATTTCAATACTATAAAAGATAATCTGAACGTATGTATAGATTCTTTGAGAGCGTTGATAGTCGACGACGGCGGAGTCGCTTTAAAAGCGGCGGCAAACAAAGATTTGACCGTAAGAGTAAAAAACGCGTATCACGGATTATACGACGATATGAAAAATAATATAAATTCAATGCTTGACAATTTTTCCGGCGTAGTTAAAATGATTAAAGCGAATGTTAGTCAAATAACGGCGGCGTCTGAAGAATTGGCTTCGAGTTCGCAGAATATATCTACCGGAGCGCAAAATCAGAACGCGAGCATAGAAGAGTTAAATGCGGCGATAGAAGAATTATCAGCTTCTATAACAACGGTGTCAAACAATGCTCAGGAAGCGAATAAGATTTCAGAAGATTCGATGAAACTCGCTCAAGACGGAAGAAAAGCGATAACCGACCAGAGCGAAAGTATGGGTCTTATAACAAAATCGTCGGAAAAAATTTCGCAGATAATAGTGACGATTTCAGCGATAGCCGACCAGACTAATCTGCTTGCTTTGAACGCGGCTATTGAAGCGGCCCGCGCAGGCGAACACGGACTCGGATTCGCGGTAGTTGCGGACGAGGTAAGAAAACTTGCGGAACGTTCTTCTCAAGCGGCCCGGGAAATTACTAATTTAATTAAAGAAAGCGCCGATAACGTATCTAAAGGAGCGCAGCAATCTGAAAAACTCGAATCCGTTTTCAAAGAAATAATGAACGGAATCGAAAAGAGCGCAGACGCTATTTCCCAGATTTCAGCGGCAACCGAAGAACAATCGTCGACTGCCGAAGAAGTTAACAAATCGGTTGAAACCGTGGCGTCTATTACTCAGGAAAACGCCGGAGCATCCGAAGAAATGGCGGCGTCTTCAGAAGAACTTGCGTCGCAAGCTCAAGCTCTTAATAATTCTGTGGAACAATTTAAATCAAACTAATTGAGCGACGGAGAAGAAGTTAAATATAATTTTGAAAATCGTCTCAAGATTAGAATTGGAAGTGAAATATGAATGTGGAATTAACTGAAAAACAGCATAAAAGATTAGTTGAGCTTATAAGAAATACAGAGAGCGAATTGACTGATAATATGAGTATGTTCACAGGCAAAGATTTTTCTATTGAAATATCAAAATGCAATTTCCGCGATATTAATCAGATTTATACTTTATTTTCAATAGAAAACGACACTTTGATTACGGCGACGCTTCTTTTATCATTAATCGGAATTAAAGGTTATTTGCTGTTGATATTCGCTGAAGAATCCGCTAAAAGATTCATCAATATTTTGCTTGAGCGCGAAGAATCCGAATTTGAAAACTGGAACGACCTTGAAGTATCGACTTTATGCGAAACAACGAATATATTCGGAACTACTTTTGCCAATAAAATCGGCGAGCAGATTAATTCCACAATAACCACGACCAAACCGCATTTTACGGTAAATTATTTTGCGGCTGTAATTCAGGAACTCGTTCTTGAATACGCGCAAAATAATGATAATCTTTTGATTGTAGAAATGAAATTTATTGAAAAAAATTACAACCTTGAAGGATACTTTATTTTTATGCCGGATCCTGAAAGTTTGCCGGTAATTTTTGGAGAAGAATAGATTGGCGATTAAAACATTGGTTTAATTAATATTTTAAAATTTAAATTTTTAAACGTAAAGCATTTGCGTATTTGCGAAAATTCGCAAATACGCTTTTAAGGAGGCGCTTATACAATGGCAGACATTAATAACGAAAAAAGAATTTTATTGACCGAGGGTTGCACGACCGGCTCGGACGACGGTTCGGGAATATGCGTGGTTTATGATTTTTCTTTTTTGAAATCGACTATTAAAAATCAACCATGGCTGGTTTTTATCGAAGACCACACGCTGATGTCGATTTTTTTGTATATTAAATACGATTATCAAAAATACGGCAATTTAAGAGACCGGCAGCAAAAAAATTTTTTTTGGGAATCTTTTCTGGAGAATCAGGATACTTTTGAAACCGCGTATCTTATACATTTTATGAAGGAAAGCAACGATAATGAAACGAAATTCAAAAACAAATTGTATTACAAAGCTATCTTCGACAATAATATGATTGAAAATTATTATTTATCGAAATGTCTGAATTTCATATCGTTTCATTTGAAGATTTCTTCGCGAGCCATCGCATATAGACTTTTATGCGAAAGCGATTCGATAATAACAAAGGTCAGAAATCCGGATTATAGTTTTCATATTTCAAAACGCGAACATATTGCGTCCAATATAAGAAAAACGCTGCATTTGCTGTTTGTAGAAAAGCGGTTATTCGACGGTCTCGAAGAACTTGAACTCAGATTTGTCGTATTAATTAATTTTAATTTTGTTTGGAGAGATTACGAGGATTTAAGCCGAGCGCTTGGCGTGTCAATCGTTGAATTTAACGATTTTATTTACACATTAAAAGCGAAAAAAATAATTAAAGAAATTGTTAATTCGCCAAATGGCAAAATAAAAGTTATTTTAAACGAAAGATTAGTGTATTAATCTGAAAACCGCGTTAGAATTTTGAAAAATCGCCGGAACTAAGGAAAATCATTGATTTTGCGCGCTTTTTTAAAAGCATTAATTTTTACTTGGCAGTTTTCAGGTTAATTATCAGGGATTAAATATTGGTTTGAGGAAAATTATAATTTGAATCGGGAGAATTTTACAATGAACAAAAAAATTATGATAATCGACGACGCTATGTTAATGAGAAATATGTTGAAAAAAATTATTATAAAACTCGGCTATCAGGTTTGCGCCGAAGCCGGCGGCATCGACGAAGCTCTAACTAAATACGACGAAACTAATCCGGACATTGTTTTTCTTGATTTGATACTCGACGATGAAGAAGAACCTGCTGGACTGACGATACTGGATGAACTTTTATGCAGAAATAAAGAATTAAAAATCGTTATCGTTTCCGCGTTAAAACAGGAAAAAATCACTGAAAAAGCTTTGGAACTCGGGGCTTTTACTTATATCAATAAGCCGTTTAACGAACAGAAAATCAGTCAGGTATTTCAGAGTTTAAATAACTAAACCGGAGTTGATTGAAATGACAGTAAAAATGGCTCTGATAAATAACGTAATTAATGACGATGATTTCAAACTTTTTGTCAAACTAATGTATGACAGCGCTGGAATATTTATTAATCAGACAAAAAAAAACCTTGTTTCTAACAGATTGCGAAAAAGAATCGCAGAATTGAATCTGTCGTCTTATAACCAGTATTACAATTACTGTTTGAAAAATGCCGACGAAAAAATTCAATGTATCGAAGCTCTTACGACAAACGAGACATATTTTTACAGGGAACCGAAACACTGGGAATTTTTAATCGATAAAATAATTCCGGAAAAAATAGAATCGGATAAAAATAAAATAACAAAACATTTCAAAGTATGGTCTTGCGCTTCGTCGACCGGTGAAGAACCCTATACGCTGGCTCTTATTCTGAAAGAATTTTTGCCGGATTGTGAAAAGTGGAAAATCAATATCCTTGCGACGGACATAAACGAGAAAGTGCTGGCTGCGGCGCAAAACGGGGTTTATTCTTATAAAAGAATCGATAAGCTTTCGCCGGTATGGATATCGAAATATTTTGTCAAAAACGGCGATAATTATAGAATAAAAGACGAAATAAAAAAAATGGTTCAATTTAAAAAGTTTAATTTGTTCACTGATACAAATAAAGAAAAATACGATTTGATACTTTGCAGAAACGTTTTGATTTATTTTGACGAAAACAGTAAAACTAAAGTGATTAAAACTATTAAAAATAGTTTGAACTCGAATTCTTATTTTTTTCTGGGACATTCCGAAGGCATTGTGAATATGGATAAAGAATTGAAGTTTATTCAGCCTTCCGTTTATAAACTTGTTCAGGAATAGTTTAAAATTATGGAAAAAAAAGCATATATTTTTAAATTGTTAAAATTTAATTCCGGCTGTTCCGGGGTAATGCGGAGATAGCTAATATGGAAGTAGCAACAATGGTAAATATGGGTATGATAAAAACCGGTAAAGCTCCGGATAAATTATCTACGGTATTGGGTTCTTGCATAGGTTTGACTTTATATGACAGAGTAAAAAAAGTCGGGATGCTTGCGCACATTATGCTTCCGGAATCTAACGAAGGCAATAAAGAAACCGAGAATTTTGAAACCGCCGGAAAGTTTGCAGACGTAGCCTTAAAAAATATGCTTAAACAACTTTCCATTCAAAGAATGGAATTGAAGAATCTTGAAGCTAAAATTGTCGGCGGCTCAAAAATGTTTGAGATTAAACGGAAAAATGAAATTTGCAACATTGGAAAAAGAAACGAAGAAGCTGTAAAAAAAATATTAAATGATAATCATATAAAAATTGCGGCGGAAGATACCGGCGGCAATATCGGCAGAAAAATCACTTTTTCCCTTGAAACTGGAAAAGTCGAAGTCAGTTTTACGTTAAATAAATCCCTTAATAAGATTATTTAGAATCTTATCAAAAAAAATCGCGTTAGAACATTGAAAAATTGTCTGAAACAAATATTCTATGTTGTCTGAACAATTTTTCAAAATCCTTAAGCAGTTTTCGGGTTAAAAAAATCAATTCAGTTTTTGGGCGCGTAGAAAAAAATAACTTAACGGTTCAATTTATAATTTTACCGTTTATGATGATATGTTTAATTCCTTCGGGAAATCTTTCCGGATTAGCAAAATCAGCGACGTCTTTAATTTTTTCGTAATCGAATATTGTCAAATCGGCGGCAAAGTTCTTTTTAATTTGTCCGCGCGATTTGATGTTGAATCTCTCAGCCGGAAATTTTGTCATTTGATACAAAGCGGTTAATAAATCCATTACTTTAAGTTCTTTGCAGAACCTGTTAATAACTCGAGGGAAAGCTCCGTAGGTTCGAGGATGCGGTTTTGTTCCGAATAATCCGTCCGAACCGACCATATGTTTAGGATGTTTGAATATTTCGATTACATTGGATTCGTTCATAGATTTCATAATCATAGAAGCGGTTCCGTTTTCTTCGGAAATAATCGAACAAATAGTTTTTATAATATTTTGTTTTGTTTTTTCGGCGATATCAAATAGCGATAAACCCTCGAATTTGTTATATTTTTTAGAAGATAATCCGGTTGGATAAATGTCGTTATATTCGAGCGAACCCGCGTAATTTTCCCACTCGGGCAAACCTTCTTTAATGCAATTTTCAATATAATCTTGCGTTTTTTTAAGAAGGATTTCTTTAAGCAAGATTTGTTTAGGCTTATTTAACAATGTCGGTGGCAGCAAAGACGTTAACGTTGTCGAGCCGGCGGTGTAAGGATAAGAATCAAACGTAATATCTCTCCGTTTATTATAAATATCGATAAGTTTAAGTATTTGTCCGGTTTTTTGCCAATTCTTTTTTCCGTAAGCTTTCAAATGCGACAATTGAATCTTACAATTGTATTTTTCAGTATACTCCATTATTTCTTTAATTGATTCTATAACTTTAGCGCCTTCGTCGCGCATATGAACCGCGAGAATTTTATCGTATTTTTTTACTAATTTAGCAATCAATTCGTATTCTGATCTATCGGCGAAAATGTTCGGAGGATATCCTATGCCGATTGAAATTCCGGCGGCTCCGGATTCGAGTTCGGATGCAATCAGAGATTCCATTTTATTCAACATATCCTTAGAATATTTTTCAGACGACAGTTTAGTCAAATAAAACCGAAGCGCGGAATAACCTATCAAAGTTTCAATATTAGAGATTGATTTTTTTTTGCAATGATTGAGATAAGATGCGGCGTTGGTCCATTTCCATTCAACTTCATTATTGCCCCAAATATTCCCGTATAACGAATACCATTCTTTTTTTGAATCCGGTTTTATTGGAACAACTGATAATCCGCAGTTTCCCACAATTTCAGATGAAATTCCCTGTAAAACCTTAGGCGAAAATTTTTTATCATTTATACAGGCAAGATCGCTGTGCGAATGAACGTCGATAAAACCCGGCGAAACGATTAAACCTTCCGCATCTATGATTTTATCAAAATTCGAATTTGAAACAGAAACCTCGCAAGAAGTCAAGTCGCGTATGATGTTTTTTTCAACAATTATATTTTTTTTGAAAAATTTGAATTTTTGAAAATCGGGAAAATAGGAATTTTTAATAAGCAATTTCATTTTTTTAATGTTTTTAATTTTGGTTAACTGGCGGAATATCGCCGTTTTGATTTTCAGGTTTATTTCCGTTTTGAGAAAAAACCGGTTTTTTATTAGAACCGGTTTTATTAAAATCCTGAACGTCGCCCGGCTGAGTGGTTAAAATGACATTTTTTACGCCTGCGAGTTTTGCAATATCCGTGAGTTTAATGACGAGTCCGTATTCAACTCTATAATCGGCGTTAACTGAAATGCTTGATTCTTTCAAAGCCGGAAGATTTTTTTGGATTTCCGAACCGAGAGAATCAAGCGAAGTTCTTTTGTCGTTAAGAAATATTTCTTCGTTTTGATTAATATAAATTGTCAAATACTCGGAATTGATATTATCTGTGGAAGAAGCTTCAGGCAATTCTATTTTAAAACCCGGCTGAAGCATAAAAGTAGAGGTTGCCATAAAAAAAATCAACAAAGTAAAAACCAAATCGACCATAGGGGCTATGTCGAGTTCCGGAGTTGATTCATCGTCGTGTTTAAAAAATTTAAAACGCATAATTTTTCCCGATTTTAATTTTTTAATTTTAAAACAATCATACTTGCTGTTTTTTCCATTTGCCGTATAATGTTTTTGCATCTAACCATAAAATACTGATGCGCCACAAGGGTTGGAATCGCTATAGTCAATCCGTAAATTGTCGTTAGCAAAGCTTGAGAAATACCGCCTGCGAAAACAGTAGCGGAAATATTGCCTGAAAGTTTTAACATATCATTGAAAGCTTGAAGCAGCCCGGTAACAGTTCCGAGCAGACCGAGCAGCGGAGCGATTTTGGCGAGCAATGACATATAATCGAGATTGGTTGTCAATTGATGAACTTCAAAATATCCCAATTCTTCGATCATTTCTTTTATTTTAGCTTCGTCTTTATCTTTATAATTTACGGCTATTTTAACTATGGAAGATACGGGACAGGGAAATTTTTCGCATAGTTCGCTAACATCGTTAATTTTATTTTCAGATATTAATGAATCCGCGTTTCTGATAACAGTGTATGAATTGCAAATAATTTTTTTTAAAAACAAGGCTCGTTCGATAATAATGATTATGATGAAAAATAAAACATAAGTTAGAGGAATCATAATAATTCCGCCTTTATGCATTATTTCAATTTTTTGATATGCGTAATACATAAAAGGCAAGGTTATTAAAATTTCAATAATCAGAAGCAATTTATTGAAAAAAATTTTTTTCATAATTAAGCTAATTCTCCCGTGGGCAAATTAAAATTAAATATATTGATTATACATAATGAATTAATAAAATTCAAGTGAAATAAATATAATTTTAGAATTAGAGCGCATTCAGAAATTGTTTCAATATAAAAAAATGGTCGGGAACAAAATATAATTGCCTAATTTTTTTATGAAAGAAGTTTTTTTCCATTGTTCGTAGATTATCTGGCTGGAATTTTCCAAATCGTTCAGAAAGAGTTTTTTTAATTCGATTGTGAAATCAGAATCGAGAATTTCTATATTGTTTTCAATATTCATAAAGAACGCCCGGTCAAGAATATTGACCGAACCTACAGAGCACCAGATATCGTCCGAGAGCATATATTTTGCATGCAATACTCTGTCTTTCAATTCGTAAATTTTAATTCCATTTTTCAATAATTCGGGATAATATAAATGAGACGTCCTACGCAATAAAGGCAAATCTGTTTTTGAGGGAAGTATTATTTTAACGTCTACGCCGCGTTTTACCGCATTAATAAGAGAGTTTCTGAATAATTTATTCGGCAGAAAATAGGAATTGGTGATATATACGTAATTTGACGACGAATTGATCGCTTTCAAAAAAGTTTCAAAAACGATGCGGTTGGAAAAATCCGGCGAAGCCTGAAGCAGTCTTGCGTCCGCGCTTCCCTGAAGATTATTTTTCAGGGAATCGTCAATTTTTATTTTTTTCAAAAATAATTTGTCGAACTCCGATTTTAATTCGTTTAATCCGGGAAAAGGAATATCCTTTCCGAACCATCCGTAACCCGATTTTCTCCACGTTTCTTCAAATTTTTTTTTTATGTCGAATAACACTGGACCTTGAATCTCAACTCCGATATCGCGCCAGTATTTATATTCTTTTCCGAGACCGATTCCGCTTATAACCGCAGTTTTAGAATCTACTATCAGCAATTTACTGTGGTCGCGGTTGTTAATTTTTATAATGCTCCACCATAATACCGGATTAAAAAATCTGAGTTGAATTTTTGAAGCGGATTTGAGATATTTCGAATAATAAAAACTCGGACCAAAACTTCCGAGTTTATCGATTATTATTCTTACTTTTACGCCCGACTCGGATTTTTGCTGGAGCAGTTTAAAAAAGTCTATTCCCACTTCGTCGTTTCTGAAAATATACTGGTCGATACAGATTTCAGAATTAGCCGATTCTATAAGCCGATACATTCTGCTTAAAACTTCGTCGCCAGTCTGAAGCAGCGTCAATGAATTATTAGGATAAAATTTGATTTTTTCGTTTTTTTCAAGGATTTCTTTCAATGAATGAATTGTCGGAGAATCCGATTTAATATTGTAATTATTCTTGTATTTCAGAAGATAATAAATTCGCTGGGGCGTAGCCGAACACGAAAAGGTTCCGGCGCAAACAGCCAAGAGAAAAAAAATAAATATTAATCTTTTTAAATGTTTCATTTATTTTATATCGGAAATGTTATCGGATTTAAGTTCGTCGAGAATAACGTAAAGCCTTGTCAATTCTTGAAAATCATTTTTCATCTCGTTTAACTCAAAGCCGTCATTTTCTTGAAAACGTTTTAAAAACCATTTTTCAATCATATCTGAAAAAAATTTGGAAGCGTTCGAGTCTATGCCTTTGTTTTTAAAAAAAGTTTCGAAAAACCTTTTTTCGGTTTTTTTAGCGAAATTAATTTTAAATTTTTCTGAAAAATAGTAATTTAAAGAATCATAGATTTTGTCGTAAAAAATTTTAGAAGAACATTCGGGATTGTTCAAGTCTAACTCAAAATCAAATTTTGATAACACGATTTTAGAGTTAATTGAAGAAGAAACCGGAAGCGATTTTTTATTTTTTATATAAAAAATTGCGAATCCGAAAACGAACGTAACAATAATTATAGTCAAAAAAATATAAACTTTCAAATAACCTCCGGAATTCTTTAGAGAAATATTTTTTAATTCGACGCCGTTCCGATAGGTTGATTCGGAATTTATACTTGACGCGATTTGAGAATCCGGATTCGATTTTGATTCGATTTTGATTTTTGGTTCTATCGTCTCTATTTTATTTGATGAAGCGGAATAATAAGAAAACGGCTTGATAGATATGATTTCCGAACAGACTGTTTTTGGAAGGACTGTGAATTTAAAAAGTCTTGAACCGCGTAATCCAAAGGAATCGCAAGATATCGAAGCCGAATCGGATGTATTTAATAATTCAAAGTTATACGAATGCGATAAATAAATTTTTAACGGATATCTTAAATTAAAACGGCCTGAAATTTGAAAAAAAAGAGTGAAAGGTTTGCCTGATATAATCGTTTCGCCGCCGGTAAAAAATCGAGCGTAAATGGAATCAGCTAAAATGCCCGAAAAACCGGAATCTGCCGAAATTGTTTTAACTGTAATTTGTTTATCCGGACTTTTAAGAATTCTTCTCTTGCCGGTTCCGAGATAGGGATCGTAATGAGCGAGAGCGTTAATTTTAATTCCGGGGATTATTAATTTGCCGCCGATAAGAGGATAAACTATTTTGCGAATCGAATAAAGATTGTAATTCGCGTTGTTGGCGGTTGTTTTTGTCTGATATTCAAAATCGGATTCGGTTTGAAATCCTTTAAAAAAAGGAATTTCAGGATTGTTTAAGAATTGTATGTTGACATTAGAATAGAGTTTGTAATCTACAGCGATAGGCTGATTTATAAAAAATATATTCTCAGAATCGCCGGTTATGTCAAAAGGCGATAAAATTTTAGTTTCTATATAAACTGATTCGGCGTTTTGAATAGAACCGGAATTTATCGGGGCGTTATTTTTTTTTGAGTTTTTTACGAAGATTTTTACGGGAGGTATTATTTTCGGACTTGAATCTATCATCGCGTTAAACGGACCTATTTGAAGTTTGCCGGTTTTAAGCGGTTTTAAAGAAATATAAATGATTTTAGATTTTGGTTGAGCCGTAGATTGAATTAATTTTCCGTCTATTATCGTTTCAAAATGCGAGTTGCCCTGATACTCTGTTTTCTCGCCGGTTATAATGAAATCGGGGATTTCTTTTATCTTAAATTCGGGAGAATTTTCGCCCGATATTTTAATCGAATACACAAAAGATTCGTCTATCTCAATCTCTTTTTTATCGGTTGAAGGGAAAAATTCAAGTTCTCCAAAAACCGGATAAACGGTATTGAACGTCAAAAAAACGAAAAAAATCGAACATAAGATTTTTACCATTTTATCCCCGCGTTTGAATTATTAGCTTTTTTATTTCCGAGCTTGGAATGTTCATGGTTATTCATATTTACAGCGGATTGAAATAAGTTATCGGCTATCTCTTTAGAAACGGAGGGCTCTTTTGAAATTGAATTTTTTTTTGAAAAACCGGAATTATCCCCGAAGTCGTTTTTATTCTTATTTTTTTTATTTGAATCGCCGCTGGAATTGCCGGATTGGGAAGAATTTTTTTTTGCGTCTGAATTTTTAGCGGACTGGTTTTTAAGATGGTTATCATTTTGAATATTTGCAATGATGGCGGATTTTAAATTGTATTTTGCGTTAAAAAAACCGGGATTAATTTTAAGAGCGTTTTTAAAATATTTTATTGCGTCTTTGAAATTATAGGTTTTCATCATTATATTTCCGAGATTATAATAAGTCTTGCTTAACAATACGGTATCGTTATCGTTAAATGAAATCGAGTTTTTTAAACTGGAGATGGCGTCAGAATCGGCGCCGAGTTTTGATTGAACAATAGCGAGATTAAAAGAATTTTTCGGATTTTCAGGGTTTGTAAAAAAAGCGTTCTCGAAAAATTCGCGAGATTTCAAATAATCCGATTTTTTAAAATATTCAACGCCTTGTTTTGCATAGGAATACTCGTAGTCCAGTATTTTGAAACCCGAAACGACGGATATTAAAAAAAAGTATAATGCTAATTTAAAAAAATTCATTTATGAGTTTGAACCCGAAAATTTTTTTTGTCTATTGAAATGAAAGATTCTGTAATGATTAACAAAATTGCCGCAATCAAAAAAAATTCGTAGTATTCGGAATCGGAAGTTATTAGGATTTTTTTTTGCGGTTCGTTTATTTTATTAATTTCGGAATTCAAATTTCCGGCGACAGTTATAATATTATTTTCTTGAAGCCCGTAATATTCGGCTTTTGAGGTTCCTGCAATTTTTTTTAAAAAAGTTTCGTTTAATCTTGTTATAACAGGTTTTCCGGAATCGTCTTTGACAATCGTATTTGAATTGATTTTGATATTCGCTCCGGATTTCGTTCCTATCCCTGCGCAGAAAATTTTTGAATTAAATAATTTGGAATTTTGAAGGTTAGAGTTTTGCGAAATTTGTCCGAAATCTTCGCCGTCGGAAATTAATACGAATATATTTTTTTTTGAATTATTTTCCGTAAAATCCGCTAATTCTAAAGCGTTAAGAAGATTTGTTCCCTGAGATGAAACCGACGAAACGTCCGCGGAATCGAGAAGCGTGAAAAAAGCGTCCGCGTCTTTCGTTAAAGGGCATAATGTGAAAGCGGAATCGGCAAAAAGAATTATTCCCAAACGGTCGGTTTTAAATCTTTTTTTTGAAAATGATTTGATGAAATCTTTTGAAATTTGAAGGCGGTTAGGTTTTACATCGTCCGCGAGCATACTATTGGAAACATCCAATAAAAAGATTATATCGGGGGATTTAACGTTTATAACTGTTTGTTTAATCGAACCGGATGGACGCAATAATGAAATAAAAAGAAAAATTATTGAAACAATAAGCATAGACTTTTTAACGAGGGCTTTTTTGAAAGAAAAATTTTTAAAAATATTTTTTGCGCCAATTCCTCCGCTTTTTATGAATTTATCAACCGTTTTTTTTGATTTGTAAAAATAAATTACGCATAGAAATAAATATACTGCCGGAAGGAAAGAAAATATTAAAAAATTTTCCGCGAAGAATTTCATAACCGGAATTTTAGAGAATTTAAGCGATAAAGTCAAGAAAAATTTAAATTTGAAACTTAAACAGTCCCAAAGAACAAATATTTTTCGCAAGTTACAAAACCCCAAACAAACCTT
>DAINAU010000043.1:0-27467 GCA_036733285.1 bacterium
TCAACGCTTCGATCGGCGGCGACACGATAGGACTGTTTAACGGCTCTGAAACTTATCCGTTTAGAAGCATTACGAAAGCAATGAATGTAGTTTCAGCGAATGATACTATTTTAGTATCAGCCGGAACATACGCGGAAACCGTAACGATTTCGCAAAACGGTATTTCATTAATCGGGGCAGATTCGGCTTTAACCATTATCAATTCTGTAGGCGATTCGCAAACCTTATCCTGCACTGCAATTACCGCAATTAATAAACAGTATCTTCGTATTAAAAATTTACGGATTACGGACGCGTTTTGCGGAATTTATTTTGATAATGCCGATTCGTCGATTATTGAAAATATTACAATCGATTCCTGCGGCGCTGTTTTAGGATATGCAATCTATTTTACTAATTGCGATTACGATACTGTAATCAATAGTTATTTCAATAAAAACGCTTATGGAATAAACTTATACTATTTGAATTTTTATAATTATATCAGGCAAAACGGATTATACAATTCATCAACCGGAATTAATTTATATGCTTCAACCGGTAATAATATTTGTTCAAATGTAATTAACGGCTCATTCGACGGAATAATAAATGGTTCGGCAAATTTTAATTTGTATTCAGGAAATTCAATAACCGGAGCAACTCAAAACGCAATCGCAGTTTATTCTGGCGCTAATAATCTTTTTACAAACAATAATTTTTATGGCAATACGAGGGGATTTTATATATCGTCGAATACAAACCGGATTGTCGGTAATGTTTTTAGAAATAATGTTGAAGGCGTAATGATTTCAAGCGCCAACGGATTAACATTTTCAAATAATCGTGTTTCAAACAATAGTTATACAGGCGTAAGCATTAACAATTCGTCGAATAATTATTTTTCTCTTAATGAAATCGATTCAAATAAGATTTATGGAATTTTTATTCAAGGTTCGTCGTCGGCGGATACTTTTAATTTAAATAATTTAAAATCGCCGCCGGGAAATTCGGATTCGATAATTTATACCACTGCAAATTCCTTTTTTGATTTTCAAAATAATTATTGGAATTCAACTGATCTGTCCGTAATACCATCGAAGATTAGCGTTATTAGCGGCTCAGTTTTATTCTCTCCATTCAGGGCAACAGAAATTGACACTGTAATCGGAGCGGATACGGTCGCTCCTGCGGCTCCCGCAGGAGTAGGCGTGAATGCCGGAGTCGGATGCTGCGCAGTTTATTGGAATGCGGTTACTCAAGACGAGAACGGCGGCGCTTTGACCGGATTGAATTTTTATTTTGTTTACCGTTATACGAAAGCAGATACTGATAATTGGGAAAATTATATGATAGCGACATTATCGGCGTCCGAGACTACTTATTATGATACGCCTTTGACAAACGGCGTTACATATTATTATCGGGTCGTTGCTATTGATAAGCATTTGACAAACGGCTTAAGTTTCACTAATCGCTCGTGGTATTCCAATGTCGCGAGCGGAACGCCTTCGGTTTCAGCTTATGCCGGACCAATCTGGTATGTCAACGCTTCGACCGGCGGCGACACGGCATGTTTATTTAACGGCTCTGAAACTTATCCGTTTAGAAGCATAACCAAAGCAATGCAATCAGCAAGCGCTAATGATACTATTTTAGTATCAGCGGGAACATATTCGGAAACCGTAGTGATTTCGCAAAACGGGATTTCGTTAATAGGCGCGGATTCCGCGACTACGATTATTGATCCGTTAGGCGACTCAAATACAGCTTCGATTTATGGTATTTATGCAAATGGAATAACTAATTTGAAAATTGCTAATCTGAAAATATTCGATTGTTATAACGGAATATATTTTACAAATGTGGATACTTCCATTATTGAAAATATTAAAATTGAATATTGCGGAAAAAGCGTCGGTTCAGGCGTAGGAATTTTTTTTACAAACGAAAGCTGTTCAAATATAATCTCAAATTGTTATATATTTAAAAATTATTACGGTATTTATTTGAATAATTCAAAATATAATTATTTGATTGGCAATTCGGTTGTTTCAAATCAATCATATGGAATATACGCATATAACGGAAGTTCGTTTAATTATTTTGTAAATAATATTTCGGATTCAAACAACACCGGAATTTATACGTATCAGAATGCAGATACAAATACTTTTATTAATAATTCTGTTAAATATACTCAAGGGCACGGCATCCGGCTTGACTGTAATTCCGGCTGTAATACTCTAATAGGCAATATTTCAAATAATAATAACAATCACGGAATTTCGGTAAACGGTTCGAATAACATACTTCAAAATAATACGGCGAATTACAATACTTGGACTGGGTTTATTTTTTCGGCGTCTTCAAATAATGTATTTGAAACGAATACTGCAAACCATAATTTACAGAGCGGTTTTCAATTTTCAAATGCGTCAAATAATATTTTTAAAAACAATATTTCGAAATCGAATAATCAAAGCGGATTTTATTTATCCAATAATTCCAACAATAATATTTTAACAGGCAATTTAATTATTGGAAATAATGAACGCGGCTTTTCTCTTGATAATGCTTCTTCAAATTATTTCGCTCAAAACGATATTAAGAATAATACGGGTTATCAGATATTTTTAGCCAATTCGTCAAGCGCGGACACTTTTACCAAAAATAATATTCAAACATCAACGGTAAATCCAAATTACGGCGCTTATAACAATGTAAATACAAATTTTGGTTTCCAGAATAATTATTGGAACACAACGGATACTTCGGCAATATCCGCGAGGATTACTTTTATTAGCGGTTCAATAATATTCTCGCCTTACCAGGACAAGCGAAATAGATACAAATCCAAATGCGGACACAGTAGCGCCTGCGACGCCGACCGGAGTAACCGTAAGCAGCGGCTCTGGCAGTTGCTCGATTGTCTGGAATACGGTGACTCAAGATGAAAACGGCGGCGCTCTTACCGGATTGAACGGCTATAAAATTTATCGATACTCGCAACCGGATACAAATAACTGGGAACAATATTTGATAGCGACAGTAACAGCGGCGAATACGACTTATTTTGATTCGCTTCTGACTAACGGCGTTACATATTATTATCGAGTTGCGGCTTTTGATACGCATTTGTCAAACGGAACTACATATTCGAACCAATCTTGGTATTCGAATACAGCGAGCGGAACGCCGACAATCGTCGCCTATTTCGGACCAATCTGGTATGTCAACGCTTCTACAGGCGGCGACACAGTTGGATTATTTAACGGTTCGGAAACTTATCCGTTTAGAACAGTTGGTAAGGCGTTGAACGCAGTAACAGACGGCTGCACCGTTTATGTTTCTGACGGAACATACAATGAAAATATCAGTATTTATCAAAATAATTTTGCTCTTATCGGCGCATCGCGCGAAAATACAATAATAAACGCGGGAGGAACGGCTCTGTTCGCCGGAGCAGATAAAACAAATATTACAATTAGAAATTTTAAAATAACAGGCAGTAATGTCGGTTTTTTACCGCAGCATACGCATAATTCAACTTATGACAGTATCTGGATTTTTGCTCCAGCAAGTCATGCTATACTACTTGAACAGCAGGCTGGACCGGCAAATGAAAATTGCGTTTTTACAAATATTCGCGTTGATACTGCCGGCGGCTTCGGAGCGTATGTTGCCGGAGGACAAAACACAAATATTAGTTTTCTAAACTGCGAATTTTATAATGGAAATAATTTAGGTATCTACAACGAAGGTTCGAATTTTTATATTGAAAACTGTATTTTTGAGGGAATGCTCGGATACGGTTACTGTTACGGAACAGGAACAACACTAAAGAATAATGTATTCAGGAATATGCGCGGCGGATATTCAGGCGCATTATTGAAAGGCAGTAATCATTATGTGTTGAATAATATTTTTGATTCTAATACAGGACCTGGTATAATTCTTGAAAATGCAGTAAATAATCAAATTCATCAAAATACTTTTATAAATAACGATTCGTGGCAGATAGCGATAAAGGGAACTGCTTCAAGCGATACAATTTCATATAATAATTTTTTTGCGCATAGCAATAAACCTGATTCATTAGTTCGGAATTCAGTAAATACTACTTTTGATTTGAAATATAATTACTGGCGCGCAACCGATTCATCGCAAATATCCGCTAAAATCAGTGTTTTCAGCGGTTCAGTTTTGTGGTCGCCTTACAGGACAAGCGAGATAGATACAACAATCGGATCTGACACAATCGCGCCCGCTTATCCGGTTTTTATAAGCGCTGACACTTCGGTTTTCAAGCAAGTAAGATTAAAATGGACGAAACCTGCGCTTGACGAAAACGGCGGCAGTTTGACAGGAGTGGCAGGTTATAGATTATACCGCGCGTCAGCCTCGCAGGTCAGAACAAATGGCGATACTGATAACTGGGAAGCTTTTCTACTCTGTTCTCTGAACTCTGCGCTTGATACTTCCTATATTGATACCGGATTTAATTCGGGCGGAGTTTATTATTATCGAATTGTTGCTTATGACAGTCATTATACAAACGGCGTAAATTTTCAAAATAGAAGCTGGTATTCGCCGAGTTTATATGTTTTTAACAAATACAATTCGACGCCTGAAACGCCGACATTGCTTACGCCGGTTGATTTGCCAGCGCCTTATACTGATTTCGCTAATTACGGCAGAACGCTTAATCCGCGACCTAATTTAATTTGGCAGTGTCCGGTTGACGCTGACAGCGACGCTTTATATTTTTCTGTTTGTATTGATAGCGGATTCGGAATAAAATTGCTCGCTAATTCGGCGGCTGACACGCGCGGGTTTTATTATTACAAAAACGAAAATTACGAAACATTTACATTAAACGGTATTGATTCGAGCGTTTATGGAAATACGGTATATTACAAACCGCAAGTGAATTTGAATGATTCGGTTTACGGGTGGACTGTTATTGTATATGACAGCGATTTATACGGGGATACATCGTTGACGCGGCATTTCAAAATCGGCGGTCGGGTTTGGACTGACACTCCGTTAATAGCTGGTCAAACATTAATCCGAAAAATTCATATTGACGAACTGCGCGAAGAAATAAATTTTGTGCGTAAATTCAGAGGGATTTCAGCATTCCCGTGGACTGACCCTGTAATAACTGCCGGCGAAACATTAATTAGAAAAATACATCTTGACGAATTGCGGACAGCGGCGGAACAAGCAGCTTCAACTGCAAAAGAACCGACGCCTGTTTGGACTGATTCGACTATAAGTTCAGGTCAAACGCTTATTCGAAAAAAACATTTCGACGAAATAAAAGGGGTCATAAAAGGGGTCATTCCTTAACATTCATTACATTGGGGATAAACGAAAAGTCAGATAAATCGCAATTAATTCAAAGAACATTAAATTTTTTTTTAGGAAGGTGAGTTTTAAAAAAAAAATTTAAAAATCAAAAAAGAAATTTTACTGACGTTGAAAAAAATGGAGTCCGAATATAACAAACGCGACGCTGAAACTACGATTTCATTTTTCGCCGATAAACCTACTCCGATTCTAATTGATTCTTTAGAAAAAAATAAAATTGTAGGCAAAAAAAAAATCAAGAATTTGTTTGACAAACTGTTTTCAGGAGAAAAAATTCTTAAAATTCAAATAACTGAAAATGCCATATTCATTGAAAATAATGTTGCTGTTTGCTATTTAAAATGCGATATTTCCGGTAAACTTGGCGTTAGAAAAATCGCCGCTCATGGCTATCACTGGACAGTAGTATTAAAACAAATTGACAATAAATGGTCAATAATTCTTACGCATTTTTCGGCGGTTACATCTAAACATTAATCGTTTATTAAACACGCAAATCGGCGCTCATAAACATACATTAGGGCGCTAAAATCGTCAATTTTTAATTCGAAAAATCAACTATCAAGATTTTTTTTATGGAATTAATAACGTCATTATAATCCGGTTCAGAACTTATTTCATTTACAAGTTGCTTATAAATTATTTTTTTATCTCTTCCGATAATGAAAACAGAGCGCGCGCAAAGACATAATTCCAAAATCAGGACGCCGTAATTTATTGCAAAAAAATTATTTTTACTGTCGGAATAAACCGGAAACTGCAATGCCTCCTCGGAACAAAATCTTTTTTGAGCAAACGGCGTATCGCAGCTTATTGTTATGAAATTTATTTTTTCTTTTAGAGATAAAAGCGATTCATTGAATTTTTTTGTTTGAATATTGCATATGGGCGTATCAATTGACGGAACAGCGCTGATAACGAGCGGTTTGTCAATCAATGAATCCAGCGAAACGGTTTGCAGATTATTATCCAATACCGTAAAATCCGGAGCCGTTGAATTCAATTCCGGCAATTTGCCTGCAAGTTCAAAAGTTTTTTCTTTGAGAGTAACGCTATTATTATTTGTCATAAACATATTTTCAAATTTCGGCGATGTATTTTCTGAAAACGAGTTAAACGAAACAATATCCTCGAACGAATATCTGTCGTTACGCGGTAGCAATTTTTTTGTCGCGTCAAATTTTCCGACTGCTATCAGCATTACAGGTATGAATTTATCGGGAATATTAAATTCAATTTTTAATTTTGCCGGATTAAATCCTATCATCGGATGGGTATCCCAGCCGAATAGTTTTGCCGAATACATTAAAGACATTCCGAACAACGAAGCGTTGCGTATTGCGAATTGTTCGGGCGTATGCAAATTTGCGTATAACGATTCCATCATATCCATATAACCGTCAAAAGCTTTTTCATCCATGTATTTCTTGTTTATAAAACTTTTATAAATTGGATTTGTCCTTTTATAAGCTTCAGTATCCCCAAGTAAAATCAGGGTTGCGGATGCTTCCGAAATTTTCGGCTGATTAAACGCGATTTCTTTTAATTTCATTTTTGTTTGAGAATCATTAACAATAATTAATCGCCATGGCTGAGTATTTGAAGCGGAAGGAGCGAGTCCGGCCAAATCAATAATTTTTTTTAAAATATCATTTGTAATTTTTACGGAAGAATCAAAAAAATTTACAGACCTGCGGCTGACCGCCAATTCTAAAAAATTCATAATCATCGTCTCCTATAAAAATTTTAATATAATGCGGACGCGCCAATCATTCCGGCGTCTGCTCCGAGTCTGCTTGTTTTTATGGAACATTTTTCAGCCGGAATCTTAAACGCTCTTTTTTTTACTTCATTGGCAATGCCTTTCAGAAACAGATTTCCTGATTGGGAAATTCCTCCGCCCAGCGTAATAAGTTCGATATTGAAAACATTGATTAAATTTGAAATGCCAATGCCGAGTATTTTTCCGTAATCTTCAAACAATTCAATTGCGGTTTTATCTTTTTTTTTGGCTGCCCGCGCGACTAATTCCGGCGTGATAAAATTGAAATTATTATTTGAGTATTTAAGAATGAGGGAATTCTTGTTTTCTTTTTGTTTTACAGTTTCTATAATCGTTTTAATAAATCCGGGGGTTCCGGCGTAAGCTTCAAGACATCCGGTATTTCCGCAGCCGCATTTTCTTCCGTCAAAAGAAATCGTCATATGTCCTATTTCTCCGGCGTTGTTCGAACATCCGTTATAAATTTTTCCGTTAAAAATAATTCCCCCGCCGATTCCCGAGCCGAGAGTCAGATGAATCAGGTTGTCTTTTTTTAAATATTTTCCCCAGCCGAATTTATTTTCCGCAAGCGCGGCGCAGTTAGCGTCGTTTTCAATTTGCAATGGAATAGTAATTTTTTGTTTTTTTAGTTTGCTTATCAGATATTCTGATATTTTAAATCCTTTTAATTTTGGCAGATTCGGAGAATTCTCTATTATTCCGTCTTTAATGTTTATTATTCCTGGTATTCCTATTCCGATGAAACCGACCGGAGTCTTGTTATATTCGATTGATTTATTATTCAGCATTACGATTGATTTCAAAATTTCAATAAACATAGTTTCAGGCTCAAGATTTTGATTTTTAAATGAAGTTTTAAATGTTATATCGCCTTTTTCATTCACAAGCGCAAGACCGATATGCGACCCTCCAATATCAATTCCAATATTAATTTTTTTATTCTTCATACGAAGTAAGCCTCCTTATATTTATAAATAACAATAATAAAACCGCCGATAATAACAGTATTGAATTTAAGAGAAACATTCCCGAAAACCCGGTTTTACCGGCGATATAGCCGTTCAGGGCGAAACCTGCGACTGCGCCAATGCTGTAAGTCGAACCGACAAAAATAGATTGACCGCTATTTTGAAGTTTTGCCGGAGACGCGATAAAAATGAGATTGACCAATCCTGCGTAAAATAATCCGAAAAATGCTCCGTGAGTTATTTGAAGAAGCAAAATCCAGATTAAATAATTATTTGTCGCCGCTGTGATTTCAGATAAAACAAAGAATTTTAGCAAATGAGCGCATATCCCTGAAATCATCGTAATTTTTATTCCGAATAATTCTATTATTCTATTTGAAAATAAAAAAATCGGAATTTCAATTAAAACGCCGATTCCCCAGCATAACCCGATCATTTGAGAATTAAAATTTAAATCTCCAAGATAAATACTGTAAAATCCGTATATTACCGTATTAGTGATTTCAACCAATACGCAGGAAATATAGACAATTATAAAATGTTTTTTAAAAAAGTATAATAAATTTTTCAGTTCGAGCTTATGGGGTTCAATATCGATTTTAGGTTTTTTAATAAGCATAGGTATGGATAAACTTATCATCATAAGAATGCCGTTTAAAATGAAAAGCCATTTCATCCCGTTTTTTTCTATTACAAAACTTAAAATAAAATTCGCAAATAAAAATCCTATCGTTCCCCAAACCCTTATTTTTCCGTAAGAATAAAACGACGAGTCGGATTTGACCGCGTCGAGCGCGGCGCTGTCCGTAAGAGGAAGAAGCGGTTTGAAAAAAAAAGCCGCAAGTATAGTCATACTAAAAACATAATAATAGTTTGAGCTGAAAAGAAATAAAAATATTGATAGCGTATTGCCGATGATGCAAATCAGAAGTATTCCGTTCCGGTTTTGTTTTTTATCGCTTATGTATCCCCAGAATGTGGAACTTAAAAATGTTATGCCTGTGGATACGGAAAGAAAAACTCCTATATGAATCTCGGGAATGCCTATCTGTTTAAAATAAACCGCGAGAAATGGGCTATATATTCCCATCGCGGCATAAATAAGAAAATAAAAAATTTTTATATAAATTTTGTTATCGAGATTTCTAATTTGGTTCATTATTAGGATTCCGAAAAAGTTAGAGCGCGGTTTATTCGCGATATGGTTTTATCCTTTCCCAGAATATAAAGAATGTCGAATATTCCGGGAGTGGCGGTTTTTCCGGATACTGCGGCTCTTAACGGATGTATCAAAGAACCGGCGGATAAAGATAATTTTGAACTTAAATTTCTCAAACTTTGTTCGATTAATTCGGGGTTTGAGAATTCTATTGAAGAAAAAACCTCGAGTATTTTTTTAAAAATATCGGCAGTATTTTCATTATTTAAAAATTTATTTTTAGCGGATTCTTCATAAATGAAATCTTCGCGGAAAAAATAATCCGAATTGTTAATAATATCCGTTAAACGTTTGGCGCGGGGTTGAAAAAGTTTTATTACCGAACAACAGTATTCCTTTGAATAACCGGAAAATAAAACGGGGTTTAATATCTTGACAATATAATCATAAAGTTTATCGGAACTTTCGTTCATTATGTATCTTGAATTCATCCATTCGAGTTTATCATAATCAAATACGGCGTCTTTTTTTCCGATTTTGTTCAGGTCAAACAAAGCGGCAGTTTCGGATAAATTTAAAAATTCTTTGTTGTCAGGCGGCGCCCAGCCAAGAAGCGAAATGTAGTTTATTAAAGCTTCGGGAAGAAAACCGTTATTTTTAAACCACTCGACTGAAACTGCGCCGTGACGTTTGCTCAGTCTTTTTTTATCCTTGCCGAGTATAAGCGGCATATGACAGAATTCGGGAAGCTTGAAGTTTAAAGCGTTGTATAAGAGAATTTGTTTAGGTGTGTTTGAAAGATGATCGTTTCCTCTTATTACCGATGAAATCCCCATTAAAAAATCGTCGATAACAACGGCAAAATTATAAGCCGGCATACCGTCTGATTTGAGAATGACGAAATCGTCAAGTTCGCTGGAATTGAATTTAATTTTACCGAGGCAAATATCGTCGAAAGAGATTTCATAATTGTCCGGAGTTTTGAATCTGACGACCTTATCGGAAAATTTTTTTGTTTCCGATACCGGCAGATTGCGGCATTTCCTATCGTATTTTCGGGTTTGATTTTTTTGAACATCGTCGGCGGAATCGCGTTGGGGACAAACGCAATAATATGCGAGTCCCTTTTTTATAAGGGTTTCGGCATATTCTTTGTATATCTCAAGACGTTGAGATTGGTAAAAAGGACCTTCGTCCCAGGTTATTCCCAACCAGTTTAACGATTGAATTATATAGTCTGACATTTTAGCGTCAGACCGCGCCAAATCCGTATCTTCAATTCTTAAAATGAATTTTCCCGATGATTTGACGGCGGCCAATTTATTAAACAAAGCCGTCCTTGCTCCGCCTATATGGAGGTAGCCTGTCGGACTAGGCGCGAATCTTACTTTATACATAAATTTATAAAATGATTTATTTGTCTAAATTTTCTCTTCCGAACGAATACGGAAGCATTTCAATAAGCGTTGTCTTATAAACTTTTTTTACTTTTTTATTTTCATCAATGTTAACGCTTAAAACTATCGCGTTTGGAATGGAAAATTCGCGTAGTTTTTGACGGCATAATCCGCAGGGAGTAGGATAGCCCTGATCGCATTTTAGCGCCACCGCTATCATAGAGAGCGGAACTTCGCCGGCGAATACCATACAGTTCACAGCGTGCATTTCCGCATGCGTGGTTAAAGTGTAATCCGCGCTTTCAATATTGCAACCGTGAAAAATTTTCCCTTTTTTGGATAAAGCGGCTGCGCCCACCTTGAAATTAGAATAAGGAGCGCAGGCGTGTTCGCGCGCTTTAATCGCCTCGTTAATCAATTTTTTTTCTTTCGCTGAACACTGACTGAATTTTAATTCTTTCATAATTTGACCTCCGGTAATTTGTTATAATTCAAAAATAATTTGTTATGAGTTGCCAAAAAATATAAGCATATTACTATTTTTAAATTGAATTTTCAATAAAAATTATTTTTTTGTTTCTGATTTTTTGAAATTATATAAAATTGTTTATGATTCGCGCAGTTATTCTAATTATGAATCTTAACGCGGCATGACAAAAAACTGGAATTCCAAAAACAAACAAATCGGGAAAAGTATTAAACGCGGCTTTGATTTTAAAACCTGATATTTGAGAAAAGAATATGAATAATAATTGACATATTGTTTTTATCTTGAAATTCAAATCGAGAAATATAGTTTTGATTTCGCAATTTTTTTTTTCGTTTAAAGATATTACGAGAGAATTTAACATTTTCGGTATGAATATTTCCGCGGCATAATTATTGGCGGCTTTCATATGCATATTGCCGGATATTCTGGTTATCTCGTTTTCATTATTCAGATAATATTTGATTTTTTCGAGCAAATCGTATTTATCATAGAAAAAATCAATTTCGTTTCCGGGTTCAAACGTATATTTCATCGAAGGCGAATATTCGGACAAACAGAACGCGCCTGTCATACCGATTTCCATCGGACGTCCTTTGTTTTGTCTGATATTTCCGCATAATTTATTGTCATAATTAAACCATACTTTGCAGGATTCGGGAAATTTATAGGAATCGACTTTCGTGAAGTTAAGGTTTATTCTGGTTTTAGAAAAAATTTCCGCCATCGTTTTTTTATTTACAAAACCCTCTTTGCTATTATTTCCGAATTCGAATACATTTATGCCATTGTTTTTTAAATAATCAAGGTATTCGCGTCTGTCTGCCTTTGAACTGTCGCCTATAAATGATACGTCGTATTCTTTTTTATCGTTCGCGGGAAAAAAGTCGTTTTTTGAATAGCTTGAAAAATAATAAAATGCCGAAACGCAGTATTTTTCGTATTGCAGATACGAGTAATAATCGCAAGTAATGACCGCGTCCGCGGACTGAACGTAGTATTTTGAAAAAACGTCGAAAATTAATTCATCGTCCAAAATAAAAAGGATGATTTTTAAACTGAATTTGTCTTTTATTTCTTTGAAAAAATAAGGGGACAATTCAAAACTGCTTCCGAAAGGCATAAAAAAAATAATTGAAATATTATTATCCGTAATAATGGATTCGATTTCTTTTTTCGCGCCTGATAATCCGTTATTCAAAATGGCGTCGTAAAAATAATATGTTTTTGAAAAGGAGAAGAAGGAGCTGATTTTTTCAGCGTTAAAACTTAAGTAATCATTCTCGGCGTCAGCGGATTGAAAACGCGGGAGTAATAGTAAAATATTGCTTTTATCAGAATACATAAACCTGTCCTTATATTATTATAGAATCTCTTTTTTTAAAACATAGTTTATTCGTTGGACGCTCGCGTCTTTTTCGTTGAGTTTTTTTAGATAATCGATTGAAAGATAGTTTTTTTTTATATAGTCGTTTTCAACGATTTCTTCCGAAATTATTTTAAACTTAGTTGATTCGAAAATATTTTTCCAGCCTGAATAACGCAGACGATTAACGAACGAACTCCGGTTTGAAGTCATTTTACGCCATAAATTTTCGCCGTATTTCAAACATTCGAAAATTTTTGAATCGTCGTTCAGATTATAATGATCGGATAAATCAATCTGAACTATCATGATTCCGCCTGAAATTAAAACTCTTCCGCATTCCTCTACGGTTATTTCGGGAAATCGCAAATGCTCAAAAGCGTCGTTGGAAATTATTAAATCGAATGTTTTATCATTAAATGGAAATTTTTTACCGTCGTAAATTTTAAAATCAATTTCTGAAAATTGTTTATTCGGATAATTCGCAATATCAAGCGCGGCGCAGTATTCCGCTCCGTCTTCGAGAGCTTTGAATAAGATATCAAAGGTTTGTCCGGGACCTATTTCTAAAATTTTTTTGTTTTTAAAACTGATTTTGGCCGAATAATAATTCAATAAAGTTTTTAATTTTTCCGAATCTGAATTGACGCCGGTATTATGAAATTTTCTCGCAACATCAGCGATAAATTTATTCCCCATTAAATAGTTTTGAATAATATCTTTTAGAATAATCAATTTTCAGATACCAAGATTAAGCTTGAATACTCGCCGATACTTATTTTTAACGAGTTATTTTCAGAAATAAAATCCGTAGAATTCAAAACATTATTCCATTTTTGGACATTAAAAAATTCAGGCAGTTTAATTGAGACGCCTCCATTAAAATGTCTGCTTAATAATACAATAGCCTTTTTATTGAAGTAAGATAATCCGTAACAGTAAAGTTCATTTTCGACTTTTAACGGGATGACGTCTCCGTATCTGAATGCGGAATTCTGATTTCTCAACGATATGATTTTTGAGGTGAAATCAAGACATTCTTTCTCATATTCCGAAAGTTCTTTTCCGAATCTCATATCGCGTCTATTGTCTGGGTCGTGAGCTCCGCTCAATCCGAATTCGTCGCCGTAATATACAAGCGGAATGCCGGGAACAGTCATAAGAAAAGCAAACGCAAGTTTTAATTTTTTGTAATTTTCCGGATTATTGACTTTAACGTCGTTTTTCCAGCCGTATTCCTGCTCGTTCACAGAATCGGGTTTGAACTCGTCGTCCGCATATGCCATAAACCTTGAAAAATCGTGGTTTCCAAGCATCGTCGACATTATTGTTTCCGTTCCGTAAGTTTTTAACGAATCTAAAAGACTCGCGTTCAAATTTTTAAAATTACTCTGACTTGCCGCGAAAACAGACCTAATATCCCAATACAAAGGGAAATCAAATTGTCCGTTCATTTCTGAAACGTTCGCATATTCCATAATTTTTTCGCGGCTTGTCATACTTTCGCCGACCATATAAAATATTTTTTTTTGCGGGATTTCGATTTCATATTTTAATCTTTTTCTTAGTTCGGTAAAAAAATTGTGTTGAATATGTTTAACGGCGTCAAGACGGAATCCGTCCGCGCCGGTTTCTTTAACGAGCCATAAAGCGTTGTCCGTCAAAAATTTCACGGCGTCATTATTGTCGAAATTAAACGCGGGCAAATAATCGCCAAACCAGGTTGTCAGCGGAAACTCGTCGAATAATTTTTCGTTCTTTCTTCCGTCCGGCAAAATGAAATTTCCAAAGTATTCGGGATGCTCTTTAAAAACGGGATTTTCTTTATAAACGTGTTTTGCGACATAATCGACCATTATCCGAATATTATTTTTTTTGGCGGTATCTACAAGCTCTTTTAAATCTTCTATTGTTCCGAAATTAGGCGCGATATTATAAGAATTTAAAGGCCAGTATCCGTGATAACCCGCAAAAATTTTGTCTGCCGGATTTTGAAAAACCGGCGAAATCCAAATTGTATTAATTCCCAGTTTTGAAAAATATCCTTCGTTAATTTTTTTTGTCAGCCCTTTAAAATTTCCTCCGTGAAAATTATCGCGTTCGTTTTCTTTTTCTTTTACTTTATACTCGAAATTTTGATCGTGTTTGTAAAACCTGTCCGTAAATGCAAAATACAGAATTCCGTCTCTCCAATTGAATACCGGATTGTTTTTGACCGCATTAATAACATAACTCTTGCAGTAATAACTGAAATCTCCCGATACAATGACCAATGCGATTTTGTAGATTTCGTTATTAAGTTCGTTTTGTTGAGACAAATTTAAAAATTCTTCGGGAACATTAACCGAAATTTTTCCGGTTTTAACTCCGGAAACTTTGGAGAGCAATCTGTTTCCGCAGAAAAAATACGCGGTTGAATTATTGCTTTCAGGCGATATTTCTATAAAAAATTCAAATTCATCGGAATTATTTTGTTTAGTCAATCTATTTGATGATACGACTGAATAGTTAATTTTTTTTTCATTGCCGGCGCTGATTACGCTGTTATTAAAACCGTCGGAACTCCTTACCGGATTATTGGGATCCGGTATCCAATCGTTTCCGTTGACTACGAATTTATATTTGTATTCTCCGGGTTTTAACGACATTGCGATTCGGTATTCTCCGTTATTTTCCGTCATAACGTCGGCGTTTTTGTTCCAGCCGTTGAAATCGCCGGCTACTGAAACAGTCATTCCTTTTGTTCCGGAATATTTGAATTCGCAAGGATAAGTTGATTTGCCTGATTTTACCAGCATAATCAGCGGTGCGGAGTCGGATTCGGTGAAAATTTGAAAAGGGATTTCGGTTAATCCTGTTTTAGAAGACGCGGATACTATGATTTTTAAGGATTCTTTATCAAATTTGATTTCATTAATTATTTTTTTGTCGGTTATTCCGAATTCTATTTTTTTTATTTGTTCGGGTTTAATTAGAAAATATCCGGTTAAATCAATGACATTTTCCTTCTCTGATTCAATATTGAATACCGGAAGATTGTATAGAAACGGCGTTGCGGAGCTTTGCTCAACGAGTCCGAAAGAAAAAAATAAAATTAAAATAATTAATTTATGGAACGGGAATTTTTTCATTGAATTTTTTCTCCTTAAATTTTTCGTTCGTTTGAAAAACGCTCAAAATCAATCTAAATAATCCGCGTCGTAATATTTTCTCAGAGCTTTACATAATAGAAAAGCGGTTTCTTCGGGTTTGAACGGTTTGCCTATATGAAATTTTGCTCCCGCATTAATACAGTCGTCGATGATTTTATCGTGTTTAAGAGCCGATACCATCACTATTACGGCATTAGAATCAAAACTTATAATTTCTTTTAAAGCCTCGTATCCGTTCATGCCGGGCATAGTAATGTCGAGCGTTACTATATCGGGTTTAATTTCTTTGTATAAACAAACCGCATCCTGTCCGTCCACAGCTTCGCCGGCGACTTCGCAATTCATTTTTTCAATGAATTTAGCTATGTTTTTCCGTTGAAACAGCGAATCGTCAACGATTAAAAATCTGAATTTGGAACCGTTTTTTTTTACGATTTTTTGAATGTTATCCATTTTTCTTTTTTAATTTTTTGTCAGCCGCGTCAATAACGGTTTTTAAAATTTTGATTCTTGCGAAGAGTTTGTCGTTCGCTTCAACTACCGTCCAAGGAGCGTTGACCGGACTTGTTCTGAACAGCAATTCGTCGACCGCGGATTTATAAGCGTCCCATTTCTCGCGGTTCCGCCAGTCTTCGTCCGTAATTTTCCATTGTTTGTATTCGAGTTTTTGACGTTCCTGAAATCTGCGCATTTGTTCGTCTTTATCAATGTGAAGCCAGAATTTCACGACGACCGCTCCGTGATTTGTGAGATGTTCTTCGGTTTCGTTAATCTCTTTATAAGCGCGTTTCCAATCTTCGGTTGAACAAAATCCTTCTATACGTTCGACGAGAACTCTGCCATACCACGTCCTGTCAAAAATACAGATGTGTCCCGCTTTTGGTATCGCATTCCAGAATCTCCACAGATAATGATGAGCTTTTTCAATATCGTTCGGAGCCGCGATTGGGATTACTTCGTATCCGCGCGGATCCATATTTTGAGTTAATCTTCTTATAGCCCCGCCTTTTCCGGCGGCGTCCCATCCTTCAAACATTATTATAACTGGTATCCTGCGGATGTAAATCTCGTGTTCGATTTCTCTTAAACGTTTTTGATATTGTTCAAGATTAATTTTATAATCTTCCTTTGATAATTTTTGCGATAAATCGATTTTATCGAGAATTGACGAATTCAAAACGTTTGATTCGGCAGATTGTCTCGTTTTTTCTTTTACGGTTTTTTCCGTTTTTGATTTTTTGACTTGCGCAATTTTGTTTTCTAATGATTCTATAACTGTTTTATATATTTTAACTAATGCGAATCGTTTATCGTGAGATTCGACAATGGTCCATGGCGCGTAATCGGTGTCGGTTTTGGCTATCATATCGTCGAATACTTTTAAATATTCGCCGTATTGTTTTTGAGCTTTCATATCTACTTTTGTGATTTTCCACGAAGTAGATTTGTTTTCTAAGAGTTTATCAAATCTTTTTTTTTGTTCTTTTTTGTCGATATGCAGAAAAAGTTTTATTATGACGTTGCCCGCGTCTGCAAGCTGGCGTTCAAATGATTTGATTTCGTCGTATGCAAGTTTCCAGTCTTTTTTTGATACGGCATTCTCTATTCTGTCCGTTAAAACGCGCCGATACCAGCTTCTGTCAAATAAAGCTATTCTTCCTTTTGCCGGAGTTTTTATCCAAAATCTCCAGAGAAAGGGGCGGAGCGATTCTTCTTCGTTTGGTGGATTGGTCGGATAAACGTTGAACCCGCGCGGATCAAGCGGCAATATCAGTTCGTTTATAAGCGTTCCTTTTCCCGCCGCTTTCCATCCTTCAAATACTATAATTACCGGAATCTTCAATTCTTTAGCTTCTCTTTGAAGCTCGCCGATTTTTAATTCTAACTTTTCGATAATGTTTTTGTACTCTTCTTTTTCGATTTTTTTTGTCAAATCAACTTTTTCTAACATAATGACGCCTCCTGAAAAAATTATTCTTCCGCGCTTTTTCTTATAATAAATTTATTTTTTGTTTTTTTAATATTTTTTTTTTCGTTTTTTTTTATGCCCTCATAAATTTGTTTAAAATAATTTTTATTATCTTTAGTTTTTTTCAATACCGGTTTATAAGACCCGGTCGGCTGTAAAATATAAGAATTTAACGAGTCTTCAAGCTGGAGTTTTAAAATTTTCTGAATGAATTTCCGGCTCTGTTCGTTTTTTACAGGGAACAACAATTCAACGCGCCTGTCGAGATTGCGCGTCATTAAATCCGCGCTTGATAAATAATATTCTTCGTTTCCGCCGTTATAAAAATAATAGATTCGCGCGTGTTCGAGAAATTTTCCGACAATGCTTTTAACCTTGATGTTTTCGCTGACTTTTTTTATTCCGGGTCGCAGTATGCATATCCCCCTTGCTATCAAATCTATTTTAACCCCCGCGGCGGACGCTTGATATAATGCCTCGACTATTTCTTTATCGTATAATGCGTTCATCTTTGCGATTATTCGGGCTTTTCCGCCGTTTTTAGCATTGTCAGTTTCTCTGGTTATCATCGATAATATCTTGTTTCTCAAATCAATCGGGGCTATGGATACGTTATTAAATCCCGTTGGCAGAGAAAATCCGGTCAGCAGATTGAATAGAGACGATATGTCTTCGCCGAAACTGTCGTCGCAAGTAAAAAAACTCAAATCGGTATAAATCTGAGCTGTGATTTCATTGTAATTTCCGGTTGCGAGATGCATATATTTTTTTATTTCGTTGTTTTCTTTTCGTATAATCATCAGGGCTTTTGCGTGAGTTTTCAAACCGGCGATTCCATAAATTACGTGAGCGCCGGCGTCCTGTAGTTTTTTTGTCCATTCGATATTTCTTTTTTCGTCGAATCGGGCGGTTAATTCTACGACTGCCGTTACGTATTTCCCTTTTTCAGCCGCTCTTATTAATGCTTTTATTATCGGAGAATTTGAACTTGTTCTGTATAATAATTGTTTTATTGCAAGCGTTCCGGCGTCGTCCGCCGCCTGATTTATTAGTTCTATTACCGGTTCGTATGAATGATATGGATGGAATAAAACAAAATCCTTTCTTTTTATATCTTCAAAAATATTTTTTCCCGAAAAATTCGAATCGAAAATCGGAAGCAGAGGAGAGTCTTTAAGCTCGGGTTTGTCGATTTTTTTATATAATTCCATCAAATCGTTGAAATTCAGCAAACCGTTGATTTGATAAATATCGTTTCTTTTTAAATTGTTTTTGTCTATTATCGTGTTGAGTATTCGCGGCGGAATGCCTTTTTCATATTCGAATTTTGTGATCGACCGTTTATGCATTTGTTTTATTGTGGTTTCGAGCTCGTGAAGCAAATCAGAGGTTTCGTCGGCTTCGTCTATGGTAAAATCAGCGTCGCGCGTAATTTTTATTATATGCGCCGATTCAATGTCGTATCCGTTATATATTTGATCTACAAACATTTTTATTATGTTTTCTATTGGAACGAATTTATTGTGATTCTCGATTTTTATGAAACGTCCCTGAATGTTCGTCGGAATTTCTATAAACGATAAATTGCTCTTTTCGATTTTTTTATCAGTTTCTTCTCTGACAGATAATCCAACAGCCAGATATAATCTGCCTGTAACGAGATTTGGGAACGGATGGGTTGGACCGACAGATATAGGCGTAAGAATGGGTTTGATTTCTCTTTCAAAAACTTCGGTTAAAAAATTTTTGTATCGTATAAGGGATTCGTAATTTAAAAGAATTTCTACGCCTTGTTTTTTTAAGATTGGATTTAATTTTTTATAAAATAAAACATACTGATTTTTTATTAGTTTTTTTACGCGCTCTCTTATGCTTTTTAATTCTATGTCGGGTTTTATTAAATCTGGCGAACCGCCTTCGGTTATGCCGGCTTCTTTGTGTTTTTTTACTCCCGCAACTCTTACCATAAAGAATTCTTCAAGATTCGAAGATACTATGGATAAAAATTTAATCCGTTCGAGTAGAGGATTGTCTTTTTCAAGCGCTTCCGCCAAAACTCTGTTATTAAATTCCAACCAACTGTATTGCGGATTGATAAAATATTTTGAATTCCCAAAATTTATTTTCATTTTTTATCGTTTTACAATCTTGACAATTTTAAAGTTAATCCGAAGAAACTTTCGAATAAATCCGATTTTCCAGCGATAATATCTCTTAAAATTTCGATGTGGTCGTTGTGTCCGTTATTAATTTTTAATTGGAGCTCGCATTCGTTTTCGAGAATTTTTACTTTTAAGCAATCAATCAGTTGTGTGTGCGACCTGTCTAACGCGTCCGATATTCTTAAAATTGAAGCGAGACTTGATATTATCAATCTTTTGCTTACAGGCAATACGGAATACGCCGAATGTTCGGGTTTTGGAACTGATTTTCTGTGATAGCGCGCTATCTGAGCGATTATAACCATATCTTCGGCTGTTAATCCGAGTATTTCCGAAGCCGCGATTAAATTTGCCGAATGTTTGTGATGGCCTTTAGAACTGACAAAATAACCTATGTCGTGAAGAAGCGAAGCGACTTCAAGATATATTTTCGCTTTTGGCTCGAAATTATAAAAATCTTTCATTCCTTCGAATATCGCTTCTGAAAGTTTTCGGACTTGCTCCGAATGAGCGTAATCAAATTTGTATTTGTGTCCAATTTCAAGCGCTCCCGCTATAATATTTTCAGAGGTTATATCCGTGAAACCGGCATATGACGTTTCTTTAAGTTTTGAAATGCGGCTGATTAACGAGCTTGTTCTGTTTATATCCGGAATAATAATGTTTTTAGCGCCGATAAGAACGCTTATTTTTTCTATTATTGATAAAGATATTTTTATTGTTTTAACGTTTTCTTCCTGATAATTCAGTTTTGCCTGAAGTTCGAGAAGATTTGATTTTTCAATGTTTTTGGCATATTTCTGAAATCCGGCCTTTGTGAATCTGAACGAATCGGCCGTTTTTTTTATTCCTGTTTTTTTTAGGCAATTTAATATGTCTTCGTTGACTACTACGAATTTGTCGATTAATTTATGGTTTTCAGGCAGAAAATTTAGCGAAGTAAGAAATTTTGTCGATAAATAATTGTAGTATAAGTCCATTGATTTTTTTGGAATATCCAGAGTTTTGACCATTCGCGCGGCGCCGATGTTTTGGGTTTCGGAAAAAACTATTTTTCCTTTTGACTGTAATATTAATATTGTGGCGCCTACTCCGAGCACAATGATTAGTATATCAGTATTCTTATCGCTTATTATTTTTTTTATGTTCTCAATGATTAATTCGGTTTCAACCACGGGGTCTATCAATTCTATTTTTATTTCTGTTTCATTTGAAACTCTATCTATCATAGTGTCGAAATTTCCGGCTTCTTTTAAATTTGATACGGCTATGGTTTTATAATTCTCTACTTTGTAAGAAGTTAATAATTCCTTGTAGTTGTTTATTATTTTTATTAAATCGTTTATGGTGTTATTGCTTATTTGACCTTTTGTAAATATATCTTTTCCCAAAGATACCGGAACCCATAACTCCTCGATTTTTTTTAATCTGTCTTTAGGAAGCGTCTCGCTTATATTCAATCTGACGGAATCCATTGTTATGTCTATTAGACCTATTATTGAACTTTTAAATTTTTTTGACGAGATTTTCATTTTTACTTTTACTTCTTTTTTTGCTTTTTGAGTTAATCCGAAAACTATTTAGAAGATTAACAATTTAAATATATTGGATTTTAATATAAATAATTAAAATTGTCAAATTAATAGATAAAAAATCTAAAAATTAAACAATCAAGGATTTATATTTGCCTTTTGAAAATAAATAAAAATTTTGATTTTTAGAGCCTTTTTTGAAAAATCAAAATTTTTAAAGATTCAGATAAGCCGAAAAATAGATTGGTATAAAGTCAACGAAAAAATCGAATAAAAATAACGTTCGATAAATTGCTCGGTTTTTGTAATTTTAGCTTGACAGAAAAAACTTTTTATGATATATTATAGTCAGGGATAGATAATATAGGCCGGGTTCATATCTAACGATATTGAGCGGCTTAGCCGTCTAAAGCGGCGCATAATATCTATCCCTTTTTTTTTATTTCATGTTATTATATCGGGAAAAACATAATAATGAAAAAAATATTGATAACGGGAGCCGCGGGTTTCATTGGTTTTCATTTAACATGTAAATTATTAAAGTCAGAATATGATATTACCGGAATCGACAATCTGAACAATTATTACGACGTTAAATTAAAAGAAGACAGACTCGCGATTTTAAAAAAAAATTCGCAATTTAAATTTTTTAAACTTGATTTGGCTGATAAATCCGGAATGTCTGAGTTGTTTGAAAAAGGGAAATTCGATATAGTCGTCAATTTAGCCGCTCAAGCCGGCGTAAGATATTCTTTAAAAAATCCATACGCTTATATTGATAGTAATATCACTGGTTTTTTAAATGTTCTTGAAGGATGCCGGTATTGCAATATTAAACATCTGGTCTTTGCCTCGTCAAGTTCGGTCTACGGCGGAAACGCCAATATGCCGTTTTCAGTTCACCAAAACGTAGATCATCCGGTTTCATTATATGCCGCAACTAAAAAAGCTAATGAACTTATGGCGCACACATACGCAAATCTTTATAAAATTCCAGTTACGGGTTTAAGATTTTTTACGGTTTATGGTCCATGGGGCAGACCGGATATGGCTTTATTTCTTTTTACAAAAGCGATTATTAATGACGAGCCGATTGACGTTTTCAATTATGGAAAAATGAAACGCGATTTTACCTATATCGACGATATTACGGAAGGCATTTCTAAAATAATGCTTCGGATTCCTGAACCTGATAATGATTGGGATAGAATGAATCCGGATCCGGCTTCAAGTTTTGCGCCTTATAAAATTTATAATATCGGCAATAACAATCCCGTCGAGCTGATTGATTTTATATCGGCAATAGAAGAGAATCTTGGAAAAAAAGCAAAAAAAAATTTTTTGAAAATGCAGGATGGAGACGTGCCTGCGACTTATGCGGACGTTGACGATTTGGTCAGGGATTCCGGATTTAAACCTGATACTCCGGTTGAAAAAGGAATCGGGAAATTTATTAAATGGTATAAAGAATATTATTTATGAAGTTGAATTGCGGATTGGTTCAATACAATATTGAATGGGAGAATAAAGAAAAAAATAAATCGCGCATTAAATCGCTGGTTGAAAATTATTTTTCAAAACTCCGTACGGATTGGCTTGTTTTCCCTGAATTCTGCTTGTCGGGATTTTCGCTTGATAGAACAAAATCTGAAATTGGAGAAGATGATATATATTTTTTTTCCGAATTGGCGCGTAAATTCGAAACGAATATTTCTTACGGAGCCGTTATTGATGGGTTCAATAAGATGATAACCCTAAATAAATCAGGAATTATGATTTCGGAATATTCTAAAATCCATTTGTTTTCTTCCGGCGATGAACATTTATATTACAATGCGGGTAAAAAACAACAACCTTTTATGATAAATGAATTTAGAATTGACCCCGCTATATGTTATGATTTGAGATTCAGTTATTTATTTTGGAATAACGCCTTAGACTCGGATGTTTTCGTTGTAATAGCTAACTGGCCTTCGCTGCGCAGGAACCACTGGCTTACTTTGTTGAAAGCAAGGTCGATAGAAAATCAATGTTACGCAATCGGTGTTAACCGGACTGGAGTCAGTCCGAACAATTCTTATTGCGGCGATTCAATTATTATTGATCCTTTTGGAAATGAAATATTGAACTGCGGCGAGGCGGAAGGCATTTTTACCGCGGCTATTGAAAAATCTAAATTACTCGAAACTCGTGAAAAATTTCAGGTTTTAAAAGACAGAAAAAAAATATAATATTATGCCGATGAAAAAGTTTGGAGCGGAATTAATCGATTCCGAATCGAAAATTCCGCTCGTGATTTTCGATTTTTTTATTCTATCTTCAATCTATATTTTTTTCTTTTTAACAACGCGTAAATACGTCCATAATTTTAACTTTTACGCCGCTGTTCAGTTTATCTCGATTTTTTTGGTTTCATATTATTTTTTTTTAAAAACACTTGACAGGCATGGCTATTATAGAAAACCAAAGATAATATCCGCCGCGCGAGACATAAGAATTCTAATTAAAGCGGCGTTTTCACAATTTTTAGTTTTAATGTTTTTGCTTTTTTTATCAAAAAATTTGTATCCCGCTCCCAGGCGAATAACCTTTAGTTTTGGATTTGCCGCGTTTTTATTGATTATTTTCAGACTTTATATTTTACGTAAAATATTGAAAATTAGAAAAACCGGAGCTGATGTCTCGAATATTGTTTTGATTGGTCCGGCTGCCGAGTCTAAAATTGTAGAAACAAAAATATTGTCGTATATTAAATATGGGTTGCGCCACATAAAAACATTTGAATCGGCAGAACTTCAAATCAATTTTGAAAAAGTAAAAGAATTTGTAATTGATAATAAAGTTAAAGAAGTCATATTCATTAATCCCGCCTCGTATCTTGAAATCTATCTGAAATTAAGCGATGACTTAAAACAAAACCATGTTGTATCATATCTTGTTCCGGATTCATATAACATAATAACAAGCGTATCAATTCCGTATACCGTTTCAAATCTGACTTTTTTAAAAATAATCGATACTCCCCAAAATGGAATTAAACTTTTATTAAAAAGAATTTTCGATATTTCAGCAAGTATAGTTTTATTGGTTTTACTCTTTCCTTTTTTAGTTGCCGTGATGATTTTTATAAAACTTGATTCGCCTGGACCCGTTATATTTAAACAAAAACGCGTAGGTAAAAAAAATAAAATATTTACAATGTATAAATTCAGAACTATGAGAAAAGACGCTGAAAAAAAATTGGAAGAATTAAAAAAATATAACGAGGCGGAAGGACCTATTTTTAAAATAAAAAAAGACCCGAGAATAACCTCTTTCGGAGGATTTTTAAGAAAATTCAGCATAGACGAACTGCCTCAATTAGCGAATGTTTTAAAAGGAGAGATGAGTTTAATTGGACCCCGCCCTCCGATTCCGGAGGAAGTCGAAAAATATGAAGACTGGCAAAAAAGAAGATTTTCTGTAATGCAGGGAATAACCGGATTATGGCAGGTTCGCGGCAGAAGCGATTTAAGTTTTTTGGAAATGGTTAAACTCGATATCTATTATATTGAACGCTGGTCTTTTGGATTGGATTTATATATTCTTTTAAAAACTATTACTACTGTAATGTCAACGCGCGGGTCGTATTAACCCGGAAAAAGTGTTATATAATGAAAAAAATGATTAAACGTTTTATATTTTCAAAATTAAATCTGTTTTTGTTTTTAATAATTGACTGTTGTATTCTGTTCTTATCGTTAAAATTATCTTTTCTCATAAGATTTAACATTTTCGAGAGCGTTTTTAGCAAAGAAATTTTATGGAATAATGATTTATGGGAAAAATACACAGGGTTTTTCAGTTATTTTTTTCTGATTTATTTTTGCGTGTTGCAGTATTTCGGTTTTTACGAAAAAAAAATCGGGAACACTGTCAGGACGCGTATCAAAACCGTTTTTTACGCTGCTATAGCTTATATAATGATTATATTTTTAATATCTTTTTATTTAAGATTCATAATCATATCAAGAATTTTTTATGCGATTTATCTTTCGGTTTTGATTTTATTTAATCTTGCCAGAAGTCTTTTTATTGAAAGCTTTTTATCAAAATTTTTATTTAATTACGATTTGACGCGAAAAAATATCGTATTTGCTGGATTTGACCATAACAGACATTTTGAGATTGTTTCGGTTTTTTCTAAGGAAAACGGTTATAAGGTTCTGGGATACTTTTCGGACGAACCTGATATTGACGAAATCTCCGGCGAATACAAATGTCTTGGGCGTATGAATGAATTAAAAGAATACGTATCGAAAAATCATGACGGATTCTTTAACGTGATAATTCTTCTTGATTCAAAAAGAAGAAATGAAATATTGAATTTAATAAGTATTTGTCTTGAACGGGAGATAGAGGTATCGGTTTTGCAAGACACAGGTTTTGTCAAAGCAAAACATATTGCTATTGATGAAATTGAGAGCATACCTTTAATAAAATTATAAAATGCGAATCTTTATAAAATTTTTCGGATGTAAAATAAATCAATACGAAAGCGAGTCGCTGCGCGAAACGCTCGCCGCAAACGGCAATGAAATAATCTGCGGCGTAGAAGAAGCGGATGTTTTAATAGTTGTTTCATGCGCCGTAACCGATACTGCTGTTCAAAAGTTAAGAAAATATGTTGCGTCGGCAAAATCCAAAAAAAATAATATTAAAATAATAATATCGGGATGCGCCGTAGATTATTTGCAAAAAACAGGCGAATATATTTTTGACGCATACTGTTTTAAAAATGAAGATAAATTTAAAATACCTGAATTTATAGCGCGAATGGATAATAACCCCGTAGATAACAATATTTTAAAATCAAATTCAGTTTCCGGATTTGATTCTCACAGCCGGGGACTTATAAAAATTCAGGACGGTTGTGATAATTTTTGTTCTTACTGCGTGATTCCTTATTTAAGAAATAGACTTGTATCCAGACCGGACTTTGAAATTATTAATGAATTTGAAATGCTTTTAAATAACGGTTATACAGAAATAATACTAACCGGTATAAATATTTCAAAATACGATTATAACGGAATTAGTTTGGAAGGATTGCTTAAAAAAATTATTGTTATTAAAAAGGATTTCAGAATAAGAATCAGTTCAATTAACTTGAGAGGAATTTCTGATAGACTGATGAACTTAATGAAAAATTCATCGAAAATTTGCCCGCATCTTCATATTTCGTTACAGTCCGGCAGCGATAAAATATTGAAATTAATGAATAGAAAATATTCGGCGTCGGAATATCTCGATGCAATCTTCAAATTAAAAGAGAATATTCCCGATATTGGATTGACTACCGATTTGATAATAGGATTTCCTGGAGAATCCGATAAGGATTTTTTTGAAACCTGCGAATTTGTAAAAAAAATCGGATTCGGTAGAATTCATATATTTCCGTATTCGGACAGGATAATAACCGCTTCTTATAAAATGTCTGATAAAATTTCAAATCAAACAAAAAAAATGCGTTGTTCTGAAATAAAAAAAATCGCTTTATTCCTTCAGGAAAAATTTATTGCAGACAGAATCGGAAAAACGTATTCGGTTGTTCCGGAATCGGCTTATGACGGTTCTAATCAAGAAACGTTAAAATGTAAAAAAATAAAACCGGTTTTTGGTTATACGGAAAATTATATTCGCGGAGTGGTTAAAAATTACGCTTCCAATAATGATAAAAACTTTTTTCAGGCTAAAATTTCAGGACTTGACAGAGAAAATAATTGCGCTGCGTTTGACATTTGATTCTGTTATAAATTAAATGGATTGAATTTTACATAGCCGTAGGTAAAGCCGATATTGGAAACAATTAGTTATTAGCAAAGGCTTTAACCTACGGGAAAAAAACGCATGCGTATCCAATCCTGAATAATTGTTGAATTTTATAATGTAAATTATGCCGTTACATATAAAACTTCTAAAAACCAGAAAACTGCCAATTGAATTCTAATGCGGTTTTTTGGTTAAAATGTCTTGTTTTTTTTTATTATGTTTTTATAATGACATTAATTTTTTTAGAAACCCGGATAGCGCATTAAACTATAAGTGAAGTTTTTCAAAACATAGATGTATTATTGCGATTTAAATATAAAATCGCA
>DAINAU010000044.1:0-27043 GCA_036733285.1 bacterium
ATTTTACTTCGCGAAGTTAACCCGCGCTATATTTTATTTATCATACCATCTCCTCTATCAAATATTTTTTAATTTAATTTCTTTTATTTCATTTGAATTGCTGATAATAACCGCATATTCAATGATATTTTCAAGCTCTAAAATATTGCCAGGATAATTGTAATTCATTAAAACCGGCAATGCCGAATCGTCAATTTTTTGAACTATTTTATTGTGTTTTTTATTGAATTTATCAATAAAATATTCAATCAATACCGGTATGTCCTCGCGCCGTTCGCGCAACGGCGGCAATTCGATTTTTATCATACCGAGACGATAAAACAAATCAGAGCGGAATTTTCCGGTCTCAGTTAGATAATCAATATTTTTTGCGCTTGACGAAATTATCCGTAAATTTTTTATTGAATGACTGCAGTTTGATTTGTTTTCAGCAGATTTTTTAAAATTATCCATTATAACTATCAACTCTTTCTGAAGTTCCATATCCAAATCGCAAATTTTCTTTAAATACAATATTTTGTTTTTTTTTACGGGTTCTGCCGCGTCTGTCGAATTATTTAGCGCTCCGGCATTTTCATCAATCATTTTTTGAAACAAATTTTTATCATTTTTCAAATGCGAACAATTTATTTTTTGGAAAATATAATCTTTATTTATTAATTTCATTAACTCGTTTATGACAAATTCTTTGCCTGAGCCGCTCTCGCCTGTAATCATTATATTTGCATCAGACGCCGCAATATCTTTAAGCGCCTGCCTTAGTTCTGTAATAACCGCGCTCGTTCCTATGAGTTCATTCGATAAATTTTCCATTATTAAAATATATGGCAAATTCTATTCGATTTACTTTATTATTAGTTAACTTGTTTATTTATTAAGCGGTTAGTTAAAATAATATAAAATTTTCGGGCGAAAAAGTATTGCAAAATCAATATTTTATTGCAATTTGCAATTGCATTTTGCAAATATAACAAAAACAAACGACCCTGACAAGGGGCGAATTTTACATAACCGTAAACGACGGCTGCTACAAATTCAACAATCCCCTTTTATAGAAAAAAAAAATAAAAGGCGCCATGTATAATAAAAAACAATGATATTTCATCATTATCCGGATTAACAAGTGGAACTTTTCGGAAGCGCGTTCAGTCTCTAAAGGAACGTTTGAGAATGCTTGGGTCAATATTTATTTTTTTGATGTTTTTACTTTTGATAAAAAGAAATAATTTTTTCAAAAACATAATCCGGTTTCAAAGCGGTCTGGCAGATTAATTTTTTACATTTTCTTTTACGGCACGGATTGCATCCGACCGGTTTATAAAGTAATAAATTGTTTGAACCGAAAGGTTTATTTATTTCAACGTCCGATGGTCCGAATAAAGCTATTAAAGGAACGTTTAAAAACGAAGCGATATGCATCGGCGCAGTATCTCCCGTAATAAACAGATTCGCTTTAGATATTAAATACGCCGATTCTTTTCCTCTAAACTCCGGAGCTTTAAAAATCCGAGATTTATAGTCGTTCGAAATATTTTTTATCCCTGATATTATACGCTCTATTTTTTCAAATTCTCCGAAACCTCCTGTAAAAATCAAATTTTCGTCTTTATAATAATTTAACAATAATCCGCATAATTCAGAATAATAATCTTCCTTCCATTCCTTATATCTGCCCAATTTACTGACGCTTGGATTGATTATGATGGATTTTGAAAATTTTAATTTTTTCAGAAAATCATCAATTGTGGTTTTATCGTTTTCTTTTATTTCAAATATATCGGGAATCTCTTTTATTTGCGGAGTTTCCTTGAAAAAATAAGATAACAGCGAAAAATTTTTTTCTATTCTTGTCGGTTTTCCGCGTTTAGCGTTTATATGAATATTATTAAAAAAACTGTTGAATTCTTTGCTGAATTTTTTTGAAAAACCTATGCGCGATTCGCATTTTGTAAGATAAGACAGTAATCCGCTTTTAAAAATGCCGTGAAAATCAAGAACATAATCAAAATTTTCTTTCCGTAACTCTTTTATAAAATTTATAAACTCCGAAATAACTTTTAAACAATTTTTCCCTAAAATATTTTTTTGCCATTCTTTTCTCGGCAGCTTTATTATTTTATCTATATATGAGACGTTTTCAAGAATACCGGAGTTTTGAGTTTCAGACAGCCAGTATATTTTACAATTTGAGCCGTATTTACTTGATTTTGAAAAATTTTCGTATAAATATTTTACTGAGGGCATAGTTCTAATTATATCGCCGAGCGCTCCGAGTCTAATTATCAAAATTTTTTTTTCCGTATCAGTCATAATAAATCAGAACGGTTTGACCGTTAACCCCGAATAACGCATTAGACGTAAAGCTCGGTTTTTCAAAACATAGATGTAGTATTCTGCTTTGTGCTTTGAATGATTAGTTTACAAATATTTAATAGATAATCAACAAAATTATTTTTCCTTACTATCAGCGCTTTTTCAAAGTCCAATTGAAGTTTTAGATTAAATGATTTTAAATATAAAAAAAACCCGACAAATATATTCGGACTTAAAACATATTAGAGTTTTAAGCATATATCCGGCCGGGTTTTTTAATAGTAAAACAAATAAACGGATTTCTTTATTTTTTTGCTTTTTCCTGTTTAGGAGCAGTCGCTTTTTTATCTTCTGCCGATTTATCAGCAGCCGCGCCTTCTGCCGCCGGAGCAGCCGCTTCGCCTTCTGCCGCCACAGCTTCGCCTTCAACCGCCGCAACAGTTTCCACGACTTCTTCTTTAACTATAGTTATAACGGCTACGGTTCTTTTCTTATCGGTTAAAATTTTGATGCCTTCGGGAACTTTTACGTTTTCAAGAGCAAGATTGTCTCCGATATTTAATGCGCTTACATCTACTTCAATAAATTCCGGTATTCTATCAGGCAAACATTTTATCTGCACCTCGCGCAATTGCTGTTCAAGAACTCCGCCTTCAGCTACTCCTACCGGTTTGCCGGCAAGCTGTAACGCCACTGTAACCGTCATAGGTCTATCCATAGAGATTTCATAAAAATCTATATGTAAAAGTTTGTTTTTAACCGGATCGGTTTGATAATCTTTTAAAATAACCTTGCGGGGCGCAGGTTCTCCTTCTACCGCCAAATCAATAATCGCGTTCGACATAGACGGATTATTAATTATGGATAGAACGCCGCGACCGGAAACGCTAATATTCATATTTTCCTTGCCGGGTCCGTATAAAACCGCGGCTATTCTTCCCTCTGTTTTCATTTTATAAGACGCGTTTTTTTTTACAACTTCGCGTTTTGCCGCCGTCAGACTCAATTGTTTCATATCAATATTCCTCCGAAAATCTATCTTAAATTTACTGTTTTTAAAATTTAAAACATATATTTTACTAAATTATAAAAAAAAAGTAAAGCTAAATTTTAAAATTTTTATTAAACAGTATTTTCATCGAAGCTCCGTTCTGAACGCATTTAATTGCGCCGGCTATTAATGGCGCGATTGATAATTGAACGAATTTTTTATTTTTCTTACATTCGTCCGTTAAAGGTATCGTGTTGGTAGATACGATTTCTTTCAACGATGAATTTATTAAATTTGTTATAGCCTGACCGGAAAAAACAGGATGCGAGCAAGCAGCGACTACTTTTACAGCTCCTTTTTTTAGCAAAGCGTCGGAAGCCGCGCGCATTGTTCCGCCCGTATCAATCATATCGTCGAACAATACTGCGATTTTACCCGCGACGTCTCCGATTATATTCATTATCTCGGCTTTGTTGGCTTCAGGTCTGCGTTTGTCTATAATGGCGATAGACACTTTCAGTTGTTTAGCGAAATCTCTTGCGCGTTCCACGCCGCCGGCGTCCGGCGACACTACTAACAGTTTATGTTCTTTTATTTCTTTAGAATATTTTTTTAAAAAATAATCGGCTATTATATATTTTGCCGAAATGTGATCAAGCGGTATGTCAAAAAATCCTTGAAGCTGAGCTATGTGCAAATCGATTGTAATTATTCTGTCCGCTCCGGCTTCGGTTATAAGATTAGCGACAAGTTTTGCGCTTATCGGCACCCGCGGCTTATCTTTTCTATCCTGTCTTGCATATCCGAAATACGGTATTACCGCGGTTATTGTTCCGGCGGAAGCTCTTCGCGCCGCGTCTATAGCAAGAAGCAATTCCATCAGATTATCATTCACTGGTTTGCACGTCGGCTGTATTATGAAAACGTTATCTCCCCTGAAAGTATCTTGAAATTGAACGTAGGTCTCTCCGTCGGCAAAATGTTTTATGTCGTTCGGAATAGGTTTTATTTTTAAATTTTTTGCGATTTCATCCGCTAATTCGGGATGCGCCGATCCTTTAAATAAAACGATTTTAGGATTCCTTTTTATTACGCTGATACTCATTTTATTTCACCTCTGAAGGTTCCAGTTTTTTTTTGAGTTTTTCAAAATATCCCTGCTTCACTATTGTTTCGGGACGGCTCATAACAAGACAATTTTCAGAAACGTCGTTAATTATTGCGGAGCTTGAAGTTATATAACTTGAATCGCCTATTTTAACGGGCGACGCTATGACGCATCCGGCGCCTATAAATACTTCGTCGCCTATCGCTGATTTATGGCGGTTTAATCCGTCGAATGAACACATAGCGGAATTATTGGAATATATACAATCTTTGCCTGATTCGATATCTTCAAGCGAACAATTATTCTGAATAGTAGTATTTTGACCGAATTTTGAATTGCTTAAAACATTAGAACTCCCAATTTTTGAATTCTGTTTTATTTCTGAAAACGATATATCGTTAAAATTTCCTATCTCTACATTTGATAATATTATGCAGCCGTTTATTCTGGAGCGGCCGATAACTACATTGTCTTTTATTTCGCAATTTTCAATCTCGGTTCCGTTCACTATGCAATTTCTTCCAATTGCCGCGTAATGAATTCTGCTTCCCGGATTTATTACCGTCTCCGCTCCGATTTTAGCGTCGCAATCAATGTATGTGTTTTCTATATCCGATATTACAACGCCTTTTTCGAGATGCGTTCTCGCGTTTATACGATACGTTTCTTTTTCGAGCCGCGATAATTGCAGTCTGTCGTTTATGCCTTCCACTTCAATATTATCTTTTATTTTTAACGCGCATACCTTATGTTTTTTTTCTACCATTAAGGATATTATGTCGGTTAAATAATATTCGGATTGGGAGTTTGAATTCTTAATCTGCGGAAGATACTTGAACAATAATTTTGAATCAAAACAATATATTCCCGAATTTATTTCTTTTATAAGTTTTGTCTCTTTGTCGGCGTCTTTTTCTTCGACTATTCCGGCGACCGAATTATCTTCCTTTCTTACTATTCTTCCGTAACCGGCCGGATTTTCTATTTCTGTCGTCAATACTACAGCTTCCGCGGATTGATTGTCGTAATATGAAAGAAGCTTCTTGAGAGTCGAGCTCTTTAGCATTGGAACGTCTCCGCATAATACGAGTATTTTCCCATCGAATCCTGAAAAATCTCCCGCCGCCTGCATTACGGCATGACCGGTTCCAAGTTGTTCTTCCTGAATCGCAATTTTCACCCCTTCGGGTATTATAGGTTTCAATATTTCATTCTTATATCCGAGAACAACCGAGCATATCTCCGGATTTAAAGAAGCCGCCGTTTCTATCGAATATTTTATTAATGGTTTGCCGCAAAGTTTGTGGGCGACTTTTGGAAGCGGGGATTTCATTCGTTTGCCTAATCCGGCGGCTAATATTATTATTCCAAGTTTAGTCATAGTTTTATCGTCAGCAAAAAAAAAAGAGCGGAGTTTCTTTTATTAATACTAATTCGCTTTCAAAAATCCAAGATTTATTTCATAGCAATAGCGAATTAGTATTTAAACCAAGTTTCGTATTTTGAATTTTTGACGGCAATTTGGTATAAAATCCCTGCGATTCAAGATTTTTTTAAGAAACATCGCTCAAATAAAAATTATTATTTGGATGGGATGGCAGGATTCGAACCTGCGAATACCGGGACCAAAACCCGGTGCCTTACCGCTTGGCGACATCCCAATTAAAATTTTCCGTCGTTAATTGCTATTTTGCCTATTAACCTGTTCTATAGTTTTTTTAAACTCGGCTAATACGGTTGATTCAATATATTTTCTTGTTTCGTTATTTAACGGATGCGCAATGTCTTTATATTGTCCGTTCATCAATCTTCGGTTCGGCATAGCAACGAACAATCCTTTGGAACCGTCAATAACTTTTAAATTATGAATAACAAACTGTCCGTCCAATACTATCGAAGCCCAAGCTTTAAATTTGCCGTTTTGCGAGTCTATTGGTTTTATGCGGATCTCGGTAATTACCATAATTTGAACTCCTTAAAAAATTTTTATAGGGAAACGCTTTTTTTAATTAAGCATTTTTGGAACCTTGATTTTAATAACCTATAACAATTTTCCATGTTCGTATGTTCGTCAAACATTAAAAATAATGTTGAACCGCTGCCGGACATAAATACGTTTTTTTCACATATATTTTTTATGCAAGTTTTGACCTTTTCTAATTTTTTATATAACCGGAAAGCCGGTTTTTCAAGATCGTTTATCAGGTATTTCTCAATTTCGTTTAAAATAACTCCTTTTTGAACGCATTTTAAAAGCATTTTAACATAATCGCGCTTTTTTGTCAAGTTTAATTTATAATTTTTATAAACGCTTACGGTTGAAGAATGTATTCCGGGATATATTATTATGAATCGAAAACGCCGAAATAATCCGGATTCCAGACGCGTTAATTTTTCTCCTATGCCCGCAGCCGCCGCGGTTCCGGGAGTTATATTAAACGGAATATCCGCTCCTATGTCTTTAACGACGTCGATAATCTCATTTTCGGATAATTTCAAATTAAATAATTCGTTGATTGCCTTAGCGGTTCCCGCCCCGTCGGAACTTCCCCCTCCAAGTCCGGCTCCTATTGGAATATTTTTTTTAACGGTAATTTTCACGTCGGTTTTTATTTTGAATTTATCAAGTAATTTTCTCGCGATTTTCCCGCATATATTTTTTTTAGGATCGGCCGGAGCTGAAAATTTTTCCGTGATATTATTTTTAATCTCTTTCGAATAATTTGAGAGTATGGTTATTTTGCTGTTTTCGGTCTTTAATTTTTTTACGGTAACATAATCGTATAAATCAATGGATTGCATCAAAGTGTTCAACAAGTGATAGCCGTCCCTGCGTTTCCCTGTTATTTGTAAAACAAGATTGAGTTTTGCCGGACACTTTACGGTTATTTCATTGGAATTTTTTATATTTAAAAATCGGTCGTCAAACATTCTCATTGGTTTATATCATTTTTTATAATCTTTTAATCCAAAAACTGCGTTTGGATTTTGAAAAAGCTCTAAAAGTAAGGAAAAATAATATTGTTAAACGCTTTTTCAAATGCGCAAATTTTCACGTTGCAGTTTTTGGGTTTTTTAGAAGTTTTTCCTAACATACATATATGTTTTGAAAAACTTCGCTTCTTTTATTGTATTATCCGGGTTCAAACCCAAACGCATTTGGATTCAAGCGTTAACGTATAATCTGCCGTAAGGTCTTTTGCTTATCGGAATATATTTGAAAAATTTTTTAAAATCAAACATTTTAATATCAATTTTGAAAATAGAACAAAATTCCGCGGCGTATCTTTGCAGAATTTTTACGTCGGTTTCATCAACTTCAAATTTTTTTACTTCTTTGCCTAAATATTTTTCGGGCGCTTCGTATCTTGTGTATATCGCTCCGCCGTGCATTCCGGTTCCAAAATAATCGCCCGCTATATTCTCTTTTTCGGATTTCATTGTTAATCCCAGCAATATTAATATTCCTCCAGCCATATATTCTCCAAGAAAATTGCCGCCCTTTCCGCCGATAACAAGAACCGGAATCTGACCCTTATACTCTTTCATATGGATTCCTACGCGGTAACCGACGTCGTCTTTAATAAAAACTTGTCCGCCGCGCATTCCGTAACATAAAGTGTCGCCGGCTTGACCGTCGACTATGATACGTCCTGAATTCATTGTGTTTGCTATTCCGTCTTGAGCGTTTCCGCGCGATATGATTTCCCCTCCGTTCATAAAAGCTCCCAAATCGTTTCCAGCCACTCCCTCGATTTCTATTTTTATTCCGGCGCCAACGCCGTCTCCGATATACCGCTGACCTAAAACGTTTATTAATTTAAAATGAGTCTCTCCTTCTAAAATCTTGTTTCTGATTAATTGATTTAATTCTTTATAATACAAATTTTTCGCGTTGATTATCATAGTTTGTTTCCTTGAATTTTTGTAAAAGTTTTAATCCAAATCCGAATTTCAGAAAAAGAATTAACGAACCTGTTAAAAATTTTTTTTCATTGCGAAACTCAGTTTTGTGTCTTACAAGTTATATTCTTGCTTTCTGAGCAAGAATATTTTTCGCAACAAAGTCACAAAACGCTAAGTTTTAATAAAAATCAATTATTATAAATCTTCTTTTTCCCGCCAAAAAAAGCTTCGCATATTTTTATTTTGAAAAATTGTAAGAGTAAACTCGCGAAAAGTCAAGTTAAATTTTTCAACCGACATTGATAACAAATCCGACGAGTAAAATATAAACCCGATAAAAATAATGCTTTGGATAAGAAAAAACCGACAAAAAAAGTCGGAAACAATAAAAAAATTTTAAAAAAATAGAAATTTTATAAAAAATAACAACTCCTAAAATTCATAAAAAAGGCAAAAATCCCCATCAAAAATTAAAATGAAATTATAAAAAATCATTAACCCCGAAAACTGCGTTAGGATTTTGAAAAATTATGAAAACATTATAAAATACTTCCTATAAACAATTTTTCAAAATCTCATTAAACGCAGTCAAAAAGAATCGTGGGAAGGAAATGAGGAATAAATTATTTTAAAAAAAAATAGTTGTTGACAAAATAATTTTTAAATATAAAATTACTTCACAGAATTATTTTTATTCCTAAAAAGAGGAGGGAAATAAAATGTTGAAAAAAATAATTGCTTTATGTTTAATTGCAATTTTAGCGCTCAGCTTTGCATTGGTTGGATGTTCAAAACAAGAAGAACAACCTGCCGCAGAAGCTCCGGCTGCTACAGAAGCCGCTCCGGCTGAAACGCCTGCGCCTGCCGCAGAAGCTCCGGCTACTGAAGCTGCGCCCGCTCCTGCCGCTCCGGCTGCTGAAGCTGCGCCTGCCGCTCCGGCTGGCAACTAATGCTAAAATAATAATGTTTAAACATTATTAATTTGCAATTAGCGGAAAACTATCGTTGTTTTTTAACTTTACCAAAAGTAATTAAACTTCGATATGTTTTCCGATAAATAAATGTTATTGACCGTAATGATTTGTTCAAAATATTTTCGTTACGGTCATTATTTTTTTATGAAATCAATCTTATTGATAACGCCGCCTTTTATTACTCCCAACTGCCCCTATCCGGCGTTTTCTTTTTTGGCAGGCCTTTTAAGAAAATTCAATAACCGGCTTTCTTTAATTCAAAAAGATTTATCCGTAGAAATTCTCAATAAAATCTTTACCGTAAAAACTTTAACAAAAATTTTCAATATTCCATATAAAAATTTTTTTTGCGACGATTTAAGATTGAAGCAGATATATGAAAATTCCGGCAAATATGTTGAATTGATAGACCCTGTTATCGATTTTTTAAAAGGGAAAAATCATTCATTTGCTTTCAAAATCGCAGAATCGGATTTTCTGCCTTTATCCGATTTTTCTTCTATTGAACATCCTGTTTTGAAAACCGATATATGGTATGGTTCGTTTGAGCGCGGTATTTATAAGGCGTCGAAATTTTTATTGGATATAACTTATTTTATAAATAAAACAATCGACTCGAATTTTGAATTCAACAAATACGCTGAAAAGATTTCCGTATTTCCGGAAGCGGATTTGATATTTCAAAAATTAGAAGGAAACCCTTCGTTAATTGAACGGCTGACGATTGACGCTTTAGACGGTTATATCGCGAAATTTAAACCGCGCTGCGTTTGTTTCACGATTCCGTTTCCAGGGTGTTTTTTTTCCTCTCTTAAATGCGGAGCGCATATAAAAAATAATTATAAAAATATTTCCGTTGTTTTTGGCGGCGGATTTTGCAATACCGAATTGACCGATATAAACGATTCGAGAATATTTAAATGCGCGGATTTTATTTCTATTGACGCTTCAGGCGAATCGTTAAAAGATATTATCGCTTTTATTTTTGAAAACAAAAACATCGGGAATATAAGAAAAACCTATTATCTGAAAAAAGATAAAATCTTTATCCGCGCTTCTTCCAAATCCTTCGTTAATAAAAAATTTTATTCAATAGATACCCATGGTCTTGATAATTCCCTGTATTTTTCCACAATTGACAACCCCGCGCCTCCAGTATATTTTTGGACGGCGTTTTATTGGAACAAATTATTATTGTCAAACGGATGCTACTGGAAAAAATGCAGATTTTGCGACGCCGGATTAGATTATATAAACGACAGTTTTGATTATAAAATCGAACATATAATTCTTAATATAAAAAAATTAGTCGAATTTTCAAATTCGAATCTTTTTCATTTTACGGACGAAGCCGCTTCGCCGAAAATCCTTCGGAAACTTGCGGATAAATTATTGTCTGAAAAAATTTATATATCATATTTTACAAACGTAAGGTTTGATAAATCATTCGACAATAATTTAACCAAGCTCCTTTTTAAATCGGGATGCGTTTGCGTAACAGGGGGTCTGGAATCGGTTACAAATAAAACCCTTGATATTTTAAATAAAGGATTTACTATTGAATCGGCAATAAAAACCATATTCAATTTTGCGAAGTCCGGCATTCTTGTGCATACTTATTTGATGTATGGCGTTCCAACTCAAACTGAATCAGATTTGATTGATTTTATTGAAATTATCAGACAATTATTTTCCGCCGGGTTGATACGGTCGGCGTATTTGCACAGATTTGCTTTAACATATCATAGCGAATTTTACCGGACTCCGGAAAAATACGGACTAAGGGTTATTTCTGAAAAAACTGATTTTGCTAACAACGACGTTTTATACGAAGACCCGAATGAAAAAATATTCGATAAATACGGCGAATATCTGCATAAGGCAATATTTAATTTTATGAACGGAATTGGATTAAACGATGCCGTTTCGGAATGGTTTCCGTTTAAAACTCCGAAACCTTCGATTTCAAAAAAATTCGCGTTAAAGATTATAGAATCATAAGCCGGATAAACAGAAAAAGAAATTTATATTATAATTTTTTTTAGCTAAAAAAATATTTTTGATAAAACATTAACAAGCAATGAAATATAAAATTGTGAAAATCGAAAACAGTTGTTTGTATTTAGATAAAGCCGAAGACGACGGCGCAGCTAAAGAGAGTTGCGCCGGTTGCGGCGGATGCTCGGTTTTCGGAAAAAAATATTCTTGTTCGGTAATAAAATATCCTTTACTGCAGGATTTAGAAAACCAATGGCAACCGGGACAAACAGTGAATTTAATTCTTGATTCGAAAAAAATTATAATCGCGTCTTTAATGGTTTTTGTTATTCCGCTTATTATTTTGTTTATTTCTCTATATTTTTTTTCAGGATTCAATAATAACCAGTTCTTAATTTTTTTAGCGTCGTTGATTCCGGCAATCATTTATTATTGTTTATTCAGAAAAATAATTAATTCCAATCCCTATTCAATAGAGAGCATAGACTAAATATGAACCCTTATTTTATTTTTATAATCTCGAATTTAATCGCGCTTCTCGTTATAATATCATTCGATTCATTTTATTTTTCTTTAAGCTCCGCGCTGATATTCGTTTTGATTTTAATTCTTTCGAAACAATCGTATTTTCGTATAAACAAAAAAATGACGATGTTATTGTCGTCAGTTTTTATTGTTCTGGCGTTCGGATATTTTTTTGAAAAAAAAAACATCTGGTATTATCCCGGAGTCAAACTTTTTACTATTGTTGTTGTTCAGCATTTGGCAATGAATTCGATAAAACAGGACGAATTATATTTTATTTTTTCCGGATTGTTGTATCATATTCCGGTAAGCTCTAAAAAAAAAAAAACAGCCGCAGAAATTTTAAACGCTTCTTATTGCGCGGTCAACGACATATTATTTCAAAATAAAGTTAAATTCAGATTCAATAATAATTTTATTGAAAGCGTTGCCGTATATTTGACAGATATTGAAAATGAAATTAATGATATAATGCGAGCGAAAGAAAATGTTTCCGTTCCGGAAAAATTACCGGAGTTAAACGCTTTTCAATTATTTGTTATAATATTTCTTATTGCCGGATGGTGTTATTTTGAATATTTTATGCGGCGTAGCTTATGACGGTTCGGAATTTTCCGGGTGGCAGATTCAACCCGAAAAAATTACGGTTCAATCCGTTATTGAAGAAGTTCTAACGAAATTATACGGAATAAAAATAAAAATAACAGGAGCGGGCAGAACCGATTCCGGCGTGCATGCTCTAAAAAATTATTTCAATTTTAAACCGCTTGAAAATAAAATTCCGGTCGATAAACTTGTTTATGTTTTAAATAATTATTTGCCGCATTCAATAAGAATTTTATCCGCAAAAAAAGTAGACGAAGATTTCAATTCAAGAAGAAATTTTATGCGCAGGATTTACGAATACAGGATAGTTATCGGCGAAGTTTCTCCTTTTTTTAGAAATTACAGGTTGTTTCTAAAAAAAAAATTGGACGCGGATAAAATGAATCAAGCGGCAAAATATTTGATTGGAACTTATGATTTTTCTGGTTTTAAAGCTTCGGACTGCAAATCAAAAACTCAAACGAGAACCGTATATAATTCGAGCGTGTCGGAATCCGTCTTTGTCCGTTACCTCGCGCCGCGCCCATCTCAGTTCTGCGCTTCGCAGTCCTGCTTTGAGCAATATTCCAGAAATCAAGATTGCCCCGAAGTTATAATTCATATTGAAGCCAACGCATTTTTAAAAAATATGGTAAGAATTATAACCGGAACTTTGATAGACATAGGATACGGAAAAAAAAATCCGGAAATCATTAAGGAAATTTTAGAATCTAAGGAAAGACGGATTGCGGGAAAAACAATTTCGCCCGCCGGTTTGTATCTGATTGACGCGATTCCTGATTTTTCCGGCAAATCATAAATTGCGCCGCTCTTTTTTGGGCATTTGAAAATGATTCCGAAACCGCCGCCCTTCTGGCCTATTCGGTTTATTCGCGGTAAAATTAACCGCGAATCAGACGAATCTAACGAATCTCCCCCGCAAAATGCGACGAATTTCTCTGCATTACAATATTAAACATTAAAAGAAAAGGGATTTAAAAATTTTATAACTTCTTTAGAACTTTATAAATTTCAAATTAAACGAAGTCAAAAAGAATCGCGGGAAAGTGAAATAGATTATTTTAAAAAAAACGAGAACCGGTTATTATCCCTTATATATTCAAAAAAATTTACCGCCGGGAAGCGGCGTTGTTGAAGGCGGTATAAACCCGAAAACTGTATAAGGATTTTTAGAAGTTTTAACATAAATTGCGATTTTATATCTAAATCGCAATAATACATCTATGTTTTAGAAAAAAAGCGATTCCATTTGGAATCGCTACTTCACTTAACGTTTAATGCGCTATCCGGGTTTAATTATTATTATAATGACCTTTTGAAAAAAATTTTTAATACAATATAAATAACGGAAATAATGCTCTTTTTTCATCTGCATAATCATTTTTTCGGTTCGTTTTCGGACTGCTCATTTTAAAAATTTTCCAATACCCTATTTTTAGATTCGCCAATTATTTTTGTTTTTTTTGCCTATTGACGGCAATAAGATAAAAAACAAAAATAAACGGATTGACAGATTATCAGATTTTGATGTATAATCTCGCTTTATGTGATTTGATTTTCCTAAGCCGAATTTCATCGGAAATGGATAACCGTATAATTTGTTCTTAATTTTTTTCAGGAAATTAGGCTTAATAAATATTCGAAAATCTTTTCACGATTTCCTTGACTTTTTAAAAGTTGAAGATTTAAAAAAACGCTAAGACACTGTAATTTATATAGGTTTCGAACCCAAATAATGCATTTGGGTTAAAGCGCTTTAAAATTAATTCTTGCCGTAAATGCAAGAAATTTATTGATAAGATACTAATTATTTTTGTTTTTAAATTAACATAATTTTATCTTTTATTATTAAAAGGAATAAAAAAAAATGGCTCAGTTTTTACTCGCTGACGATGAAAAACAGGTGGAACAACTTATAAGATTTAAACTTTCGAAAGAAGGTCATTCTCTTGATTACTCGCAAAACGGCGAGGAAGCTCTACAGAAAATAGCAGATGGTTCAAAAATATACGATGTTATAATACTTGATATTATGATGCCTGTTTTTGACGGGATTTATGCGTTAAAAAAAATAAGAAAAATTGATAAATACAAGAAAACTCCAATAATCATGCTTTCGGCAAAAAGCAATGAAAATGACGTTATTAAAGGTTATGATTCAGGGGCGACAGAATACATAACCAAGCCGTTCAGTCCTTCCGAGTTTTATGCGCGCATAAAAAAATATTTATAAATTGCAGTTTGAATAATTATATGTTTATGCTTAATGAAAAATTTTTAAAACAAAAATATGAAGTTAGCTTTACAGACGAAGATTATGAATATTTCAATTCTGTCAGAAAAAATTATTTATCCGATATCTTAGAAAAAAATGCAAAACTTGATAAACAGCTTTTTTTTCTTTCCGAACAAACTGACATTTCCGAACATAAAGATGTTATTTATGACTGCAACAGAATTGCGCATAGCATAAAAGGCACAGGTTACTCATATGGATTTAAATTTATCAGCGAGGTTTCTTTTTGCATGGAAGAAATACTCGATTATATCCTTGACAATTTTAATATAAAATTATGTAAAAAAGATTGTGGTTTCGATAGGTGTATTCTATTCAATGATTTGCTGACAGAAGTAATTAAAGACTATTTTTTAAAAAATTCCGAATTCAATGTTTCATCTGAATACAAAAAAAAACTTGTAAACCTAATTAATCAAACGGAAAATATTTTTAATAACGGCAATGAAATTTATTCTGAGAAAATTATCATAAAAAAAAATATACTTGTTTGCGGAAAAACCAATTTTATATTCAATACATTATCAAAATCTTTTAATAACCAATCCTTATTTGATTTTCATTTCGCGCCCGGGTTTATTGAAATTTTGTATGAACTTACAAATAAAAAAATCGATTATATTTTTTCAGAATACAATCTTGGCGAATTTAACGCTTTATCCGTTTACCTAACATTGAAACAGACTGAAAAATATTCAAATACGCCTTTTTACTTTATAGTGTCGGATATACCCGAAAAACTGATCAAAGCCCAAATTCCAAGCGATATTATTCTATTGAAAGATAAGAAATTAATAAACAAGATTATTGAAATAATTAAACAAAAGTAATGCCTGTTTTCTTTTTTTTAATTTTTTTTTACATATTTATTTTTCAAAAAAAATTTTTGTGGTTGCGCGAACAATGGATTTACAATGAATATTATGAATTTGCGCCTTTTTATATTGTAGCTGTCATACTGTTTTTTTTAATTAAATTATATAAAATTAAACCCAATCCTATTTTTTACAATAAAACATCAAGACCTGTTTCAGTATTTTTTATTTCTATTCCATTGATTCTGATTTCATCTTTTTATATTCATATAAGCTGGAAAAATAATTATAATTATTTTTTTTTTATTGAAACCATATTTTTGTTTATTTCTTTAAGTATAATTTTTATTAATAAAAAATATTTTTCTGTTGTAATTTTATTTTTTTTATCGATGATACCCGTAATTCCGGCTCCGTTCCTATTAAAAGTTCAGGTTGATGATATAATAGATCCGGCGGCAGCCGAATTGTTAAAACGCAATATAAAATTTATGAGTATCGCAATTTATATAATAGTCGCTATAGTTTTATTAATTTTTACAATACTGGTTATTCATAGAAAAAATTCTGAAAAAAAATCAAAAATAAAAAAAATTTTAATAGAAAAATATAGCGAGATCATTAATAATTATTTATATGAAAATTCGGATATTGACGAGACCGCCAAAAAATTGGGAGATATAAATTATCCTGTATTTCTTATGACGGTAGATAAAATACTGGATTTGATAAAAGGAGAATTTGAAAATAAAATTATAGAATTAAGCAAAAATGCAGGGGTTTATAATTTTTTAATAACCGAATCAAAAAATAAAAAATGGTGGAAAAAAGTTAAATCGGTTTATCATCTCGGAAGATTGAAATACGAAGAAGGAATAAAAAACGGTTTTTTCGAAGAACTTTTGGAGAGTAACTCGGAAGATGTAAAGCTTGCCGCAATAACAGCTCTTTCTTATATTGATAATGAAAAATCCATATATATGATTTCAAAAATGCTTTTTGACACAAGCGGCGCAGCGAAGGAAAAAGCAAAAGAATCAATAATTAAGTTCGGTAAAAAATCATATCAAACAATTATTCGAATTCTTGAAAATGAAAAAAAATCCGATAATATAGCGTTGCTTTTAAATTTAATCTCGCATATAAAAGACGATAATTTTATTAATAAAATTGATTTTTATCTTAATCATTCCGATAACAAAATTATCTGCGCGGCTATTGATATTGCCGCATCTTTAGAATATCCCGTAGATTATTCGCTGTTATCCAAACTTCTTCAATCAAATGATATATGCCTATTAAAAACCGTATTAAAAAATATTCCGTATATTGCCGATTTCAAAATTATAGGTTTAATTAAGAATAAGATGGAAGATAAAGATTGGGATATACGTTATTTTGCCGCATCAAGTCTTTATAAACTCGGAGATAAAGGCAGGGATATGTTGCATTATACGATTAATAATTCGAAAGATAAGTATGCGGTTGAAATGGCTAAAATGGTTATTGATGAATTAAGATAATGAAAAAAATTATATTATTTAATCTTATAAATTGTATTTGTTTTTGAAAAATAAGCGGCTTTAGAGTTATGACTGAATTTTTTAACATATTCATATTATATTATTTCATTGTTTTAAATACCGCCTATACAGGAATGATGATAATATCATTGGTGGGAGTTATAGGGTATGTCCGCCGTTTAAGACTTGTAAATTTTAAAGATTATTTTAAATACAAAATTATTCCGCCTGTTTCAGTCATAGCTCCGGCTTATAATGAAGAATTAACTGTAGCTGAAAGCGTTAAATCTTTATTAATGCTGCAATATCCGGAATATGAACTGATTATTGTGAATGACGGATCAAAAGACAGGACTCTTGAAGTATTAATTGAAAATTTTGATTTGCATATATCCAACAAGGCGGTAAAATTACAAATTGCACATAAACCTATAAAAAATCTTTACCGTTCAAAAATGTATAATAACTTAATTGTAATCGACAAGGAAAATGGAAGAAAAGCCGATGCATTAAACGCAGGAATAAACTGTTCAAAATATAATCATTTCTGCTCAATTGACGCTGATTCGATTCTGGAAAAAGATTCGATATTGCGAAGTATGCGGCCGTTTATTGAGAATCCTGACAGAATGATGGCAGTAGGCGGGATAGTGCGTATTGCAAACGGCTGCGATATAAAAGCGGGCGAAGTGACGAATATACGTTTGCCAAACAGCGCTCTTCCGATGTTTCAGGTTATTGAATATTTCCGCGCATTTTTAGCCGGAAGAATTGCGTTTGACGTATTGAATTGCCTGCTTATTATTTCAGGAGCTTTTGGAGTTTTTAGGAAAGATATTGTTTTAAAATGCGGAGGGTACGCGCATAATACTGTTGGCGAGGATATGGAACTGGTTGTGAAAATACATAAATATTGCCTTGAAAATAAGATTCCTTATAAAATAGCTTTTACTCCCGATCCGGTGTGTTGGACCGAAGCGCCTGATACTACTACGATACTGGGACGCCAACGAGGCCGCTGGCAGCGGGGAACGATGGAAACTTTATTCAAATACAAAAATATGATATTTAATCCTAAATATAAGATTGTGGGAATGTTCGGTTTTCCTTTTTTTCTTTTTTTTGAAATGATGGGACCTGTTGTTGAACTTACCGGATATATATATGCTGTTGTCGGATTGATTACAGGACATATAAATATTAATTTTGCGATTATGTTTTTTATTGTTGCTTATGGCTGGGGAGTGATTCTTTCGATACTATCAGTTTTTATAGAAGAATTGTCTTTTAAAAAATATCCGAAACTGGGAGATATACTTAAAATCGTTTATTACTCTTTTTTGGAAAATCTCGGATACAGACAATTAACGCTCGTCTGGAGGCTTCAGGGGATTGTGGATTATTTCAGCAATGTTCAGTCATGGGGGGAAATGACCCGCAGCGGATTTAACAAGAAATAATTTGAGAATATATTATATTGCTTTCCTTGTTTGGCAATTGAGAAAGCGAGAAAATATTCGACAAGAAATAATTTGACAATATATATTTTTTTTATATATTATTTTTATACATAAGCAGTTCAAAAAATGTATTATTATAATTTTTCTTTCTTTCAATTTAATTTTTCAGGAGGTTTTATGCGAATAAAGAATAATGGAATTATAGTTTCATTGTGTTTTATCTGCATAATCATTTCAATAATATCTTGCGGCAATGACAATAAATTAAGCAATCGTTCGCGCAGAGGAGCTCTGCTTTCGAGTGAGATTATTAATGATGAATATGCGCTTAATCAATACCTGACGTTAAGAAACGAAGAAATACTGGTTAATTCAATTCCGCAATCGCTCAATCCGTCGCCGCCTGAGTATTCTAAATCATATGCGCCTATATTTGCATCTTCTCGGATAGACGGCGTAACTCTTACTCTTGTTGCTGATATTGCCGCGCCTGTTTATAACGGCCGCGCATTGCAGGCAACTAATATTGCTGGGAATTCAAATTATGTATTTGTAAGTTACAATATGGCCGGCGACAGTTTTATTGGCGCTGTCCAGGATATTCAGCTTACAAATGCCAGGAACCCTCGTTTAATTTCGCAGGTTATTTATCACAACTCGGATATTTCTGCAATAACTACAAATGGTTCGCGCGAGGTGATTCTCGCAATGGCTACGGATATTGACGCAAATAACCAATTTAGCCAGCCTGCGCTTATGGGAGCTATCGGATTGAGTTCGCAGTTCAGCTTTTCTGACAATAAGATTTTTAAACAAATGCCCGGTTATTCTGCGGTATCTGCCGAAGTTTTTGATGACAGAATTTTTATTGTTTCAGGCGATAATTCAGGTCTTACGGTATTTAATTCCGATACATACGACAGTTTGGCATTTATTCCTATTCGCGATGCGCGAGATATTGCATTTTATAATAATTTTATTTATGTATATGCGGGAACTTCCGGTATTTTGTATAAAATTAATTCTGCGAATTATCAAATAATCGATACCTGCGCGCTTAACGGTTCGACAAAATCTCAGGAAAAATCATCAATTGTTATTTCAGGTAAATTTGCGTTTATTGCCGCAAATGACAGCGGTGTTCAGATTTTCAATCTTGAAAGCAATACTATTGAAGCTGCTATATCCAATCCTGTTTCCGCCGGACTTAACGCTGACAGCGTTGTCGCGAATTCAGTAACTGTAAGCGGCAGTTATATTTTTATAGCAAACGGCGAGGCCGGTATCAGGGTTTTTAAAAATACCAATGGAACAATAAATTCAACTGATTCTATTGCAATTGAAGAAAAAGGATATCTGGTTTTAGGATTGAGTCAGTCTGCAAATGAAATTTACCGCTACCGCGATTATCTTGTTGTCGCATCTGGAATTGGCGGCTTGAAGATAATTCAAATTTCCGGTTTATAAGTTTTGTAATCAGCGTTACCTTTTTATGAATCAAGGTGAAAATATGCGGCAGACAACGAAAATAGATAAACAAAAAATTATTAATTGTTTATTTATTAATACATGGAAGCTATTTCCTCTGATGTTAAATTTCTTATTTTTTACAATTATGATTTATAACAGTCCGGTTACCGCCGATTATAAAACATTTTTGGAATATAGGGAAACAGGAAGACATGATGAAGCGCTGATTGAAATAGAAAAACTTCTTCAGGATGAACCGGAAAATTTTGATTTTAAACTACATCGCGGAATCATATTAAGCTGGCTCAACAGATATGACGAAGCTAAAAATATTTTTTTTGAAATTATCAATAAAAAACCCGAATATTATGACGCGTATGTTTGCCTTGCCCGCGTTTTTTTCTGGCAGGGAAGATATGATGAAGCGGAAAAAAGTATTAATGAAGTTTTAATGTTGAAACCTGTATATCAAGAAGCTGAAGATCTGCGCGCTGCAATTAAAAAAGCGAAACAGTCCGATTATAATAAGAATGTGTTTGTTGAGAATGTTCTTTCAGACCGCGGCGACAATAAAGAAATAAGCACAATAAAAAAAAAGACAGGAAAAAGTTTAGAATTTTTTTCGTCATTGAATGTTTTGCGCGATTATGAACCTGAATTGAATAAATATCCCTATAAAGAAATTAATTTTCGCGCCGGCGCAGGATATACGCTATATTATAAAAAAACGCCGTTAGACATATATTATAAAACAGGCTTTATAAAACAGCTTAATACTAACTGGCATGACAATGAATATTATTTGACATTGAATTCGCTGACTTTGAATTCAGGATATTCAACTGAAAATAATTATTTATCCTGTCATATAAGTCTTAACAATTATGAAAATTACGGTTCGTCATATTTTAAAATATCAGGCAGCAATATAAAAGTCCGGCCGTTTCTTCTGGCGAGCAGGAAGGTAAAAGAAAATTATAAAATTTATCTGGCGTATGCAATTGAAGACTGGTATAAAAAAAATGCGGATTCGCGCAGATTGATTATAGAAAATTTGAGCACAATTTCAGTTTCCAATCTTATAGTTATTAATCAGGATTATTATTCAGCTGATATTCTGCGATCCATATACTCTGACGAATCTGGACGCAATTATACTGATTACATTTTGCAGGCAGACAAATTATTAGCGAATGCGTTAAAAAAAGAATTGCGTTTGATTTTAAAATATAAATACAGGGATTATAAAAATTCACATCTGCATTTTTATTATCTTAAGACATTTTATTTGTTTAATCAATCCAATAATTCAAAAATTAAATGCGGCTGCAGTTATGAATTTAATTTGATTAAACCATATACTACGACAGGTCATAAATTAGAAACAAATTTAACTTATAGATTGAACAGTAAAATAAATATTTCAGCCTATACTGATTTTCTTTTTTATACGGCAAAAGATAAAGACAGAGAATTAAAGACTTTTTTAAAATTAGAATATAACTATTAAAACTTATGTTTATAATTTATCTGATTTTATCGGTAATTTTAAATTTTATAAATGTTCCGCTGCTGTTTGGAGTTGATATGCTGTTCGGCGGAATTGGTGTATTCTATATTTTGCAAACTTATGGTTTGAAAAAAGCTCTTATCGCATCCTTTATTTCCGCTACGGCAACCTTTTATCATTGGAATCATTTTTATGCGATTATAATATTTTTTTTCGAAACTCTATTCGTAGGATTATTATACAAAAAAAACAAAAATATTGTTATAAACAATTTATTTTATTGGACTTTTGCGGGTTCGCCGTTAGTAATAATATTTTATAAATTTTTATTAAATCATTCTTGGAATTCAGTAACTATTATTGTTTTAAAACAGGCAATAAACGGAATATTTAATTCTTTAATCGCATTTTTATTTTATAGCTTAATAATGCCTCTTTTCTCAAAAAATGAAAAAAGACTGCTGAAATTGCATGTCGTATTATTTAATATTATGGTATTATTTATTTTGCTGCCCGCATTAATTATTATAATTAATTCTTCAAAAAATCAGTTTGCTCAGATTGAAGGCGAAATAAAACATAGTCTTGAATTATCGATTCATAATCATAAAAATTACCTGAATAAATGGTTCGATGAAAAATTATTTTTATTAAATCAAACCGCTTTAAAATATACCGCCCAACAAAAAAATGTATCCGAAACGCAGAAAGATTTGGAATTATTAAAATTAACAAACAATGATTTTCATAATATGTACTTAGCTGATTCTACGGCTACAACAATAGCATTTTTTCCTGTTTTAAATGAAAAGGGGCAATCCAATATAGGTATAAATTTCAGCGACAGGAATTATTTTAAAAAACTTGTTGAAACAAAATCTCCGGTAATATCAGAAATATTTCTCGGAAGAGGCGGAGTTTTCAAGCCTATAATAACAATAAGTTCTCCTATTATAAAAAACGGAGATTTCTACGGATACATTCTTGCCGCAGTTAATATTGATGAAATCAGAGGCGCGATAAAAAAATTTTATCAAAAATTTAATATTGATATGATTTTAATTGACAATTCGAAAAATATAGTTTTTTCGACAGGAGGCAATTATAAACAATTAGAAAAATTCGATGAGTTCAACAAATACGATAAATATTATTTTAATGAAAATCTTTATAAAATAATCCCTAAATTTTCTATAAATATTTCATCAGTTCAACGTTGGGCAAAAACAAATTATATATATAAAACAAAATTAAATAATAATTGGGAGTTGTATGCTTTGATAAAAAGCGAGCCTTTTCAGGCTCAATTATTTAACTCCGCCACCGAAAAAATGGTTATAGTTTTTCTGCTGATAGTTTTTGCAATTATAATAGCTAATTATACGACAAAATCTTTAATTTCCGATATTGGTCATCTTAATATTATAACGGAAAATATTCCGGACAGATTTAATACCAATCAGCCGATAAATTGGTTGAATTCAAAATTTGAGGAATTTGATAATCTTAACAGTCGTTTCAAAAACATGGCTGGAAAATTGAAAGAATATATTTTTGCTTTAAAAGAAAATCAGGAATTGCTTGAATCCCGTATTGCAGAGCGGACTTCCGAATTGGAATCCGCATATAAAAAATTACAGAATGAAACTTATGAAAATAAACTTTTGATTAATAAACTTAAACTGCGCGACCGCGCTATAGAAGCGTCTAACGACGGGATAATTATAACTGACGCATTGAATGATAATTCTATAATTTTTGTAAATAAAGTTTTCGAAAAAATAACCGGATACTCTTCAAATGAAGTCCTTGGAAAAAATCCTCGTTTTTTGCAAGGTGAAAATACAGAGCCCGCAAGTTTAAAAATCATCCGAAACGCTATCCAAAACAAACAGTCAATAACCATTGAACTGCTTAATTATAAAAAGGACCGGACTTCTTACTGGAATCTTTTATCAATAGCCCCGATAAAAGATGAAAATAATATTGTTACAAATTTTATTGGAATCCAATCTGACATAAGTTTGTTGAAAGAAAATCAATTGCGTATAAATACGATATTGGCGACCGCAAACGAAGCTATTATTACAATTTATGAAAATGGGACAATTGAGTTATTCAACAATGCCGCAGAAAAAATATTCGGATACAGCGCTCAAGAAGTTATAGGTAAAAATTTTAAAATGCTGATACCTCCTGATTATGCGGATAAGCATGATGATTGCAGAAAAAATTATGATGCCGTAAAAAAAATTATCGGAACGTCTAAAGAAGTTAAAGCTCTTCGTAAAAATGGAGAAATATTCCAAGCTGAATTATCAATAAGCGAAATAAATTTGAATAACAAAACAACATATACCGGTATTTTACGCGATATATCCGACAGAAAACAATTTGAAAAAAAATTAAAAGAAGCAAAACTTATTGCAGAAACGGCAAATCAGGCAAAAAGCGCTTTTCTTGCTTCCGTAAGTCATGAAATCAGAACTCCAATGAATGCAATAGTCAGTATGTCTCATTTTCTTGAAAAAACCGGATTATCTCAAGAACAACGGGAATTTATAAATGTCCTGAAAAATTCAAGCGAAAATTTATTGCTTACTATAGAACAGATTCTTGATATATCTAAACTTGAAAATATCAAAATCAAACTTGAACATACGCCGTTTGAATTCAGCGAAATAATTTTAAAACCCGTTGCAATACTGGACGTTAAATTTAAAGAAAAAAAATTAAAGTTTGAATATAATATTGATAGTAACATTCCTAAAATTTTAATAGGCGATGCGTTAAGATTAAAGCAGATAATAATGAATATATTATCTAACGCAATTAAATTTACTGAAACCGGATTTGTCAGATTAGAAGCTGAAATGATTCAAAAAAATTCCGAGGTTTGCGATGTGTTATTTGTTGTTACTGATTCAGGAATAGGCGTTCCTGAAAATATGAAAGCTGTAATCTTCGATAAATTTATGCAGGCCGATATTTCTGTTTCAAGACAATTTGGAGGAACAGGGCTTGGTCTTTCTATCGTCAAAGAACTTATAACTATGATGTCAGGGAATATTTGGCTGGAAGATAATAAACCAAATGGAAGTATTTTTAAGTTTAACATTAAATTCAATATTCCTTCGCATGAAGAAATAAAAACCGTTAATGAAAATTACAACAAAGAATTTGAAAATTTGATAAATGAAAATAATTATAAAATACTCATTGCTGAAGACGATAAAACAAATCAGTTTATTTTAAAAAACCTGTTAAAAAATTATAAAAATATAAATTATATTTTAAGCGAAAATGGTTTAGATGCCGTAGAAAAATTTATTAACGATAAATTTGATTTAATACTTATGGATGTTAATATGCCTGTTATGGATGGACTGACTGCAGTCGGGAAAATAAGAGACCACGAAAAAAATAATAATATAACCAGACCTGTTTCAATCATACTTTTTACCGCTACTACAATAGAACAATTCAGCGATAAAATAGAAGTTTTAAATATTTCGGATTATATTTTAAAACCTATAGTTCCCGATAATTTTTATAAAAAAATCGGAGAAGCATTAAAATATTCTTTCTCTGAAAAATCGCTAAATAATAATTCGGAAGGCATAATCCGAAAAATTATAAATGAATTAACCGATTATGGAAAAGGCGCGCTGGATGTGGAAAAAGCATTGAATAATATTGACGGGGAAATGGAATTGTATTTAATTTTAATGAATCAATATTTCGATGATTATGGTTCCAAATTAGATGAAATTAAAAATGTTTTTCAAAATAAAATATACGATAAAATGATTTTTATTTCTCATAAGTTGGTTACTGCCTCTGCAAATATCGGAGCATATAAACTTTCTTCATTATCAAAGCAGATTGAAAATACGCTGAACGAAAAAAAAGAATTAGACAATCAATTATATCTCTATTTTATTGATGAATATAAAAAAATCAACAAATGCATATTTGAGATTAAAAAAAAATATGAATTATAAATTTTTAATACAGTATAAAAAGCGTGAATAATGTTCTTTTTTCATCTGCATAATCATTTTTTCGGTTCGTTTTCGGACAGCATACTTGAATTTGACGAAGCTATAAATTCCGCTCTATCAAACGGTCATAAAGCTCTGGCAATTACAGATCACGGGACTTTGTCGGCAATATATCCTTTTTATTTTAAATGTAAAGAAAAGAATATAATACCGATACTCGGTTGTGAAATATATTTTTCTTTAGCTGAGCCAATAAAGGATAACTTATCTCATCTATCGGTTATCGCTAAAAATATAGAGGGATTAAAAAATCTTGTTCAATTAACTTCGGAAGCCTGGACAAATTATTTTCTTCCGCCAAAATACGCGGTTATAAATTGGGAAAATCTTATACGCCATAAAAACGGACTTATAATTTTATCAGCCTGCGTTGGAGGTCCAATAGGAAAAAATTTAAAAAACGGCAATCCGGCTGAAGCTGAAAAATGGTTTAAACTCCTAAAATCCGAATTCGGTTCTGATTTTTATCCGGAAGTTTCCGGTCATAAAATAGCTTATCAGTCTGAAAATAACGAATTTATAAAGCGTATGTCCGAAAAATATAATTGCAGTCCCGTAGCGACCAACGATTGCCATTATTCAGATTATAAGTCTTCTCATATTCATGATATTTTAATAAAAACATCGGAAAAATATGTCTCTAACTTTTCATACGGAGCAAAATGTTTTTATTTTAAAAGCAACGAAGAAATGTTTGCAATGAATTTTCCGCAAAAAAATTATGATGTTTGTTCTGAAATTCTCGGTAAAATAACTCTGCATAACGAACTTGAATCTTCTATTTTCAATATCGTTTCCAACCGGAAAAAAACATCGTTATTAAAATTACCGGTTGCAGAACCTTTTAAATTTAATTCAATTATGGCGTTTGAAACGGTCAGCCGCGCATATAAAGTCAGCGAACCCAAAATCTCCAAATTAAACGCAATTCTAAAACAGTATGACGGTATTGAAGCCGCGTATGAACAAAATAAAACGTTCAGAGATTATTGCTCTTATTATTCGATAAATATTAATACAATGGTGAAATTAAATCGTATAATCAAATCCTATTTTCCCGATTACGGTAAGTTTGTCGAACTTGACGAAGATCTCCGCAAAATTATTCCGCTCCGTAGAATATACGGCGAACTTTTCGCAGATATAACTCTGGAAACCCTTAAAAAATTTGAAATTCCAATTCTTAATGAAACCCGGCAGGATGAAATAAAGACAGATTTTTTTAGCGCTGTCAAATTATGGTTTAACGGAGAATATGAGAGAGCGCTCCAATTATTTTTAAGGACTAAAGATTTAAAGAGAGACGCTTTATTTTTTGCGGGCGATTGTTTTTATAAAACGGGAAACTATGAAGAAGCTATTGATTATTTCAAAAAATATGAGAATTCGAGTTTGCCTTCATATCATACCGCATTTTTTGCTCGAACAAAAAAAATCACTGCTGTCCAAAAAAAATTTACAAATCCCAAGGCAACTCTAACTGT
>DAINAU010000045.1:0-27028 GCA_036733285.1 bacterium
ATTAGAGGCAAAGCTTTTACCGGACGCGGCGGACTTCTGGATTTTTCCAAAAGCGAGGTTTACATTAAACTTTACGTATATGCGAGTTCTACGTTTGACACTGTGAATCTATTGTATGAGTTGTCGATCCCCCACGGCAATTATAACGCCAATGGAGAGTGGTATTATAATTTTTACGACGAGAATATTCAGGTTAACAGTAAAATAAGGAGATGGTTTGTCGCTACTGCGTCGGATGTGGACAATATAAACAGAGTTTATATAGCTTCAACCGCCGACGGCGAGATTACTCCGGTTATGTATTACAACAAGAGTAATAATTCAAAACTTCAGATTGTAGTAGTGGATTCGGAAAGCGAGATTAAGAATAAGTATGTCGCAAATTCAATGGTAATTCCTTTATTGAAGTTTGAATCGGCGGAAGGCGCGTCGGAAGACGAAAAATTAATCCGTTTGTATTTATATGAAAGCGGGGATCCGAACAACGCGGGAGACACGATTATGACGATAAATCTGCAGCCAAACGAACAAACTGTTTCAACGCTGCCGCAAATATCCAACTTAAAACTCAAGAATCCGATTGGCAAGCGGTATCTGTTCGTTAAAAGCGTGGATTCTTATAATAATATTTCCGCGTTATCTGACGCTTTGCAGATAGAAATTTTGAATAATGAAAAGCCGATTCCGCAAATTGTCGACGCTTTTGGAAATCCGATATTTACAACCAAACCCGTATTCAATCCCGACAACGGAGAAAAACTTGTTTTGCTTGTTCCGGGATATTCAAGTTCAATAAGCGGAGCTCCTTCAAGGGCGGGCGGAACCGCGGGCGCTAAAATAAAACTGGAAGTATTTTCATTATCTGGTCAAAAGATTTATTCTAAAGACGTTCCGGTGTCAAACAGCGGAACGATTGAATGGAACGGATGCAATTATAAAGGCAGAAAAGTTAATAACGGATTATATCTTGTGAAACTAAACAAGTATGTGTATCCGGTAGCTATTGTAAAGTAATAATGATTAATGTCTTACCGGAAATGCTTGCGTTTACGCAACGCATAAGCGCAACGCATAAGCGCAACGCATAAGCGCAACGCATAAGCGCAACGCATAAGCGCAAGCATTTCCGGTAAGCTGAAACTATTCCGGTTTGCCGGATTAGGTTTTGATATAGATGTTTTGGAGGTTTTCAATGTATAAAAAATTTTATTTGGCAGTAACGATAATTATTATTTCTTCAATAGCGGCAGGATTGCCGGCGTTTGCCGGCGACGGATTGAGCGGAAGCCGGTTTGTCTACGGAGCGCGTCCGATAGGAATGTCAAACGCATTTACCGCGATGGACGGGGATATAAACTCGGTTTCATACAATCCGGCTGGAATCGCCACGATAAGCAAAAATATTTTCAGCACGTATTACACCAATCCGGGTCAGTTCAAGTGGTATAAACAATACAATTTAAGTCTTGCAATTCCGGCAAAATTCGGAGTCAGCGTATTGTCGTATTCCGGCAATGATATATCTTTCAATTACGACGATATCAATCCTAACTGGGATAATTTGAGCTGGCTGGAAACGTCTTTAATGTATAGCATAGGAGTAAAACTTAATCAGCAGTCGTTGATAGGTTTGAATATCGATTACAGCAGAGTGAAAAGCAACGTGAGGGACGGAGGCGCAAAAGGCGTTTCATTTGACGTCGGGTATATAGGAATTCTCAACGACGATTTATCTGTAGGCGTAAGTTTGAAGAATCTTTACAGCAGAAAAAAATGGGATTCCGGCAAAAGCGAAGACGAAGACCTTGAATACAGGTTCGGTTTCAGATACGATATACTCGACAGATGGAATCTGCTTGGAGATTTAACCGGAGTTAAATCTGAAACTTTAAAATCTATAAACGTGGGTTCGGAATTTATAGTATGGGAATCCGTTAGATTCAAAGACGAAGGCAAGTCCAATGTGTTTAAAAAAACAGGCGCGGATTTTTATCCTGAAAATCTTGCCTTTGTAGTCAGACTTGGTCTTGAGAAAGATTTGTATCTTGAGAAAGATATGAGGTATTCCGCGGGAATGAGTTTTGGCGTGGGTATGACAAAGCTTGACTATGCTTTTAAATACGATAATAACGGACTTAACGACCAGCAGCATTATTTTTCTTTAGGCTTCGGGTTTGGAAACGACATAACGAAAAAATATTCGTCGGAACAGGAACAAAAAGATGAAGAGCAACCTCCGCTTCCATATAACGCGTCAAGAGAAAAACAGCAGACGCAACGCAATATTCAATACGCTCAAGTTCAATCTAAAAAGAATAAAACCGCGGAGCTTGCCGCTATAAATTTTAAAAACGCGATGAACAACAGCCAGCATGATTGGCTTTCGACCGGAATACCCGATATGATTATAAGAAATATTCAGACAAATTCGAAAGTTTTGATTAAAAATAGAAACGAAGTAAGCGATATGGCAGCAATGGTAACTTCCGATATCGGAAGAATCAACGCGGAATTGGCTTCCCAGATAGGAATACTTGTTAACGCGGATTTGGTTTTATTGGGGTCATTTGAAATTTATAACGAGAAACAAATAGTAATACGTTATAAATTGTTTAATACGGATACCAGAAAAGAAGTGTTCAATAAATCGGTAAACGGAACAATGACGCAGTTGTTTGGAATGATTGAGCAAATCAGCTCGGACGTTTCTAACATTATTAATCTGCTGAATATTCATTATTCTACTTTATTGAGCTATAGAAGATAAATATTTGCGAAGGCTGAAAATCAAGGAGACGGGAATGGTTTTAACTGAAAATAATCCTCGAAACAAGTTATCGCTGTTATTAAAAAAAACAGCGTTTGTAATTACGGTAATTCTTCTGAATATTTTTGTTACCAATATAGTATGGAATATAAAATCAAACAAATATAAAATTGAAATAAAACAGAATTACGCTTTAAAAAAAGAAATATCAAGTCTTCAACAGCGCATTCAAAGTTTAAATTTAATAATATCGGAAAAACAAAAATTAATTAATTATATCGAATCGCAGGTCGGCGGTTTGACAGGCGTTATAACCGGAGAAAAAAATTCTTTCGGGATAGGCGGAAAAGAAACCGCAAAATTTGAAAATTTTATAATAGACAATATAAATGGAAATTTGAATGAAAGGCGGGGATTAAATAGTTCCGAGCAGGTTGAAGATAAAAAAACCATATATAATTATACGCCGACGATATGGCCTTCGGAAGGATATATTTCGTCGAGATTCGGATACAGGATATCTCCTTTTACCAGATCTCAAATGTTTCATGAGGGATTAGATATAGCGGCAGTTACGGGAACAAAGATTTACGCGGCGGCGTCCGGAACCGTTATATTTTCCGGTATCAAACCGGGTTATGGAAATTTTATCATTATTCAGCATAAATACGGGTATTCAACCGCATACGGACACTGTTCAAAACTTCTTGTAACAAAAAATATGAACGTTAAAAAAGGAGATTTAATCGGACTGGTCGGGAATAGCGGAAATTCTTACGGTTCGCATGTTCATTATGAATTGAGAATAAACGGAATTCCGGTCGACCCTGAACTTTATATGATACGAAGAGTTCCGCAGCAGTTTAATCAGAAAGCGGCGGATGAATTTTGAAAGATAAGCGCATTTTGATTAATAGCTTTTCCGCGAATGCGGCTTAGGACATTATAAAAAAAATAGTTCCGGATTATTTTTAAACGAACCGAATTTTCCTTTATTTCGCTTTACGGTTTTGGAATTTAATTAAAAATCGCCGGAAAAATAAATTTGATATGAGAAAGGGTTATTTCATCACTTTTGAAGGAGCGGAAGGCAGCGGCAAATCGACGCAGGTTGAATTGCTCGTTAAATATCTGCAAAAAAAAAAAATTCCGTTTATAACTACGCGGGAACCTGGGGGCACTGAAATCGGTGAACAAATCCGCGAGATACTGTTAAATCCCAAAAATTCAAATATGTCGCATTTAACAGAATTATTATTGTATTCGGCGTCGCGGTCTCAGCATGTTTTTCAAAAAATTGTTCCGGCGGTTGACGATGGTAAAATCGTTATCAGCGACAGGTTTTCTTTCGCGAGTCTGGCGTATCAGGGATACGGACGCGGAATAGAACTTGATTTGATTAATAATCTTACCAAAATAGCTACGCAGGGATTGAATCCGGATTTGATTTTTCTTCTCGATATAAATCCAGAAGTCGGACTTGCTAAAGCTAAAATAAAATCAAACGCTTTGTATAATACCGAAAACGGAGATAGACTTGAAAAAGAGGATTTGAGTTTTCACAACCGGGTCAGAGAAGGATATCTCAAATTAAGTCAAACGCATAAGAACGTAAGACTGATTGAATATGATAAAATTGAGATTGTTCATTCGAAAATCATAAATATTTTTGAATCCGAAATTTTAACCTGAAAACCGCATTAGAATTTTGAAAAAGCGCTGGAAGCAAGGAAAAACATTGATTTTGAGCGCTTTTTCAAAAGAATTAATTTTTATTTGGCAGTTTTCAGGTTTTTAGAAGTCTTAACAAGAGCGTATATATGTTTTGAAAAAACTTCATTTTTTTTATTGCATTATTCGGGGTTAACCCGAATTGTTTATTGAATTGAACGAGTTGAATATGAAAGTCGAGCGAAGCGAAACAAAATCCGGATTGTCTTCCAAACATAAATCATCGTCTAAAAACGTGGACGGCGATTTATTCAGCCGTCTGCTCGGATTGGGCGGATTATCGCCGACGGAAAAAAAAAAAGACGTTGAGTTTAACGAGATAAATAATATTTCCGGCGTGATAACGCCGGAGAGCCGCGAAGAACTTAACGAATTAGCCGATGAAATAGACAAAGCCGGCAAAGAGTTCGTTGAAAAACCTCTTTACGCGAACCTTGTAAAATACAAAATGCTGATTCAGCGGTTTATGGGCATAGTGATAAAATCATCTTACGAGGTTCAGCAGAAATTAGGAAAAAAATCGTTAACCGAGGATAAAATGTATTCGGTCGTAAAGAAAATCGATAAAGAGCTTGAACAGTTGAGCGAATCGGTTTTAAACAAAAATATTGATAAAATCAAGCTTATCGATAAACTTGACGAAATAAGAGGGTTATTGATAGACTTATACAAATAAGAGGAACTGAAACAGATGAAAAATGAAATAAATATAGCTGAAATACTGATAGAATCTTTGCCGTATATAAAAAAATTTTTCGGGCAGACGCTTGTAATCAAATACGGCGGTCATGCGATGGCGGACGAAAATTTGAAAAAAAGTTTTGCGGAGGACATAACCCTGTTGAAATATATCGGAATAAATCCGGTAATTGTGCACGGAGGCGGACCGCAAATCGGAGAGTATTTAAAAAAATTAAACATAAAAAGTTCGTTTATCGAGGGAATGCGGATAACGGACGGACCTACGATGGACGTAGTGGAAATGGTGCTTGTCGGCAAGGTTAACAAAGAAATTGTGGCGCTGATAAATAAAGCGGGAGGCAAAGCTATAGGATTTTCCGGAAAAGACGGAGGACTTATAGAAGCTGAAAAGATGACTATTCTTAAAGAATCGTCGGACGAACAACAGCCGCCTGAAATTCTTGATATCGGACTGGTTGGTAAAATAAAAAAAATCAACAGGGCACCGCTTGATATGATAGTGAAAAACGAGTTTATACCCGTTATTTCGCCCGTAGGATTCGGAGCAAACGGAGAAACGTTTAATATTAATGCGGATCTTGTTACCTCGGCGATAGCCGCGGCAATGAAAGCTTACAGAACGATTTTTTTATCCGACATACAAGGAGTTCTCGATAAAGACGGAGGTTTGTTAAGCCAGTTGAATTCTTCAAAAATAGACGAATGTTTAAAATCCGGAGTAATTACCGGAGGTATGATTCCAAAAATAAAAAGCTGCCTCGAACTTTTAGACGCCGGAGTCGAGCGCGTTCATATTATCGACGGCAGAATTCCTCACAGCATTCTGCTTGAATTATTTACCAATAAAGGGATAGGAACTTTAATAAGAAAATGAAAATAAGAATCGCAAGGGTTGATAAAAGTCTGCCTCTGCCTAAATACGAAACTCCGGGGGCGGCGGGATTTGATTTTGTTTGCAGAGAAAACGCGGAGGTTTTACCGGGAAGTCTGGCATTAATACCGGTTAACGCCATAGTAGAAGTTCCCGAAGGATATATGCTTGCGGTTCTGCCGCGAAGTTCCACTCCGAAAAAAGGACTGATGCTTGCAAACAGTATGGGCGTTATAGACAACGATTATTGCGGACCGGAAGACGAAATCAAAATACTTGTTTATAATTATACGAACTCAAAAATACGGATTTCAAGGGGCGACAGGATAGCTCAGGGAATTTTTTTAAAAATAGCAAAAGGCGAATTTGAAGAATCTGGCGCAAATTTAAAATCGTCAAGCAGACAAGGTTTTGGAAGCACCGGGTAATACCGGACTCCGTCAAAATTGCTGAAATACATAGTTTGGTTTAATGCCAATTCGCCGTTTAAACAAATCTTTTTCATTATTTTAACGGCGAATTAGTATAACTATCGCTTTAGAAATATTTATAAAAATATGTTTTGCGTAAATATTGGAAATACCAATGCGGGGATTGCCGTTATTCAAAATACGGTTAATCGATGTTCCGAATTTGAAAAAAGAATAATAAATAGCTTTGCCGATAATATTGTTTTTGAAACAAAATTCAGAATAAAGAATGAAATAAATGAAGAATCTTTTCAAAATTTAAAAAACGCCCTGATAAAAAAAAAGATTTCCAATCGGGATATAAATGAATGCGCAGTTAGTTCGGTAGTTCCTGAAATCAACCGGCGGGTAGCGGGACTTTTTAAAAAGTATTTTGGAATAAAACCATTTGTCATAACGTATGATCGTAAATTAAAATTAAAACAGAAGATAAAAATAAAACATCCTGAGACAATCGGAACCGACAGAATCGCAAATGTTGAATGTTGTCTGGAAAAATACGGGACAGATGGAAATCTTATAATTGTAGATTCGGGGACCGCCGCGACCATAGACGTTGTAAAACAAGGCGATTTTACCGGAGGCGTCATAACGCCAGGCGTTTATTTATTGCGGGATTCGCTTGCGGAATCCTGTTCAAAATTATATAAAATCCAAATAAATAATCCGCCCGGAAAAATTGCCGGAAAAGAAACTAAAGAATGCCTTGAATCCGGCGTTATTCACGGATACGGATCAATGATAGAAGGATTGATAAAAAAAATTATTAAGGAAGAAAAATTCAAAAATTATAGAATAATTTGCGCCGGCGGGTCCGCCGACTTGCTGAACAAACTTGTGAATTTAAAGATTATAACCGATAAAAATATTACTTATAAAGGAATTGAAATTATATATGAAAATAATAAAAAAAATATTTAATTCTGTTTTTACAATTGTTTTAATTGCGATTATGACAGTTATGATAATGACTTGCGGATTATCCGCTTTTGATTCAAGCGCCGTCATAATTAAAACCAAAAGCGCTTTTTCCGGTTATTTAAAAAAACAGTTTAATCAAAAAAATTACGAGGACGCGGTTGAGATAATAAACGCTTACAGAACCTCGTTTTTTTCAGGAACCGAACGCGAGTATTTTATTTTATTTACGTCTTATCTTAATACGAATAGATTTCGGCAGTTAATAGACGAGTATAATTCCATCTCCGAAGAGTTTATCGCCAAAAAAGAATTTACCGATATGCTTGAAGCGGCTAACGCCGGTTTGAATCAACAGATTTTTATGGAAAAAATAGAAAAAATTAAAAATTCGTATTATAAAGCCGAATCGTATTATGCGGCTCGAAATTATGAGGAAGCGAAAAAACTTTATCGGGAATCTTTGGATATTTTGCCTTCTTCGAATATTTACGAGACTACAAGAAGCAAAGAACGGTTGAAACAGATTGAAACAGATATTTTAAACGTGAAAATAAATAATTTTAAAGCGGATATTTCAAAATCCGAATCGCCCGAATCGCTTAACGCGGTTTTAAAAAAATATTTTGTTGAATTGAAAAATAATAATGATAGCGGCGCCGAACGGATATTTTTTTTTGAAAAACTTCTTGAATATTTTAAAACCGCCGATTTGAACAAATTAAATTCGGATTATGATTTCTATAAAAATCATCTTGCGCCTGAAAGCAAACGCAGACTGCTTTACGCTTTGATAAAAAGATTTTTAGAGGAAGGCAATAACGAATATTTCGACAAACATATCGAAGAAATAAAAAAAGACGGTTCGGCTTCCGATTCAAAAGAAGTCAAGGAATTATTATCTTTAAGAAAACAGAATACTTTAAAAAGCTCGATAAAAATCATTCTTATAACCGCGATTGGAGTTTTGCTCGTTCTTTCATTCGTTTTTAAAAAAAAAATTTTTTATTTCATCCTGCTTTTTAAAACGAGATATTACGAGAGCGCCGGAGATAATGAAAATTTGGCGGGCATTTATTATTCTCTTCTTAATCTTAAACCGGACGACGCCATAACTTTAAAATTGTTAGAAATTCTGCTTGAAAAAAAAATGCTTGACGAACAAGCGATTGGCGTTTATAAAAGACTTGAAAACAAAAAGCTTTTAAGTTTCAAAACCGCAGTTAGAATTTTGAAAACTCTGATAAAAAATAATCTGACGGAAGAATCGCGTCAACTGATTATAACGGCGAAAAAACAATACGCTTCAGAAAATGAAATACTGGAATTATTGTTATGCGAACTGGATTTATATTCAAGGACAGGAGATAATGAAAAGAAAATTATAACCCTTGAAGAAATGTTGAGATTGAAATTCGATAATTCGCATCTTGAACAGTTGGCAGTATTATATTGCGAAAAAAATAATTCAAAATCCGCGTATTTATATTTGAAACAATGGCTGAAACAACAGCCTAAGTCTATTGAGAAAATCATTGAATTCACTGAAAAGCTCGCGGGAAAATATGAAAACAACACAAAATTTCTTGATTTTTTAGGCGTATTGTATAGGAAAACAGGGCAAATAATTAAGGCGATAAAAATTTATGAAGAGTTGTTAAACAAACATAAGTCGAAATTACCGGCGTATTCGGCTTTATTTGATTTGTATCAAAAGACTGAAGACTCGGATAAAATCATATCCGTATCCGAAGAAATTATAAAATTGCGGACTGATAATTTTGAGGATAAGTTATTTCTTTCTCAAATGTATTTTAAAATTAAAAAATACGATAAAGCTGTTGAACTCCTTGCGGAATTGATTTTGCTCGACGCAAACAGTTTGAGAATAAATTTGTTATTAAGCGACGTGGCGGGTCATTATGCTTCCGAAAATCAAATAGAACAAGCTATAAAAATATACGAACTTTTAATTTCAAATACGAATATTGACGTTACTCAGTCAAGACTTGAACTTGGAAAACTTTATATTTCGATTAATAGACCGGACGACGCAATTTCTACGTTGCAAAGAATTCAGACAGGCGAAAAAGGGAATATTTTCAGAAGTCAGCTTTTAATATGTCAGTCTTTAATAATGAAAAAGGATTTTCAGCTTGCGCTTGATATTCTGAATCAAATCGATGAAAACGATATTTCAATAAATTTTGAAACTAAAAAATTCGTCTGCTACAGCAAGGCGCTATGTTATGAATTGTCAAATCAGCTTGAACTTGCTAAAAAATATTATCAGACAGTTATTTTGCTGGATATAAATTATAAAGATTCAAACGAGAGATATACGAATCTTTTGAACCTTAAATCGCGTTAGAATTTTTAAGAATTACTTCAGGCGTCAAAATTGTAAATAAAAAATATTGACTTATTTTTTTAGATTATATAAAATTATTAGATATGATTAACGTAAACGATATTCTTGATAAAATTGATAAGATGCCGAGTTTATCGCCGACTGTATCAAAAGTAATGGAAGTCGCGAACAATCTTAATTCTTCGCCGCGCGAACTTGTTACGGTAATCAAAATGGACCCCATATTAACCGGCAAAGTATTGAAAATGGTTAATTCCGCATATTTTTCATTATCTCAGGAAGTAACGTCGCTTGAACGCGCAATCATTATGCTTGGTTTGAACACAATAAAAAATCTCGCGTTAAGCACAGCGGTTCTTGAACAATTCAGCGTTAAAGAATTTAAACAATCAGGATTTGATATAGAGCAATTCTGGAAACATTCGCTTGCGGTAGCTGTAGCGGCAAAGGTTCTCGCAATAAAATTCGACATACCCAAACGTTTCCGCGAGGAATTTTTTATTGCCGGATTGCTTCACGATATTGGAAAATTAATTCTTGCGCGCCATTATCCGAACGAGATGAACGTAATATTAAAAATGGCGAAAGAAACAAAATCTCCTTTGATAATGCTTGAAAACAGGGAGATTCAATTCACGCATCCTGAAATCGGCGAAAAAGTAGCGGAGAAATGGAAATTATCGGCTGGTTTAATAAAGTCGATTTCGCTGCATCACGGACCTGATTTTTACGAATGGCAGACTGACGATTTCAAACTTGTGGCGAGCGTTTATATTGCTAATAATTATTGCGTATCGGCGGGTTTAGGTCATAGCGGCGAAGAACAGGCGGTAGAGCTTAATCCGATAATCTGGAAAATATTGCGGATGACGAAAGAGCAATGTTTTGCGGAATTGGAAATAGTTAAAGATGAACTTCAGAAAGCGATGGATTTTTTAAAAATCGCGTCGTAAATCTCAAATGTCAGCTTCCAAAAATATATTAGTAACTTCCAGTTCGTTGATTTTAACCGATTACCTGCCCGCGGGCGAAGGTTTAATCGCATATAATATACTTGATTATCTTGCGCGTTCGGGCAACAATATAACCGCGTTAGCGCCGCAGGTTAGATTGAAAAACGCCAATTTGAATTTTCAAACTGTAGAACTCGGAAATTTTGATTTTTTTCCGGCTCCGGACGAATTCAATTATTTGCTCCGATGGCGTAAATATTCAAAATTAGCGAACGAGTATTATAAAACCGTTTTAAATGGATACGAGTTTGACGTAATCCATTATATGCTTCCTATGAATTTAAATCAAAGTTACAGTCTTATATTGAATAAACCGCTTATAGTAGGACCGGCGTTTCATCCGTGGATAGACCTGTCAGAAGACGAATACAGCTCTACCGAAATAAAAGAACGGAAAGATTTAATAATAGTAAGGAAGATAAAAAATTTCATAAAAAAAAGATTGAAACATTCAAATAAAATTAAATATCATTCCACTTTATCCGCGGCTGATAAAATTATAGTAACGCTTGATTGCGTTAGAAAATTTTTTCCTGAAGAATTTCAAAATAAAATTGTGAAGATTCCAATCGGAGTAGATACGACTTATTTCACGCCTGCGGAAACGCTGCCGGACAACAATAACGTGTTGTTTTTAGCGTATCTTGTTAAAAGAAAAGGGCTTGAATATTTAATAAAGGCGATAGAAATAATAAAAAGAAGAATACCGGACGTCAAATTAAACGTAGTCGGCGACGGTCCGGACAAAGATTTTTTTATAAAATTAACCTCCGATTTGAAATTAGAAAACAACGTGGTTTTTGCAGGAAACGCAAATCATAAAGACACGGTTCAGTATTTCAGAAAATCGCAAATATATGTTTTGCCTTCTTTATGCGAGCCTTTTGGAATGAGCGTTCTTGAAGCTATGTCCTGCGGGCTTCCGGTTATAGCTACTGACGCGGGCGGAATTCCCGAAGTTATGGGCGTAAAAAACAAAGAGTATTTAACGCCTCCAAGGGACGCTGAAAAACTTGCGGATAAAATAATAAGACTTCTTTTAAATTACGACAAGTGCAGAGAAGCCGGGAAAGACAACCGCGAATATGCGGTCAGAAATTATGACTGGCGGCTTGTGTCGGCGAAATACAATTCTTTATACGATGAAATATGCGGATAATAAAAAGAGTATTGGGAAGCTGCTGCTTCATTTTTTTTATATTTATAATACTTGAAATCTGCGTTAGATTTGCTACCGATGATTATCCGGAAAATTATCTCTCTGTTAATTACTATCCGGTTCAAAAAAACGAAAAGCGAGGAAAACTTGAGTTTGATCATACGCCTGATTGGTCAGGGTATGCGACAGGCGTGAAAATTTCGTTGAATGAAGCCGGATTAAGAGATATTCCGGAAAAAAAATATTCGCATAAGAATCTGATTTTATTTTCCGGCGATTCGATTTTTTTCGGATACGGGTTGCGGGATAAATTTGTTATAACGAATTATTTAAACAAAAAACGCAATCAGGGGAACGACTATTTTTTAAACAACGGAGTCTGCGGATACAATTTAATTCAATCGTTTGAAAAAACAAAAAATCTTTTGGAACGGTATAAAACCGTAAGTTATGTTTTTTATTCGTTTATTCATAACGATATCGAAGGGCTTTTTCAGTCGGTTCAGCCGGATACCGGTTTCCTGCCTGCTGTAAAATCGGCATATTTTATAGAGCCGGATAAAAATACTTTTTTATATAGACTTCTTAATATGATTTTACCGGACGATATGACGAACCCTAAATTCGCCGCAAAAACCGGAATCAGAAAACTCTTGATTAAACATAGCCGGTTATACGCTTTCGTAGCTCTGAATTTGAAAAAAATCTGCTGGTCTTTCGGTTCGTCGGAAATTAAATTGAACTACTGGCTTCCGGAATTAAAAGTTTCCGATACGATAATTTACGAGCCTTTGCTTCAAACGGCTTTGCAAATAAAAAAATATATGGAATCGAAAAACATTAAATATTCAATTGTAATACCGCTGGATATGATTATTTCAGGAAGACCGTTAAAAAGAATAATAGAGTCTTTTGAAAAAAACGGAATAAAAAATTATATCGCGGCGGCGTATATGCCGGAACCGGATATATACGCGAGAAAATATATTCTCGGCTGGGATTCGCATCCCAATAGAAAAGGAGCGGAAGCGCTCGCTTCCGCGTTTGAAAAAATCTATAATTATGATTCTTCAGCTCCGGCGGATTCCGGCTCCAATAACGCGTTTGTCTCGGAATATTCGTTGAAATCAAAAAAATATTTTCAAGAACATCTCAACGGCTCAAATGATTTTGAAAAAATGATAGCTTCGACTACTATAATGCATAAATCCATAATTCTAAATAATAATTATTTGAATTCAAATCATTTTGTCTACGGCGTTTGGGACCATTTTCCTTTAATAAACGGAAAAATTAACGTTAGAATGGACGGAGTCTGGGTTTCAAAATATCTTTCTTTCTGCGTTTCGTCGCCTGACGCCATTCGCCGGTTTAAATTTTATTATGACGATTTTCACGTTGGCCGGAATTCTAAAATATTCATAAATAAAATCGAGGTTCCGTTTAACGTTAAAGCGACGAACTCCGGCGGTTTTATAGAAATTATCAATGATTTTGGCGGTATAATTCATTCCGAACCGCAAAAAAAATTTTTTTATGAAATATATTTTGAATTTGAGAATTGTTTTAAAGACGACAACAATAGAATTTTCGGGCCTTTCATTAAAAAAATTGAATTTGATTGATACTATATACATCGACATAATTCTGTTTATATCGGCTGAATAGTAAAGATTGATTTTTAATTAATCCCATTTATAATGTTTGATAATGAAATTGAAAATATTTTTTGTCTGTATTATATTTTTATTAATTCGACTTGATATTGGGGAATGCGTTCCGTATAATGTTCGTATAAACAATTCGGTCAGAAATACCATCGCTTCAATTAATCCGGTAATTACCTGGAGTTCTGACGAAAATTATTCGTATGTCAATCTTCAAATTTCGCGGACCCGCGATTTTACGGTCAATTATTTGGACACATCAATAACTACCTCCTTGAATTTTTATGAAATTTTTACGCCTTATAACGATTCGTATTATATTAGATTGCGAACGTCTTCGGACGGAGTAAATTATACAGAATGGTCGGATTCCGATTTTACGGATTATTTTATCATTGAATTGAAATTTAACAATATAGACTTGAATTTTGACGATTTTTCTTTTAAAAGCGTTTTACGCGTAGAATGGGATTTTTTGAAACCGGATCAAAGATTACAACAGGCGGGCTATGTCTTGTTTTTAAAAAAAATCGAGGAACTGGAATGGGCTGATTCGAGCGGGTTTATAACGACTTCAGATAAATACGGTTCAATAAATTTTTTGGAAGGCGGCGTCTACAATATAAAAATTATTATAACGGATAATTTCGGGAATAAAAGCGAACGCGTTTCGCCGAAATCAATAATTTACGACGCTACGGACTCGTCGCCTCCTGAAATTGTTTCAGTTTCATTCACGAACCCCCTCTCCCAATCCGATACGGTTTTCCAGTTCGGCGCGCATATTTACGATTCGTCTATTATGATTCCGGCTTCGATAGTTTTATATTCGGACGGGATAAACGGAAACGAAATATGGAGATCTGAGATTTCTCCTGTGGATAACTCGTTTTATCAAACGTCCGCGAGCGGATTAATTTTTTCGCAGTTTCAAAACGTTTATTTGACGGTAATTTTTTTAGACGAACGAGGGAACTCCCGCCGGATTTTCGATACTATTCCGGTTTTTGATTCTGTCCGCGATTATAAACCGCCGGCGATAAAAATATTTCCCGAATTAGACGACGGCGTTATCGAGTCAGAGTATTTCGAGTTGTCTGCGGTTGCGGGGGATAGTTCCGGAATAAAAAATTTTAAAGTTTGGATAAACGGAACTCTTGATTTTGATTCGGATATTCCTTACAGACGAATCTATTTGAATTCTAATGATACCGGAATTATAAAAATTAAAATCTATTCGTCGGATTTTTTCGACAACGAATCCGAAGCCGTATATTATATAAAAAAGAATATTCCCGAGGAATATGATTGGAGCGGCGATTCAGCTTTGATTCCTTGTTTGATAGATAATTCTTTGAATTCCGAACTTAAAAACAACAACGGTTTTTTATTTTCAAAACCTGAATTTGTCAGGCTATTTTTCAATTCTAAAATATCCGCTGATTCAGTTTCGGTTTGTCTTTGCGGAGAAGACGGGAATATTGAACTTAACCCCGTTCAGATTTCGGATACTGTTTTGGAATGCGGGTTTTCGGAAGCATATATAACGGTCTGCGAAAACTATTTTATAAAAGTTTCCGGCGAAAACATATTTAATAAAAAATTTATAGAAGAAGACAATAAGATTTTTTTCGGCATTTACGGAAATTATTCCTCAAATTCGATAATAGATAAAAACGGCGTTATTGTTGAAATACCTCCGGACGCGTTTTCAGAGCCGTATTGGATAAGCGTTAAAAAATTAACCGGAGCTTCGCCTGCAATCGGAATCGCTTATAATTACGATTCTGCGGTTTCATCTTTGAAAAACGTATGCGAAAACATTGTCGACATTGAAGCGTATTCAAACCTTTCGGTGAAATTAAATTCGCCTGATAAACCAGTAAGAATCGGGTTGAAATATAACGACGCCGACGGCAACGGAATTATTGACGGGTCTAATAATTTGAGCGAACGGAAATTATTTATTTCTTATTTTAACGCGGTTGCGAACCGGTTTGTAAAGCTTGATTACCGGCAATATGCCGATACGGATTCAAATATCGCTTATATAATTTCTGACCATTTTTCAATATGGGCTTTAAGTTATAACGGCGTAGGTTCTTCGCTTTCCGAATCGCTTAAGATATTTCCTTCCGGCAGATACGCCGCGATTTCTGAAATTCAATATCTTACGATTGTTCTGCATTCGGCGGGCGGCAATTATGATTTTAAAATCTTTTCAAAAAACGGCTCGAAAATACGCGGATGGTCAGCGGTTATTCCGTCCGGAAATTTTGCCGATTCAGTTCGTTATGATTTAAAAGATTCAAACGGAAAAAAAATTAAAACCGGAACTTATTTTTTACGCGTTAAGTCGGACGTTACCGGAGAAGAAATTATTAAACCTTTTATAGTCGTGGAATAATGAGATTTTTAAGATTAATTTCGGTTATTGGCTTTTTTTTTACGTTAATAACGTTAGACGTTATTAGCGCCGGCGGGGTTGACAGTTCGCTCGGTCAGATGTTGAGAGGATTCGGCGGCAATTTTTACGCGGATTGTTTTAGAGCCGGAATAGGCGGACAGTCGCCCGCGATGCTTCTTAATCCGTCTTTGACATACGCCGATAAATTTTCGTCTTCGATAGAATTGTATAATTTGAACAAATATTCCGAAATAGACGCGGCTTCAAATTATAATTCCTTAAATTTTATTTTAAAGGAAAGGGAGTTTTATAAATTTACCGACGTTCAATTCGGTTTTCATTATTCTAATTTTTCAGTTAAAGATATTGAAGAATACGATTTGACCGGAAATTACAGGGGAAAAACATCCGACGAAGAATCGCTTCTGCTTGTGAACGCTAATATGCCGGTAATAATTAAAAACGAGAAATTCAGAACGGGTCTGAATATTAAGTATTATTCTCACTCCATAGCGTCGTATAAAACAAATTCTGCCGCCGCGGACGCGGGCGCGTCTTTTATAAAAAATAATTTCAGTCTTGGAGTGTCTTTAAGAAATATTTTTTCAACTAAACTTAAATATAAAACCAAAAGCGGAAACCTTCCGTTTCAAATCGGCGCCGGCGCCGGATATGTTTATAAAATTTCGGAAAAAACAAGCGTTAGCTGCGCCGCCGATTATATTGCTAAATCATCAAACACGGATAATTATATCGGATTAGGAATTGATTTTTCTTATATGTTTTCAAATAAATTAATCGCGGATTTTATTTACGGCGGCGATAATATTTACGTCGCTCATTCGCTCGGATTGAAGATTAATTACGATAAAAAATTTAATTGCGGTTTCGCGTATTCGGTAAATAAAAACGCCGAACTCGGCGATAACGTTTCGGTTTTTTTGGGATGGAATTTTGGAACGCTTGAAATCGAAAGATTTGAAAATTATGCGAAATTCGAAACCGAAGGGGACGCTTTTTATAAAAGCGGGGACTGGTCAAACGCGCTTTCCAAATGGGAATCCGCTTATAAATTATATCCCGCAAAACAAACAAGGGCGAAAGTATCTTACGATTTATTGAAACGGCAGGTCGATATGCGGGAAAAATATAATTACGAATTATTTTTAAGCAACTCGGAATTATATTTGAAAGGCGAACGTTTTTTTGACGAAAAAAAATATTTCGAGTCTATAGCTTCTTTCTCCGCCGTTAAGTTTAACGACGATTTTAAAAACGCGGAATTGTTTAAAAACGCCGGCGATTATATAAAAAAAATCAGCTCGATTATAATTGAAACAAAAAATCAACCCGATACAGTCGTCGTAGTGGAAACGTTTGGAATCGAAACCGTCAAGACTGAATACGATACTGTTTCAATAAAACAGTTTATCGAGGCGTTTATTGAAATGGACAGGCCGGAGCTCGCCAATAATTATTTTAATTTGTATTCCGGATATTTTTCGGAAACCGAACGGGCGAATATAAAATCAAATATTGAATTGAAAATTAAAGAAAATGAAAACAGGGAAAAAATTAAAACCGAGTTTAACGCTCTTTCTGAAAAAATCAAACAGGCTTTTTTTGAAAACAATTTTATTTCGGTAGTCGAGTTATACGGAGCGCTCAAATCAAAATTTTCCGAAGCCGGTTTTTTAGACGCGTCCAACCTCGCTATTTATTACGAGCAATCAAAATTGAAACTAAAAGAAATAGAGGAAAAAGCCTTAAAAATCGATTCTCCCAAACCTTCCGACGAGTTGATGTTGATAGAGAATTATTATGTAACCGCGGCTAAACATTATTTAAATTATCTTCAAAGCGGAACGAAATCGGAATTAATTCAAAGCGTTAAATTTTACGAGAAAATATTAAATATGGCGCCTATGCATAAATGCAGAGCGGATTATGAAAAAGCAAAAACTCTTTTAAAATCATTGGAGTAAAGCCGTCATGAAATTATCGGTAAAATATAAATTGTCCGCGGTAATTCTTGTTTTTGCTCTGGCGTCCGTGTTTGCAACGTCTTTTGTAACATTATATAGAAATCACAAATATTTTTCAGATTTTTTTCAAAAAAAATCCGCTGAAAAATTAGTATCGTATGATTTGAAACGCGAAAAATTGCTGGTTTTATACGCGCAACTTTCGGAAAATTACGAAACTCTTTATAAAACCAATCTGACGAATGATTTTAAAAAATTTCTAACCGAAATAAAACTCGATTTAATTATTGAATCATTGCCTTCTCAAACTGAAAAAATTTCCGCGCTTTCTTCGAAATACAAATCCTCTAACGTTTTGATTATTGAAAAAAACAATGCGGTTCAAATATCAAGCGACATTAATCTCTGGAATAAAAATATAATCGAGGCATTAAGAAAATTTAATATCGGTTACGGAACTTTGAAAAACTCCGAAATTTTTGAGACTTCCGATTATTATTATTTATTCGGCGAACTCGGTTTGAAAAATGGAAAGTTCAACGTATATTTCATTTTGTCTAAAAACGAAATTATTGAATTTAGAGCTTCGCGGAAAAAAATTATTGAAGAAACGCTTGAAAACGAAAGATTAGAAGATTCCCGCGAAATGATAAACGATAAGAATTCATTCGGCGATTTTGTTTCAGGAATTTTAAAGATAAATATTGTTTTAAACGTTCTGATATTTGCCGCCGGAATAGCGATAATGATTTTTTCTATTAAAATATTGCTCGTTAAATTGAACAATATTCTGGACGGAGTCAAAGAAGCGAAAAATAAAAATATGTCGTTCAGAGTGGTCAACCGGTCTTTTGTTAAAGACGAGTTTGACGAGCTTACGGCGCAGTTCAATAGTATGATGGAACATATCGAAAACGAAAAAATCTCCGAACTCATTTCTGTTATTGAAAAAATAATGCCTCGAAAAAATATTAAAGCCGGACAGTTTAATATTGTGTCATATTATAAACCGTCGAAAGAAATAGGCGGTGATTTCATAGATTTGTTCGACTCCGGCGCCGATAAAAAGATTTTAGTCATAGCCGACGTAGTTGGAAAATCTTTTCCTGCGGCGTTTCTTATGATACTTGCGATGACTTCGATAAAACTGACCTCGAAAAAATATCCGGATACGGCTGAGTTTGTTATGAAACTCAACGGATTTTTAAGAGAGAATACTCCGGCCGGCAAATGGATAACTATGATTTACGCCGTATTTGATTTGAAAAACAACGAAATTGAAATTTTAAATTGCGGACATCCCGAAGCGTATTTATTTTCCAATAACAAAATAACCGAATTTTCATCCTCGTTTCCTATGATAGGCGAATTGCCCGACTCGAAATTTCAAAAATACGTCGACGAATATAAAACGAGCGGCGGCGTAAAAATCAAGATTGTTCAAGGAGATATATTATTTCTTTACACCGATGGATTAAGCGATTCTACGACTCCGGAAAAAAAATATTTTAACGTGAAAAATTTTATCGCGTCGATTTCAAAAGAACAACTCGCTCCCGAAGATATTAGAGATAGAATAGCAATCGAGCTTGAATCGTATAACGTGAAAGACGATTTGAGCTTTTTGATTGTCAAAGGTTAATAAAAAATATGGAAACGACCCCGTTAGGATCGAATTTTAAGACAGCATTAAATACAACCCTTTCAGGGTTGTATATTCAAGTTTTTTTAATACCGCAGGTTTTTTTGCGCTTCGCGCAGGTTTTTTTGCACTCCGCGCAGGTTTTTTTGCGCTCCGTGCAGGTTACCTGCGGTTACTTGAAATTCAACCGCGTTCGCGGTTGAAGATTATTAAAAATAAATCGTATTTTCTTTAGAAAACTAAAAATAAGCTTTCTGTTTTTACTGACCGTTCCGCCTGATTGTTCAGTTAAAAAGCGGAACTTTTAAGAAGTACGCTCATTAACGATTAAAAAATATGCTTGATTATTAAAGCTAAATGTTTTAGATTTTTTATATGAAACGATTATTAAATTTAATAGTATTATTTTTTGCAGCCGGTTTGTTTGTTTTTCTCGAACAAAATGATATTTTCGCCCAATCGGATATTAATCTATGGCATTCGTTTAGACCGGAAGAAGAAAAGGTTTTGAGCTATCTTATAAAGAAATACGAGCTTATAAACGGCGATAATTCCGTAAAAATAAAACGTATCGACCCGGATTCGTTCACATCCGTAATTGAAAATAATTATAATAAGGATAATGGTCCGGATATTTTTATCTGGGCGCACGACAGACTTGGAGATTGGGCTGAAAAAAAAATAACGGTTCCGATTGATGATTTTGCCGATTTCAAGGTTTTATCCGAATATATCAAATCCTCGATAAACGCGCTTACGTATAAAAATAAATTATACGGATTGCCTTTCGGAGTCGAATGCGCCGCTTTGTTTTATAATAAAAAATATATTACGGCGCCTCCCCGTTCTTTTGACGAAATGATTAAAATATCAGAATCTTTTATACGTTCTGGAAAAGAGCGTTACGGATTGCTTTATCCCTACGACGATTATTATTTTCACAGCGTTTTATTAAGCGGATGCGGCGGAAAAACTTTTGATTTGGAAAATAATTATAATCTCGATACGCCTGAAATGCTGAAGTCGCTTGAAACCAGCGTTGAGTTGTTTAAAAGAAAAATTATTCCGGTTGTTCCTGAAGGCAAGACTTTATGGGATTACCAGCTTTCTTTATTTAACGGCGGTAAACTCTTGTTTTTAATTTCAGGTCCATGGATAATCGGCTCTTTGAAAAATGTCGATTGGGGAGTCGCCGTATTGCCGAAATTTGACGATAAAAATTATATGAGTCCTTTTTTAGGAGTCAAAGGAATTTTTGTTACGGGTAAAAAACGCGGAAATTCCCATGTTAAAAAAATTCTTAAGATTATGGAGTTTTTGACGTCGGGCGAATCAGGCGCTATTATGGGAAAAATGACAGGTTATTTGCCAGCCAATATTTACGCCTATAACGACGATGTTTTGAAGGATAACGAATGCGCCCTTATATTCCGCGATCAGGCTGTTAAATCCGTTCCTATGCCGAACATCGCGTCAATGTCTATAATCTGGAATATAATGAATAATAAATCCGCCGTTGAATTGGGAATATTGCGGCGCTGTCAAACAGGCCAAATCTCGCCGGAGTCTGCTTTGAAAATCGCTAAAGAACAATTTTATCATTCGCTTAAAAAAGAAGGAAAATAAAATTATGAAACTAAAATCTAAAGCGGTTATAATTTTGTTGACCGTTTCAATTATTCCTTTGCTGCTGCTAAGTTTTATCAGCTACAAAATCGCCGGAGATATTTTAATGCGGCAGATTGGAAATCAAGTGAAAAAAACCGCGATTGAAACCGATGAAAAAATCTCTTTGTATTTCGGCGATTTATTGAAATTATGCGATGTTACAGCGGGAAACAAAGATTTTTTGTTGTGGGCAAAATTCTACGAGACTAAAGGAGCCGAGGTTGATTTTCTAAAAGAAATATTCGACGTCAATTTTAAATATTTCGTCAGTAAAAACAAAAATTTTACCGGAATATATTTTTTAGATAAATCGGGCGGCTCCAAATATTCCGCAATAAACGGAACGGATTCGACGGCTTTCGCTTTTCTGAAAAATCCCGAAAATATAGAAGATGGAATAAAAAATGTTTTTAACGGCAAAAAAGAAAATCTGCTTTATATCACAAAAAAAATTTTGTTTGAAAACAAATATTTCGGTTCGCTGGTTTTTAAAATCAACGCAAAACAACTGGACGCGCTCGTTGAATCAATTAAAATTCAGGGTCTTGAAAATTATAATATTTTTATCGTTGAAAATGAAAACGTAATTTCGTCCGATATTAATAAACGCATTGAAAAAGACTCGTTTTATAACAAAGACTTGTTTGACGTCGACTTTGGAAAATTAGAATACGAATCTTTTAACCGGAATGTTATCGGCGGCGAAAAAGTTTTTCTTTATAAAAACAGGCTTAATAAATTCAATTGGGACGCGGTAATTATATTGCGTCAAAACGAGCTTTTATATCCCGTGTCCAAACTTAAAATCGCCGCGGCTATTATTACTTTTATAGTTTGTTTGATTATGATTATATTATCGGTTTTTTTAAGCGACAGAATCGTTAAACCTATAATTTCGCTGACAAACTCGGCGGTTAAAATTTCATCGGGAAATCTCGAGGAAAAAATTCAAAGTCTTAAAACTTCAGAATCGAACGGAGACGACGAAATAAAACTGCTCGCCGGTAGTTTTGAAACTATGCGGATAAAAATAAAAGAACATATCGACCTTCTCGACAATAAAGTTCTTGAAAGGACAAAAGCGATTTCAGATTTGCTTGACAACGCGGGTCAGGGTTTTTTGAGTTTTGATATTTCCTTGACTGTTATGAAAGAATATTCCGCTCAATGCGTTGAAATATTCGGAAAAAAAATCGATCATCTGAATATTCTCGAACTTCTTTATCCGCGTCAATGGGAAGATTATCTTTTTGATTACGCGTCTTTAAGAAGCGATTCGGAAATCGTTATAGCTGAAGATTCTTTCAAGTATTGTCTCGAAAACGAGAAACCTGTTATGCTGAAACTTCTTCCGCAGGAAATAAAACTGAACAACAAAGTCTTGTCGGTAAAATATGTTTTTCTAAAACATAAGAATAAATCCGAAAATAAAATTATGCTTATCATTACGGACGTTACGCTTGAAAAACATCTTGCTAAAAAAGCCGAAGAAGAAGAAGAACGCAATAAATTCATAGTCAAGGTCGCGCTTGACAAAAACAGCTTCATTTTTTTTATTAAAGACGCCTCTTCGCTTATCGCCGAAATGAGAAATTTCGCCAATCAAAACAATGTGAATCAGGAAGTTTTAAATCATATTTACAGAAATTGCCATACAATCAAAGGAAACGCCTCGTTTTTTAATATGAAAAATATCGCGGCTACAGCTCATACCTTTGAAAATTTTCTGGAAGAAATAAAATTGACTTCGGTTATTCCCGATAATATTGCGGACATACTTAATAAAAATATCGAGAATATTTATCTCGAACTCAACCGTCATCTTGATTTGGTGGGCGATTTTCTCAACCGCGAAGAGATTTTAAAAAATGAAAAAACTTTTGAAATTTCCGAATCTAAAATCGACAATCTTGCCGATTATATAATTCGTAAAAATATTTCCGAACCCGATAAAAAATATATTCTTTCAAAAATCAATGAGCTTAAAAAGATTTCAATAAAATATATATTGAAAAGATTTGCGTTGAATTGCCGTCAGCTTGCGGAGAAAATGGGAAAAAAAATCGGCGCGCTGAATTTGATAAACGAGGATTTGCCGGTTGATTATTATTATTTAAAATCTGCTATTGATACGTTTGTCCATTTGATTAGAAACGCCGTAGACCACGGATTGGAAATACCGGCTGAACGCAAAAGATTTAATAAACCGCCGGAATGTAGAATAGAAATCGCGCTCGAAGATAAAATTATTCGGGGGGAACATTGGTTTGTATTTTCCGTTTTTGACGACGGCAGAGGAATTGATTTGAACAAATTAAAATCAAAAATTATTGAAAAAAAGATTCTGACTTCTGAAAAAGCGGGTTCCCTCTCTGAATCCGAATTAATGAATCTGGTTTTCGTCGACGGAATCAGTTCTAAAGAATCGTCTAATGAAATTTCGGGACGCGGAGTGGGATTGAGCGCCGTTAAATCCGCAGTCGAATCTTTGAACGGCGAAATTAAGGTCGCATCTGAACGCGGGAAATTCTGCCGTTTCACGGTTTTAATCCCGATACGGTTATAGAAAATTATGAACGCTATTCAAAAATTTTTCTTAACGTTTGCCTTTATTATTTTAATTTGTTTCGCTGTCGGACACATATTTCTTTCTTCTCTTACGTTTGACGAAACGAGTTATATCGCGTCCGGTTATTCGTATTTAAAAACGGGAAAAATACTGTTAAACTTAGAGCATCCTACGTTATCAAAATTACTGGCGGGTTTCCCGGACATTTTTTTGAATCTGAAGTTCGATAAAAATTATTCGAGGTCTGAAGACCATATATGGTTTCAAAATTATTTTTTTTTAAATAATTCCGATAAATTCTTTTCAATATCGGTTCTTTCAAGATTGCCGGTATTTTTTGTTAATTTATTATGCGGTATTGTTTTGTTTGCGTTTTGCCGCGAATGCGGATTCAAAAAAAAAACTTCCGCGCTTCTTTCGCTGATTCTGACGGGTTCGCCGAGTTTTATAGGATTATCCGCGCTTGTTATTAATGACGTTCTTTTGACTTTGTTCTTTTGGTCTTCGGTTTTGACGTTTTATAAAATAATGAACGGTTCAAATTTTTATTTTTGGATAATGTTCGTATTCTCTCTCTCTTTTTGTCTGTTGACTAAATTCAGCGGACTGATCGTATTGCCGGCGTTAGCCACCTTAGTTTTAATTGAATATAAAAACTTATCCATCCGGCTGATTATAAAATTATTCTTATCTATGATATGCGTTGTTTTCATAATTAATATTTTTTATTTTAATCTCTTTGCCGGATTTGCGGATTATTGGAGCGGTTTTAAATTGACTGGCAAATACTGGATTCCGGATTATAAATATTTTTTGAATGGAAAATTTTATGACGGCGGGAATTATTTTTATTTCATATTTTCTTTTTTGTATAAAACTTCCGAATTGGTTTTAATTCTTGTCGCGCTTTCGTTAGTTTGCTTTTTTAGAAGCATAATTAAAAATCAAGCGTTTGACGAAAATAGAAAAGGAATTAAATTTTTTTCGATTTATGGTTTGATTCCGGCTTTATTTTATTTTGTTGTCTTAATCGCTAAAGCTCCAAACATCGGATATAGATTCGTTTTACCGCTATTGTTTATATCAATAGTTTTTTGCGGTTTTTTTTTAAATGCAATTATTAGTTATAAATGGACTTTTTACATAATGATATTCCTTGTTGTTTTTCGGGCTTCGGTGGTATTCCCCGATTATATTTCTTTTTTTAATGAATTTTCCGGCGGTTCAAAAAATGGAATTAATCTTCTTGACGATTCGAATGTTGATTGGGGACAGGATTTAAATAAGATTAATCATTGGATGAAAGCCAATAAAATCGGCAAGGTTAATCTGTTATATTTCGGAACCGTTTCGCCTGCGTTATACGGCGTAAATTACGACGATTTTAAAAATTGTTTCGACGAATCCGGCAATTTAAAAGCGGGTTGTTATGTTATCAGCGCGCATTTTATCAGAAGACTTCCGGATTTTAAATACGATAACCGGAAATTTGGTTTTTCGTTTGAAAACTCTTTTGATAAAATAAGCGATTCGCTCTACGCTTTTAAACTCGGTTATTGAATATTTGAAAAATTTTTTTCATAAACTATCAAATCCTTATTTTATGGGATTATTCTCCATCAATTTTTTTGCGATTGAGCATCTGAATTGTCGATTTAACCTGAAAACTGCATTAGATTTTTGAAAAAGCGCTGGAAGTAAGGGAAAACATTGATTTTAAGCGCTTTTTCAAAAGAATTAATTTTTACTTGGCAGTTTTCAGGTTTTTAGAAGTTTTAACAAGCGCGTATATATGTTTTGAAAAACTTCACTTTTTTTATTGCATTATTCGGGTTTAACTCGAAAACTTTTTAAATTTACGGCTTTAATTGAACGCAGAATTTATTTAATTATAGATTAGAAGTTATTTTTTTGCGATACAATTGCATTTAATATTATTCTTGTTAAAATTTCGAAAAAACGAAAATCGATTTCGCTTATTTATATATCAATTTCTTTATTTAATATTTAAAAAAATTTTGTTTAAGCGCATTGCGTTCAGCATTGCCGATTATTCCATCGCCGTCAAAATCAATATTATTATAACTTTTGCCGTAGTATTTTTTTAGAAATGCAGCGTCACGGATATTGATAACTCCGTCTTTATAGAAATCGCCTGGTATCAGTATTATAAATTCTACCAATGCCGTATCCTGATTTATATAATACGATTTTGAAACGGCTGTATATCCATTTTTTTCAAATACAAATAAAACATCGGTATCAAAACCAAACGCGCCTATCAAGAAACCTCCTGATTCATTTGTGTAAGTTGTAGAAACAAAACCGCAGCTTGATGCGCTAATTAAAATATTTGAATCATTTATTGAATTAGAGCATTTGACGCTTCCTGAAATATAATATCCTGTCGCGACAAGAATCGTATCGCTGAAAATTCCAAATTTCGAATGTAGTTCGGCTTTAATATTTTCGCGACCTGCCGGCAATGTAAAAGAACAATTCCATATATTACCGCTTACAGATATTTCTTTTTTTTGAAGATTTCCATAATATACAAAAATCGTATCGCCGATTATTCCATTATGAACTGTGCCGATAATTAAAATATTTTGCGTTTGCGTATCTATTCGTAATTCCGATGAACACGGATAGTTAATGCGTATATTTATTGTATCAAAATAATTTGCTGTAATCGTATCCCACGCGCAACCGTCAATTGTTGATAATTTTACGCTTACGCTATCGCCGAAACCTGTTAAATTTACTGTTCCGCTAAAATTTGAATTATTGGAATTTATAAAATACTTTGATTGTATATTATTATTTACAAAAATTTCAACGCTATCTCCATTCCTTGTATTTAGCGTTGTTCCTTGAATTGAAATCAATTTCGTTAATGTATCGTGTGATATGATATGGGGGTAAATAATTTTTACATACGGCTGAAATGTATCGGTTCTTACCAGATATGAATTTGAATACCAGCTTCTATTATAAAACTGTATTCCATTTGTAATGTGCGAATCATATGCGGCAATTTTATAATAGAAAGAATTGCCGGCAGTAACATTTGTATCAATAAACTCAG
>DAINAU010000046.1:0-26685 GCA_036733285.1 bacterium
TTTTATTGATTTTATTTAACTTTGAAAAATAAAAATTTATATCATATTCAAATTCTTTAATATGATTTTTATTAATTTTTGATGGACCTTGATCTTACCCCGAAAAAATAGACACTAAAATAAGCAATGAAATACTAAAATATTCTGTAAAAAAATTCAAATTAAAAATGACATATTCTTATTTCCGAAATTTTAACTTAACCTGAAAGAAACTTATCGAGAAAACATTTACGCTGCGTTGCAGTCAAGTAAATCCAGAAAAATTAAGGTCTCTATCGGCTTCGAATATAGTAATTGATTTAACGCCGCCGACAGACACTCCTGAATTTTTCAGCACTGCGGGCTTAATATTAAATTGATACTATAATAGCCGCCCTTGCCTCCGGTTTTCTTGACAGCACGCACTTTCAGTTTTTGGGGTAATTATCGGAAATAAGAATATTTCGGGGAAAATAGGGACTGGAAAATAGGGACGGAGCATAAGTTTATTAAAATAAAGAGCCAATTTTTAGAGACGATATTCCCGATTATTTGAAATAAAATACAGGGAAGAAAAAAAATGCCAAGACAAGCAAGATATGATTATAACGAAGCGCATCATCAAAAATGAGTAGAGGATTTAAAAGGGAACGATTATTTGATGACGAGGAAGACTATGAATATTATATTAATTGTATAGATGAATACAAAGAATATGGATATACAATATTAAAATATTGCTTGATACATAAGCCGCATTCGCGGAAAAGCTATTAATCTTATCAAAAATATTTTTGCCGAAAAAGCAAGAATATTTTTGATAAGACACTAATCATACGCATATTTTAATGCAGACTGGAGAGCTTTAAGCGTTGTTATTTACAACAATAATATTTTTTTTACGTTTATAATATGCGTTTGTCAGATAAAATGAAAAAGCAGAAATGTTAGAGTTTCTTCTTAATATGCAAAATTATTATTTACCGAATACTTAGTCGCGAATAGTAATAAATTTTATAGCAATAAAAATTATCCGAGATTTTTTTTTATAACACCGGCGATATAATTCGCGGATTCTCCGGTCAATTCGTCGGTCGGCGCCTCCACCATAACTCTGCACATTTTTTGAGTGCCGGAATACCTTACAAGAACCCTGCCATCCGCACCCAATTTTTTTTCAATTTTTTTTATCGCATCGTCGATTTCTTTAATTTCTTCGAGATTCTTTTTTTCTTTAACTTCGACATTAATTAATTTTTGAGGATAAATATTCATTATTTTGGCAAGGTTTGAAAGCGGTTCGCCTGTTTCTTTTAATATTGCAAGAAGCTGAAGCGCGCTTAAAATTCCGTCTCCCGTAGTGTGAAAATTCGAAAAAATAATATGTCCTGAATCTTCGCCGCCCAGAGCCGCGTCGTATTTCAGCATTTCAGCGAGCACGTATCTATCGCCCACTTGAGATTTATAATGCATAATATTCAGTTTATTAAAAAGTTCGCTTAATCCAAGATTGCTCATAACGGTGGTTACGACCACGTTGTTTTTCAAAAGATTTTTTTTCTTCATATAATTAGCGCAAATCGCTATAATTTGGTCGCCGGTAATTTCAGTTCCTTTTTCATCCACGGCTATGAACCTATCGCCGTCGCCGTCGAAAGCAAGACCTATGTCGGCATTTTTTTCAACCGTAAGTTTTCGTAAATCAGAAGTGTGTTGAGAACCGCAATTGTCATTGATGTTAACTCCGTCTGGTTCAATATGAATCGGAAAAATTTCCGCTCCGAGTTCTTTCAGAACAGTAGGAGCCACTTTATAAGTGGCTCCGTTGGCGCAGTCGATAGCGATTTTCATATTGTCCAGGGTTAAATCGTCAGGAAAAGTATTTTTTAAAAAAACTATATAGCGTCCGAGAACGTCGTCGATTCTATACGCTTTGCCCACCGCGTCCGCCGTGGGTCTCAAAGAATCTATCGTTCTGGAAAAAATAATATCTTCAAGCTGTTCTTCTATTTCATCCGGCAATTTGTATCCTTTTCTTGAAAATATTTTAATTCCGTTGTCCTGAAAAGGATTATGAGAAGCAGAAATGACTATACCGGCGTCGGCTCTCATACTTCGCGTGATAAAAGCGATTCCCGGCGTTGGAACCGGACCTACAAAAAAAACGTCTACGCCCATAGAGCAAATTCCTGCAGCAAGCGCCTGTTCAAGCATATAACAGGAAAGACGCGTGTCTTTTCCAATTAATATTTTATGTCTGTATTCTTTTTTTTTCGTCAAATAAGCCACGGCGCGGCCGATTTGCATCGCCACTTCCACAGTCATCGGATGCATATTTGCAATGCCGCGCACGCCGTCGGTGCCGAATAATTTGCCCATTTTTTCATCTCCAATTTTTCAAAATCATAAAAACATATGATTTACGGCTAAAGCCGTAAATTTAAACAGTATCCTGGTTTTAAAAAAAATTCTTGCCGTAAATGCAAGAAATTTAACGATAAGATACCAACTGAAATTTTCAAATATTGAAAAAGCTATTGCTGAAATATTCAAGTTTAATCCAAATCAATGAATTCAGTTACGTTTTCGTAAAGTTTTAAAAACGCAGTGAAAGAAACTCCCTTGTCATACGCTTTAAGTTTATTCATAATATCTTTGTTTATAATAACCGGATTAATATATCTTCCGTCTTTCAAAGGTATGGCAACGCTTTTACCCGCGGCGTTTTCAAATCCTCGAATAATTTTATTCATCGCATCAAAGGTTACAAATTCCTGATTAAAAAAAGATATTAGAAAAAAATCCGTATTCGGAGAAGCCGCCGCCGCCGCCGCTTTAATTAAAGGAATTGTCGATAATTCTTTGAGTTCGTATTCGACGCATCTAAAATCCAGATTCATAGATTTTAAATAAACTTTCATAAAACCGGTTTCAGGAGTAATAACAACCACAGTCTGGTCTAAAGGATTATAAGTAAAAATTTTATTTGCGTTATTAAAAAAATTCGAATCGTCGTCAGGGTCAATATTTCTTGCCGCGATAACAATAATCGTGAGCAATTTATATTTTTTTAAAATATTAAAATCAAACTTATCGACCGACTTTATAGTTTTATATTCGTCGGTCATCATATCGTATTCAAGAACTTCCTCTTTGAACGCGTTTTCTCTGAAGAACAATCCTTTTCCGGCAAGCAATTCAATCAATTTAGTTTTCATAATTAGTTTTCCAGTAATTTAGAATTCAAAACTTTTACGGAACCGATAAGTTTTTCATATAAATCGAAAGTCATTAAAACGTATTCTGGCTTGTCTTTATCAATAACTACCAAAGGTTCGTCTTCAGATAAATCTTTAAAAACAGAATTCGCATTTTTTAATAATTTTTCATAAGAAACCGTATTTTCAATCATAGTTTTTTTCCTAAAAATAAAAATTTTATTTGCAAACAATAAAACTATATTGTATTATGCAATAATTATTTTATAAAATCAAATAAAAAAAAACACAATGTTAAATTTATTTAAATTCCGGTTACGCCAGTTTATGATTAAAATATACCGAAAATATTTCGGAAGCTGGTTGAATCCGGTTTATTTTATAAAATTGATATTTGAAATAGCGCTAACCCTTTCGCTCGTCGGATTTATTTTTTATTTTCTTCTTCCCGAATAATGAAGATATTATCCAAATACATAATAAAAGAGCTTTTATTTTTTTTTGTAATGTCATTCCTGATATTTTCAATGTTGTTTATGTTTACCAACGTTTATAAAATTATAAATATGGTGATTGGAAAGGGCGTTCCATTTTTTGAGATTATAACATTATTTTTACTTTATATTCCCGCGAGTTTTCAATTGACAATTCCCATAAGTTTGACAATATCTATTTTAATGACTCTGGGACGGCTCGCCGCAGACAGCGAAATTATAGCAATGCGCGCCTGCGGGGTTTCAATAATAAAAATATCAGAGCCGATAATAATATTTTCATTAGCTCTTACTTTAATTGATTTTGCCGTTATAAATTATTTTTCTCCGTTTTGTATGTATGAGGCGAGAAAGCAATTAAACAAGCTTGTTTCAAAAACTCCTGCAATATCTTTTAAAGAAGAACAACCTGAGGTAATATCCGGCAAGAAAATTAAAATAGCAAAAATCATCGGGGACGATATTTCCGGCATAATGATACTTGACGAATTTGATAATACCATAACGGCAAAAACCGGAAAAATATTAAGGGATTCCGGTTATATAAGACTTGTTCTGAACGACGGTTCTATAATGAAGCCGGTTGATAAAATCTACAAAAAGTTTGATAAATACGCGTTTAACTCGACAACTATTGATTTGCCGGTTCAGGATTATGCGCAGGGAGAAAAATTAGAAAAAAAAGACGACGAATTATCCTTTATGGAATTAAGAAAAAAAATCCAATCCGCAAAAGATAAAATATCTCCCAAAACCGTTATAAATCTGTATTCAAAACTAACGATACCGTTAGCATGCGTAGCGTTTATGTTTATTTCAATACCAATAGGATTGACCGCGAAAAAATCAGGCAAAGCCGCCGGATTTTCATGGGGTATTTTATCCATATTCGCTTATTATGTAATGTTTGCAGCGGTAAACGGAATCGCAGCAGGCGCCGCCGACATCCGAATAATTAAGGTTTTAGTTTGGATTCCGAACATTGTCATTTGCTTTGCCGGCATTATTTTTTATAAATTTTACGCTATTTCAAAATTATGATTCTTATAGTATTTCCAGATAATTACACTTTAAACAGAAACCTAAAAAAAAATCTTCATAACACTGGCGGCAGAATATTCGCCAATAGACTTTTAAATTTGGAAGGAAATGATATTAACCCTGAAAATTACGGATTCCGGAAAATCTTTTTTAAACCCTCGGGAAGCGGGATTAATCAAGGTTATATTTATACGACTCTCGCCCGATTAAAAAATCATATAAAATCCGAATCAGAAATTAAGTCTCCTGTAATAACCGATTTTATGAGCCGCCTGATAATAGGCAATATTTTGAACATCTTGAATGAAAAATCAAAACTAAAATACTTCAAAAAAATTTACGGATTCGGCTCGTTTAACGATTCTATTAAAAATTTTATTTATACGCTGAACCGAAACGGAATTTCTTCTTCCGAATTAAAAAAAATTTCTCCGGACAACCAAAAATTCAGGGAATTGCATCGTATTTTCGATTCTTATACTCAATTTTTAGATTCTCAAAATATCCGCGACGAAAGTCAAACTGATTTTGAAATTGTCCGGTTGATAAGTAATAAATTTAATCAAATCGACTTATTTAAAAACGTAGATTCAATAATTGTGAAATACATTTATAATTTTGACGGATTGGATTTTAGAATTTTTTATGAAATCGCAAAAAAAATAAAAGTTAATATAGAGTTTCCTTTACCGGATAGGCAGACCGCGTCAAGTTATGAATTCATAGAAAAAAACATAACAAAATTTGAATGTCTCGGAGATTCGGGCGCCGGCATAAATTTAGTTTTTGAAGATTTCGAAAACTCGGGAAACATCCAGCTTTACGCGGATAATCTTTTCAGCGGCGAAAAAAAAATCAACGCCGATAACGCCGATGCTATTGCCGAAAGCGTTTCAATTTGCAAATGCGGAACTTCTGCTATGGAAATAGATTACATCGCCAATCAAATCCGAGGATTATTGAAAAAAAACATTAATCCGGAAAATATCTGCGTTTATTGTTCTTCAACTGATGCTTATATGCGGCGCATCGAAAACATATTTGAAAAATATAAACTCCCAAACAAACATAAATCAACGGTATTATTAAAGGATATATCCGTTATAAAGTTTATCGCATTCGCTTATAAAACTGTTATAAACGGTTATTTGTCAAAATCCGTTCGCGGCGTATTGATGAATAGTTATTCTGTAAAACTGTTTGAGTCTCAAGAAGAAAAAAACGAGTTCAGGCGGGAATTCGACGATTTCATAGAAAAAAACAATCTTATAGAATTGAGACCGGATTCGGTAAAAAAATTATTTAACCGCGATTTTTTTAAATCAAAATATAAAAAGCTTGGGATATTGCAGAAACTTTTAAATGCGTTGGAACCTCTCGATTCAAAAAATCCCGCGCATATACATATTGAGAATTTTTTCAAATTAACGGATTTTTTCGGATTAAATTCGCGGACGTCAGATTATTATGCGATAGACAAAACGTTTGCCCGCGACCGTTCCGGATTAAAATTATTATCTGAAATATTGAAAGAACTTGAGATTTTTTCCGGAAAGTTAAACGTTCAATACCAAATGGAACTATTCGATTTCAGCCGATTCCTTGGCGAAATATGTTCGGTTTATTCAATCAAAAATTTTGATATTTCAGCGTCCGCGACTCCGATTTTAGACTTGTCGAAATCAGCGGGCAGGGAATTCGATTATGTTTTCATAGCGGGTATGAATTCCCGGCATATTCCGGCAAAGTTGTATTACGATTCTCTTATTACAGATTTTGAAAAAAATATTTTAAACAAAAACTATCTTGAAACAATCGTTAAAAACGAAGCGCTTGAGAAAGGAATAATCTTATTTGAGACCGCGAAAAATAAAGTTATTGAAGATAAATATTCTTTTTACGCCGCGTCAAGGGCTGCTAAAAATAAATTATGTTACGCTTATTCTTCCATAGACGAATCTGGCGGTCAGGATTCTCCCTCGATTTATATTAATGAAGCGAAATCTATTCTGTCGCTGTCGAAAAATTTTAAAATCATCGATTACGATTCTATTTTCCGGCAAAATTTTTCAGACCTGAATAATCCGGAACATTTGTTATTAAAAATTTTCAGCGGTTTTTTCAGAAGATTCGAAAACAATAATTTCAACAACTGCGAATCAAAATTAAAAAACGGCGGTTTGAAAAAAATATTTAAGCAAGTAGAGTATTCGGAATTATTTTCTTTGAATGAATTTAAAAACGTATTCAGAATATATTCGGTTGAAAATAAAAGAGCCGCTTTTTTTTCAGACGCCGAGAATTCGGAGCGCGGCTTTTTTTCTGGAATTCTCGACCCCAATCTTAAAATTTATACGAACAAAAAGTTTTCCGCCACCAAACTGGAATTATACGCAAATTGTCCGTTTAAATTTTTTTGCGCCGAATGTTTAAAACTGAATTTCAAGGAAATACCAGAAGACTCTGTGGAAAATTCGAAAATCGGCGAAGTCATACATAGTATCTTGGAAAATTTTTTAAAAAATTTTAATTCTATTTTTTTTCCCGAGTTAAACGCTCTTTTAGAATCGGCTGAAAAAAAACTCGACGAATTGCTGATTTCTTATAAAACTCTCGACGTGAAAATCGCTAATCTTATCAAAAAATTCTACTTAGCTTATTTGACCAAATTTTATAATTTCGAAACCGGACTGTTTTATAAAAAAAAATACGATAAAGTAAACGTCGAATATATTTTCGACGATTTGAAAATTGGGGATTCCTTGTTCAAAGGAAAAATTGACAGGATGGATTTTTTTCCAAACGGCGAAATAAGACTTATAGACTACAAAATATCGTCAAAAACCAGAGTCGCCGGATTTAAGAAAAATAGCGCATACGGAATAACGCATCTTCAGGCTCCGCTTTATTTTTTGGCGGTTAAATCCGCTTTCCCGAAAAACGAGATAAGCCCGGATTCGGGATTTTATTTGATAAATGAAAATCCAGAGATTATAAAGGCTCCGCTGATTTTAACCGAACCTGTTGAAAATAGATTATGCGAATTGACAAACCGTATAAAAGCAAACGATTTTAGAATTAAACCGGAAGACTGTTCGTATTGCGATTTTTCTAAAGCGTGCAGATATAAATTTTATGAATAAAACCGACCTTGAAAAATATTTCTTATTGAAGCGGCAGAATATTTCGGAAATAAATTTTTGGTTTAAGAATAACGCCTTAAGGAATAATAAAACAATCTATTGCGGGATAAAATGCAAATATTGCTGCAATTCATATTTAATCGGTTCGAATATGGAAATCGAGCTGATATTTTATTTTTTAAACAACAATAATTTCTTGATGGACAATTTTACCCTCAATTTAAAAAAATGGAAAAAGAAAAACGCCGCCGCCGAGAAAATTATTCGCGATATAAACGAACTGATACCGGTTGTCGCAGGACAACAAACAAACGGCAAATTTTTGAGCGAGATAGAATATGAAAAAACTCTGTTAAAATATTATGAATTGACGAACCTATATTGCTCAAAAAATATAATGTGTCCTTTTTTGTATAAAAACGAATGTTCGATATATCAAATCAGACCGTATGTATGCGTAAATCTTGTTTCATATACAAAACCTGAATTTTGCGCAAGCAACACAGGGCTGAGGGAAATATGCCGGAGTAAAATTCCGCCTGTTATTATTCCGGTTGATGGAAGCGTAAAATTCGTTCCAATAATTAGCGCCTGCGTTGAAAAACAAGAGCAACTCTCAAAATAGAGCCCGCATTGCGCAAGGCTATTAATTTGGTTGCAAACTTGGGCGGATTTTTAGGAATGAAAAGCTATATTTTTAATTCTGTATCGCATCGCCTTTATATGTCCGGCGCGACTTATGGATAAAGATAAGCGCGGACGGAGAAGGATTCGCAACGCAAAAATATCACTGCGTCAAATTTTTTATCGTAGTATCCTGGTTAAAAGAATATTAGCGACAAATAAATTTTTTTATTGAAGTCAGTGATTAAAGATTCGTTCAATTCAATCTATTCGCGGATCAATTTTTTTATCGCGAATTATTCCTGATTTAAAATTTTTTTATTTTTTTTGGAAAATCATTTTTTCTTGACAAATTAAAACATATATTATATAAATAATATTTTAAATATTATTTCTTAACATTAAAAAGTTAAGAGTTATCGGCAGGGGGTTGCAAATAATGGCAAAAATTTATTATGACAAAGATTGCGATTTGAAATATCTATCGGGAAAAAAAGTGGCGATACTTGGTTATGGAAGTCAGGGACATGCGCATTCTCAAAACTTAAGAGATAGCGGCGTTGAAGTAATAGTCGCAGAATATCCGGGCGGAGCCGCTTGGAAAAAAGCTGAACAAGCCGGTTTTAAAGTAATGACCGCGGATGAAGCTTCAAAAATCGGGGATGTGATTGTTTTTACTTTACCCGATACAATTCAATCGGGAATTTATGAAAAATCCGTGAAAGCTAATTTAACAAAAGGTAATGTTTTGTTATTTGCTCATGGGTTTAATATAAGATTCAATCAGATAGTTCCGCCTGATTTTATCGATGTTATTATGGTCGCTCCAAAAGGACCGGGACATCTTGTTAGAAGCGAATTTATGGAAGGCCGCGGAGTTCCTAATTTGATAGCGGTCGAACAAAACGCTTCAGGAAACGCAAAAAATATAGCGATGGCATATTCTAAAGGTATTGGCGGAAGTAGAGCCGGAATTATTGAAACTACGTTTACCGAAGAAACTGAAACGGATTTATTCGGAGAACAGGCGATATTATGCGGCGGCGTTACAGCTTTGATGAGAGCCGGATTTGAAACCCTTGTTGAAGCCGGATATCAGCCGGAAATAGCTTATTTTGAATGTATTCACGAAATGAAACTTATCGTTGATTTAATTTATGAAGGCGGAATGGAATGGATGTGGTATTCGGTTTCGGATACTGCGGAATACGGCGGATTAACTGTGGGTTCTAAAATGGTTACTGACGAAACTAAAAAATCCATGAAACAAGTTTTAGAACGGATTCAAAACGGAGAGTTCGCTTCGGAATGGTTGAGCGAAACAAGAGTTGGTCAGCCTAAATTTAAATCGTTGAGAAATATTGAAAAGAATAAACTGAACGAAAAAGTAGGCGCGGAATTGAGAAAAATGATGCCGTGGCTGTCTAAGAGAAAAACTGAAACCGGCGGAAAATAAACGGGAATATTAATTAAATTTTTAAGGAGTAAATTTTAATGGCAAATATTAAATCTGCAAAGAAAAAAGCGAGACAAGCGGAAAAACATAGAATCGCTAATTCTCAGAAAAAAACAAAATTGAGAACAATCGTTAAAAAAGTTCGGGCTGCCGCAGAAGGCGGAAAAAAAGAAGAAGCGTCAAAAATGCTGAAAGAATCATATTCGGTAATTGACAAATCGGTCAATAAAAATTTGATTCATAAGAATAAAGCCAACCGCTTGAAAAGTAAAATCGCTTCAAAGATTTCAAAATTGAAATAATTCCTTTTTGTTTAATCTGACAAAAGACCGTCTAATAATTTTTGATAAACTTATTAGGCGGTCGTTTTTTGCCGACCTTTTGATTTCAAAAAATACTTTATGCGACTTCTATCTAAATATTACCAGACTTTTCTTAAAGAACATTATTATTGCAATAATGGCATATCAGATGTATTAATCATAGCCTTGCCAATGATAATAAGCACTTCAAGTCATTCTATAATAGTGTTCTGCGATAGATTGTTTTTATCGAGATTATCAATAGAAGCGCTTGCCGCATCTATGCCGGCTGGATTGTCCGTTTTTGTATTTTTATCTTTTTTTTTCGGATTGACGGGATATGTCAACGCTTTGTCGGCTCAATATTTCGGGGCATCCAAATATAATTATTGCGGAAAAACGGTCTGGCAGGGAATATATATTTCCATCGCAGGTTATATAATATTGCTGCTTCTTATGCCTGCAGGAATGTATTTTTTTAAATTGTTTAAAATGGATCCGAGAATTATTTCGTTTGCAGAATCATATTTTTCGATTCTTATGATAGGTTCCATTTTTATGTTGTTGGACAACGCAATTTCAAATTTTTTTTCGAGCATAGGCGAAACTAAAATCATAATGTATGCAAATATTACGGGTATGCTGATTAATATTCCTTTGAATTATTTTTTCATATTCGGAATCCCTGAGAATAATGTAATGAGTTTTAAAGGATGGGGAATTAAAGGCGCGGCTGTGGCTTCGGTAATATCAACGGCGGTATGTTTAGTAATTTTGTTGAGGAAATTTTTCGACGCGGAGCATAAAGAAAAATTCGGAACCGCGAAAGAATTTCGTTTTGATTTTAAAATAGTGAAAAAATTATTTTATTACGGAGGACAATCCGGCGTTGAATTGTTTTTAAATATTTCAGCGTTTAATTTTTTTGTGTTTACAATAGGCAGTATTGGAATAATAGAACAGTCCGCCGTCAATATCACGTTTAGCTGGAATCTTCTTGCTTTTCTGCCGTTGATAGGCATAGCTATTGCGACTACGTCTTTAGTAGGTAAAAATATCGGTTCGAAAAATATCAAGGGAGCCGAAACCGCAGTTTATTCTTCTTTAAAAATAGCTTATTTTTATATGTTTTTTCTTGTTATTGCTTATTTGTTTTTTCCTGATATGCTGGTTAAAATATTCTGTTCTGAAACCGATTCTTCATACGGGGCAATATTTGATTTATCGGTTAAAATGTTAAGATTGATTACAATATATATGTTTACTGACGTTATACTGGTTATACTTGCCGGAGCGTTGAGAGGAGCCGGAGACACTAAATATATAATGATTGCTTCGGTTTTGATGCACTGGTTTTTTTTGGTGATTCCATCTGCGTTTGCAGTTTATTATTTTCGGCTGAAAGCCCTTAATGTCTGGTTTATTTTTATAGGTTTTTCTTTGATTTTAATGGGATTATATTTAAAAAGATATCTATCGGGAAAATGGAAAACAATAAAAATAATAGAAGACGGAACCGGCGTGAACATTTCCCATTTAAGCAGTGAAATAATGCTTGAATAAATAAGGATACTTTTTATATTTGCTGCAGTATCCTATTAAATTAAAAAAAATCTTGTATTTATGGCAAAGATATTTTTTTAAATATCTAAAACATATATGGAATATAGTCTTTCAACACGTAATTCGTTTGTCGGCGATTGTTATTTTTCAACGGATTCCGAAGGTTCGCTCTCGTTCCTCATTCTATCAACGGCTGTAATTCTCACATAGAAAACGCTTCCCGAAGGAATCCGCGTATTAATAATATATTCGGTTCTTTTAACAAATTCGTCGTTTCTATTGATTTTTTCCCATGCCCCGTTGTCGATTTTCGAATAAACGTTATACCCTAAAATATCTTTTTCGTCGTTTTGATTCCAGCGAATTGAAACGGTATTTGAAGAATAATTAGCGATTTCCAAACCTTGGGGTTTGTTCGGTTCTTCAGTGTCCAATATTTCTCTTACGGAGAATTCGTTTTTTGATTTTTCAGCTTTAACAATAACCGGTCTTCCAAATCTGAAATTAACTTTTCCTTCAAATCTGCCGGATTTGTCGGAGTTTATAATTTCTTTATTCAGATAAACTTTTATATCCGGTTCTGTAATTCCGGAAATTACGATATAACCGAAATCGTCTTTATAGAAATCTGTAATATCAAGTTTAATTGAGGAAATTCCGGCTTTTTCAGCTGATTTTTCCGGAGGCAAATCAATAATTTCATTGATGTCTGCGGTTTTTCCGAGAGAGTTCATAGATAATTGGGCGTATTCTTTTACTTTATCATATACGCTTGATTTCTTATAGGTTCTGAGAAAAGAAGAAGCGGAATTAAATGTTTCCACGTATAAATTCAAATTAAATTCGGTAATGATTTTATTATATAAAAACCATTCTGCGAAAGGTTCCTCGTAACTATTATCTTGAATCTCGACGATTTTTTGATAAGCGTTTTTAAAATTATTTGTTTTTACATAACAATCAATTATTCCAAATTCCGCGCTCGCGAGGACGAGTTCGTCTTTCGAATTTTTAAGAATGTCTGAATATAATGAAATCGCTTTAATGTAATCTCTTTGCAAAACTGATTTGTCGGCTTTACGCAGAACGCCGTTATATCCGCAACCGGAAATTACCGCTAAAATAAATAATAATAAAAATAACCTTGAAATATTCACTATTGAATCCTCCGAAAAAAAATTAGAAATTATACTTAACTTCGAGTTTATAATTGTTTTCAATATATTTGCCTGTCGTAACCGGTTTATATCTTTCGTCAGTATATTGATATTTTGCGAATAAAGATAAATCCGCGCTGTGTTTATATGAAACGGATAACGCCACTTTATCCGAATATTTATTTTCATGACCAGAAGTGGAAGGGTCGGAAAATTTTTTAATATTATAAGTATATTTTAAACTATTGGTGAAATCCTTGAATTTATAAGATGTTTCGGCGGTCCATTGCGCGTCCCTGTAAGAATAAGGGTTAAGAGTTGGATAATAGTATTTATGTTCAAGCTGCCAAGCGAGTTTGAAAGGCAGTATTTTAAAAAAAGAATTATCGGCTGCCAATCCGAAAAATCTCTTTTTTTCGTTTGTTTGCAGAGAAGGGTCGGCGGGATTTGATTTATCGTCTTTAAAATCGCGCGAATAATTGAAAACGAATTTTGTCGCAATAGGCGCGATTCCAAAATTCAGGATATGATCCAAAGTTTTTTGTTTTTTGTCAGAACATCCGTCGGCGCAGAATTCGGATTCGAGTTGATATGAAGCTTCATACGACATATTTAAGGGAAGCAGAGTTTTTACTGTAGTTTTGCTTGTGAACCCGTTTTTAGACGAAACGGTTCCGTTAAGATTATTTTTCCATTGTTCGTATTTAAAATCAGTCGCGTTGATTCTGAAAACTTTTTCTTCTTTTTTTGAATGTCTTGCCGAATAAGTAATTGTCCGTTTTCCTCCGTCGCTGCCTTGATCTCCGCCTTCGACATACCAGTTTCCTGAAATTGTTTTTACCTTAACGTTTAAATCCAAATCGTTTGATTTGTTCCATTTGCCTATAAACTTTAAAAATGATTTTTCAAATAAAGAACCGAAATCAGACGATAGGAATTTGTAATTCAATTCGGATTGAAACGAATTGTCTTTGACGGAAGAAGAATCGTCCGTAGTATCGAAATCAATATATGAAACGCCGTATTCATATAAGAATTTAAGGTTTTTCATTAATTGATACGTCATATCGAATCCATAAGACGTGTTTTTTTTGGGAAGGATTGAAACAGTGTCCAAACTCGCGGAATTTTCATCTTCCGCCGTATGAGCGACCGATACTCCCAATTCCATTTTTTTTACCGGAGAGGTTCGGTAATTCAACGCGAAAGTATATTGCAAATACTGGCCGCTTTCAGCTTGTCCTTCGTTTTTTTCTTTTTGCTGACCTTCGTTTATTGATTCTTTTGTAACGCCGGACGCGAAAGTTATCAAGTTATTTGTGAAATATTTGCTTTCGGCTTTTGATTTGTAAAACATTTCCGAAATCGGAGTTTTTCCGTCGAAAACGCCGTTCTTTTTTTTCTTTTTATTAATAAAATTATCAAGTTTTATTTCAGCGCCAAATCCGTATTCTACCGACGGATGTTTAACGAGGTCGGCGAAATTCCGAGCTGAAAATTTTCCGAGATACAGTTTTATATCGTTATTTGCTATGCTCGCTTTAAACTCGTCGAGCGTTACCCCGTCCCAATGATTTCTAAAAAATTTAACGCTGCTTTGCAAATTGTAATCTCCGATTTTGTTCTGATAGTTTAAATTAAAATCGAAATTTGCGCCAGGAACCGGATTTGTTTGATGCGCGCTTGAACGCTTGTCTTTAACTTCGTAAGAAGTAGTAGTGTTGAATTTTGATTTTGTGTAAGATTTGGCTTGAGCTTCTCGTTCGAGTTTTCTGGCTTCCAAATCCTTGCGGCGCTCTTCCTGCAACGCTATTAAAGAAGAAATTTTCGACACTGAAACAGGCAACGGAACTATTTTACCGAATTCCTGAGCTATGATTTGCTGAGCCATATAACCTTTTATATTATTTTCAATATTTGAAAGCAGATCCTCTGGAGAGGAATTTTTCCGGTCGGGATTTTTTTTGTAAAATTGAGAAAGATATTCGTCTGATTTTTCAGGTTTGCCTGAAATTATATAAGCGGTTCCGATTAATCCGGTCAGAGCCGAAGCGTAGAAATCATTTTCCGGAAACTGAATCTGATGCAACAAAGCCAGAGCGCCTTGATAATTCTTTAAATAAATCAAGTTAATTGATTTAACCAAATCAATTTTTTTGTCGTTAAGATTTAAAGTCTGATTTGATAAATCGTATTTTTTATATTTTGAAAGTATCATTGAAAGCAAAAGTTTGACGTTAACATCTTCATAATCCAAAGCGATAACTCTTTTGGATTTTTCCACAAACTCGTTTTCATTGTCGTTCACAAAATCGATTAATGCCGAAGTCTTTAATATAGAACCGTGAAAAGGGTTTAAATTCAGCGTTTCATCAAGCAGTATTTCCGCTTTGTCATATTTTTTTTGTTTTAAATAACATAAAGCAGAATTATATTTTGACGGATAGTGGTCGGGATTTTCTTTTAAAAATCTGGAATAATATTCAAGCGCAAGTTCGTAATTTTCTGAATTGAAATTAAAATTTCCCGCGTCGAATAATGAATTCTTTTTAACAATTTTTAATTTGGCTCCGGCTTTAATTTTTGTGACGACTAAAGGATTTACTTTGGCGATAGATTGAGTTTCTTCCGACTGGATAATATTAAAAAAACCAATTTTAATACTATTTTCATATAAATAAACCACGCAACCCGGGATAACTCCGCTTTTAGAACCGACGTCTAAAATAATATCGTTTGAGTTTTCAATATAATTTATTACTTTGACGTCTATTTCATCATTAGCAGATTCTTGTTCTGCAAATGCAATATTATTAAAAAATAATATTAACAAGATAGAAAAAAATATTTCCCGTTTCATAATAATTAAAAAACTCCATTTAAATTATAAAATCCGAATAAAAAAATATTATAATTTAATCTTATATATAAGTCAATGCAAAAAATAGCGGATTTGGTAATGCCCAAAATCGACGAGTAAAATAAAAGTCCGATAAAAACAAAGCTGCGGATAAGAAAAAGCCGGCAGCAAAAGTCGAAACCAATAAAAAAATCAAAAAAAATCAAAAAAAATAAAAGTTTATAAAAAGAAACAACTCTAAAAATCAGGGAAATAAAGACAAAAATCCCCAGCAAAAATCAAAAGAAAATTTACAGTTCATCATATTTTTTTATAATTGAAAAATGCTGAAATCAAGTGTTTTCGAGCATTTGGCATTTTTCAATTTTCTAATGCGGTTTTTAGGTTAAAATTATTGGAACAATTTATGACTGCGCTCCAGATAAAAAAACAAACAAAAAATTTATTGCTATTGATATTAAAATAAATTATATTATGATTTGATGAAAAAAGGATATTTTCGAGGAGTTTTATGAAAAACAATTGGACTTGAAATTGATTTGTTAATTTTGAAAGCGTAAGAAATAAAAAATTATCAAGCTTCGTTATTTTAATTATGAAAAAATATATATTATTAACTGCGGTTTTCTTTTTTCTAATGGAATGTTTTGTTTTTGCGCTGACCGGACAAATCGTAAAAATATCCAAAGAATCATTTAAACAAAAATATTTGCAGAATTATTTTGTTAAAAAAAACGATAAAAGCGCCGGATATAAGAATAATTTTTTGAAAATTATTGAAATAGAGCAAACAGAAGGAAAAATCGAGTGTTATTACAGCGGCAAGAAGTTTGATAAAGACAATCATAATTTTAATAAAAGCCGAGATAAAGATTTGTATTTTAATTGCGAACATATCTGGCCGCAGTCAAGATTCGGTTCTGCAAAATCCAAAGGGGCCAAATATGATATGCATCATATTGCGCCTACTGAATCTCAAATAAACGCAAAACGCGGGAATAATAAATTCGGCGAAGCTACGGAAGAAACTGAAATCAGCGTTCTGAAAAAAAACAGGTTTGAAGTTAGGGATAAATTTAAAGGGAATATTGCGAGAGCGGTTTTTTATTTTTCAGTTATGTATGATTTGCCTATTGATGAAGACGAAGAAAAAGAATTGAGAAAATGGAATCAAATAGATCCGCCTGATTTTTTTGAAAAAAAAAGAAATAACGAAGTATTAAAAATTCAAGGGAACCTTAATATTTTTATAGAAAAACCGGCTTTAATCGAGACGATAGAAGATTTTTAAAATAATATGTTGATTTTTTTCTTTTCTTTAATATAATGTAGCCACTTTTAACCTATCGGCAAATATTCGTAAATAACCAGAATTATACTTTTAAAAATACGCGAAGCATAAAAACCGCGTTTTATTTAAAATAGTAAAAATACAAGGATTATTATAGTTTAACGTTATATTTGCGTTTTCAAAGGAGATGTTAAAAATGAGTAATGCGTTTGAAAGATGGCAAAAAATGCGAAATGCCGCGGTCGATAGAATCGACAAGATGAAATATGAAAGAGAAACCTCTATTTTAGTAGGTTCTGCCACGTGCGAAAACGCCGCGGGTTCGACAAAAGTTTATGAAGCGTTTAAAAAAGAATTAAGCGGAATGCCGGATGTTTATCTTGGAATCACCGGCTGCACCGGAAGATGTTCAATGGAGCCGATTGTTCAAATCTACAAAAAAGGGTATTTATCGATTAAATACGCAAACGTAAAAGAACAAGACGTAAAGAAAATTGTGGACGAGCATATAAAAAACGGGCGTATAGTTTTAGATTTGGTTTTAGCTGAAAATTAATAAATCGGGGTGTTTAAAAAATGTATAAAAAATTTTTGCTGTTATCAAAGCATAACGCCGGTTCTGCAGAAGAATTCAACCGATTAGTGAATTATACTATAGACAAAATTCAAAAGTCGAATTTAACGGCGGATGTGAGCGTAAAAATAAGAGTGAACAATTATTATTCGGGAAACGATATAATTTTGTCGATTTTGCCGGAAAATTATAATTACGCAAAGGTTGACGAAAGAATTATCGATAAAATAATCGACGAATATTTAATAAAAGGAAAAGAAGTCAAAGAAAACAGATTTGACTGCAATGAACTCGTGAACCGTTTTTATGAAAACTTCGGGAATTACAATTATTTCAATAAACAATTGCGATTGACTTTAAGAAACTGCGGAATAATTGACCCTGAATCGCTGGACGATTATTTTAAGGTTGACGGATTCAGAGCTCTTGCAAAGGTTTTGACTGAAATGTCGCCGCAAGACGTAATCGATGAAATAAAAAAATCAGGGCTTCGAGGCAGGGGAGGCGGAGGATATCCGACATTTCAAAAATGGACGAATGGAGCGCGAGCCGAAGGGAAGCAGAAATATATAATTTGCAACGCGGACGAAGGAGATCCCGGCGCTTTTATGGACAGGAGCACGATTGAAGGCGATCCGTTTTCAGTAATCGAAGGAATGGCTATAGCAGGATACGCGGTGGGCGCGGATAAAGGATTCGTTTATATCAGAGCCGAATATCCGCTTGCAATAAAACGTCTTGAAAACGCGATAAAGCTTGCGAACGAAAATAATTTGATTGGCAAAAATATTTTGGGGACTGATTTCACATTTGAACTCGAATTAAGACTTGGAGCCGGAGCTTTCGTATGCGGCGAGGAAACCGCGCTGATAGCTTCCATAGAAGGCAAGCGTGGAATGCCGCGTCCGCGTCCGCCGTATCCTTCGATAAAAGGATTGTTCGGCAATCCTACGGTTATTAATAACGTTGAAACTCTCGCCAATGTTCCGGCGATAATTATTATAAGCGGCGAATGGTTTTCAAGATTTGGAATAGAAACAAGCAAAGGCACTAAGGTGTTTGCATTGGCGGGCAAAGTTAATAATACCGGATTGATTGAAATTCCAATGGGCACTACGCTGCGCGAGATTATTTTTGAAATTGGCGGAGGAATAAAAGACGGAAAGAAATTCAAAGCGGTTCAGACTGGAGGACCTTCGGGCGGTTGTATTCCGGAGGAATATCTCGACACGCCGGTAGATTACGATTCGTTGGCAAAAACCGGGTCAATAATGGGTTCAGGCGGAATGATAGTTATGGATGAAAAGACCTGTATGGTGGACGTCGCGAAATTTTTTCTTGATTTTACTCAAAACGAATCGTGCGGAAAATGCACGCCCTGCCGAGAAGGAACAAAAAGAATGCTGGAAATTCTCGAGCGAATCAGCGCTGGAAAAGGAGAAGAAGGCGACATAGACAAACTTGAAAGATTAGGAGAAACAATTAAACTCGCGTCTTTATGCGGGCTTGGACAAAGCGCTCCGAATCCGGTGTTGAGCAACATTAAATATTTCCGTCAGGAATTTGAAGAACATATCAAAGAAAAAAAATGCAGAGCCAAGGTTTGCAAGAAATTATTGAATTATATAATATTAACGGAAAAATGCGTGGGTTGCGGCATTTGTAAAAAGAAATGTCCGTCCGGATGCATAACAGGCGAACCCAAAAAACCGCATACGATTGATCCGTTGAAATGTATAAAATGCGGAATATGTTTTGAATCGTGTAAATTTAACGCAATTATTCAGGGGTGATTAAAGTGACAATCCTAAAATCAGACAAGAGTAAAGTTCAGCCGACAAAAAAAACAAAGAAAATAAAAGCTTATATAGACGGCATAGAAGTCAACGTTCCTGAGGGAACGAGCATTATGGCGGCGGCGGATAAAATCGGAATTAGAATTCCGAGATTATGCTATCATCCTTCGTTAAGCATAGAAGGAGCCTGCCGAATATGCGTCGTTGAAATAGAAGGCAGACGCAATCTTGTCGCTTCCTGCGCGTATCCGCTCGAGCCGGGTATAAAAGTTAAAACTATTTCTCCAAAACTTCGCAGAATAAGGAGAGATATAGTGGAATTGATTCTTGACAATCATCCTATGGATTGTCAGACTTGCGAACGCGACGGAAACTGCGAACTGCAGAGAGCCGCGTATTCGCTCGGAGTAAGACACAGACATTTTGTCGGCGAAAGAAAAAATTACGCTAAAGATTTATCGTCGTTTTCTGTTATACGCGACCCGAACAAATGCATACTTTGCGAACGGTGCGTCAGAGTCTGCGAAGAGGTTCAGGGAGTTACGGCGTTAGCCAACGCTCATCGCGGATTTAAATCCGTCGTAGTTCCGGCGTTCGAGGAAAAATTTTCGGAATCAATATGCGTTAATTGCGGGCAATGCATAAATTTATGTCCGACTGCGGCGTTTATTGAAAAAGACAATACAGGCGACGTTTGGAACGCAATCGACGATCCCGATAAAATTGTTATCGGACAGATGGCTCCTTCGGTGCGCGCGGCAATCGGCGAAGCGTTTGGAATGCAGCCGGGCAATAATTACGAAGGACAATGTTCGACCGCGATGAGAATGCTTGGATTCGATTATGTTTTCGATACGCAGTTCGGCGCCGACGTTACAATAATGGAAGAAGCGAGCGAATTCATTCATAGATTAAAAACCAACGGAACTTTTCCAATGTTCACGTCATGCTGCCCGACGTGGGTAAAATTCGTCGAGCATTTTTATCCCGAATATCTGAAAAATTTATCGTCGGCAAAATCTCCTATGAGTATGGAAGGCGCGTTGATAAAAACATTTTTCGCGAAAAAATTAAACGTGGCTCCGGAGAGAATTTTCGTGGTTTCCGTAATGTGCTGCACAGCTAAAAAATTTGAAGCCAACAGACCTGAAATGGTTGATGAAAACAAAAATAAATACGTCGATTGCGTTATAACGACGCGCGAATTTGCGTGGATGGTTAAATCCGCGGGAATAGATTTTTTGAATTTGGAACATTCTGAATTCGATAAACCATTGGGATTATCAAGCGGAGCCGGAGTAATATTCGGAACGACAGGCGGAGTTATGGAAGCCGCGTTGCGCACCGCTTCGGAATTTGTAACCGGCGAGACTCTGGTTGATATAGAATTCGAACAAATACGCGGAGTGGACGGAATAAAAGAAGCCGAAATTCCGGTGGGTTCGACAAAACTAAACGTAGCCGTAGTTCACGGACTTGACAACGCGCATCAGATAATGAAAAAGATAAAAAGCGGAGAAAAACAATATCATTTCGTAGAAGTTATGGGATGTCCCGGCGGCTGCATAGGCGGCGGCGGACAGCCTTATCCGGTTCCGCCTCATTTGCCGCTTTCAAAGGAAATGCTAATAAAACGAGCCGGCGCGTTATATAGTTTGGACAGAAAAAGAACTTTTAGAAGGTCGCACGCGAATCCGGACGTTCAGAGATTATATAAAACATTTTTGGGCGAGCCGTTAAGCGAGATTTCGCACAAACTTTTACACACGCATTATGACGAACGGAAACCTTCCGGAATTTATAAAGGACATATTCTCGAACAGGATTTGGAATTAAAAGACCATAAACCCGAAGATATGAATAAGTATAGAGAACTTATTGACGCGGTGAACGCATACCGCGCGGCTGAAGACAAATACAGTTATCTTATACCGCTGCTTCATAAGGCGCAGGAAATGTTCGGATATTTGTCCATAGACGCTATGAAAATCATTTCAATGGGAATCAAGATTCCGCTATCGTCGGTTTACGGAGTCGCGACTTTTTATCATTTCTTCACGCTGAACAAAAAAGGAGAACACTCCATTTCGGTTTGTCTTGGAACCGCTTGCTATGTTAAAGGAGCGGGCGAAGTGCTTGAAAAATTTAAACAAGCGCTCGGCATAGGGCTCGACCAGACCACTAAAGACAACAAATTTACGCTTGAATGCACAAGATGCATAGGCGCTTGCGGTCTTGCTCCGGTTGTTCTTATAGACGGAGAAGTTTATAGTCAGGTTAAACCGGACGATGTGGAAGGCATTTTGCAAAAATATAAAAAATAACTAATATTAAAGCCGATATTCGAATGACGCAAAAAAAGTTAATAAAATAAAGATTGACTAAATTATAAAAATTGTTATTATTATAGCGGTTTTTATTTTATTAACATTCGGCAAGAGAATTATTATATTTTTTTAATTTAAAGAAAAGAGAACGATTATGAAAGCGCTTATTATTATAGTTTTAGCGTTAGCGTTGGCTTTCTATACGGTAAAATGGTTTACCGCATATAAGCTTCCGGAAATGAGACGTCTTGAATTGTGCAAAGCCGCGAAAGATTTTTTTGAAGAAAAAAAGAAAATGCCTAAATCCGTAAACGACCTTCTGCCATATACAAATAACGAACCGCCTAAAGAACTTATAGACGCGAGTTGGTATATTGACCCGAAAGACAAAGAAGAGCCGGTAAAAATTTATAAATGGAAATTCTATAAATGTCCAAATGACAACGTTGAAATAGCGGTTACTGACGCGGTCAGACCGATTTCAATTTCATGTCCGACGTGTTTGAAAAAGTATTACGTTACTGAGAGCGAATTATATTCCAAAGATAAAGAATCGCCAAATTTTTATTTTAAATTATTAAATGATTTGTTTATAAAAAAAGAAAAAGCGAAAAACAATGAAGAATGAACACATATTAGATGAAATTCCCGAAAGTTTGGCTCCGCTTGAACAGGCGTATAAAATTCAGGGGCGCGCAGCGGAGGTCGGATTCGATTGGACAAACGTGGACGATGTAATATCAAAAATCAAAGAGGAAATCGGCGAGTTTAAGATTAACAGCGACAATAACGATTATGAAAAAATGATAGACGAGATGGGCGATATTTTAATGGCTGTGGTAAATCTCGCAAGATTCACAAATATTCATCCTTCGGTAGCTTTGAACCGGACGATAAATAAATTCAGAATAAGATTTGCCGCGGTAGAAAACGAATTATATAAACGCGGCAAAAGACCGGAAGATTCCACGCTTGAAGAAATGGACGCTATCTGGAACGAATCTAAAAAAATTATTTAATTAATTTTGGGGGTTGAAAAATGAATTATACCGGTAAAGTATGGAAATTCAGAGCCGACGTCAATACTGACGAAATAATTCCGGCAAGGTATCTGAATGTTTCCGAACCCGCCGAACTGGCAAAACACTGTATGGAAGACATAGATAAAGATTTTGTAAAAAAAATGAAAGCGGGCGATATCATTGTAGCCGATGAAAATTTCGGATGCGGGTCGTCGCGCGAACATGCGCCAATAGCCATCAAAGCGGTCGGCGTAAGCTGCGTCATAGCAAAATCTTTCGCAAGAATATTTTACAGAAACGCGTTGAATATAGGATTGCCGATTATGGAAAGCGCCGAAGCGGTAGAAAATATAAAAGAGGGAGACGAAGTCGAAATAGATTTTATAAAAGGAAAGATAACAAATAAAACTACCGGAAAATCGTTTAAATCAGAGCCGTTTCCCGAGTTTATGCGGGAACTTATTAACGCCGGCGGATTAATGAATTATGTCTCAAAAAAAATCGGATGATTATAAACTTATAACTCGGCATACGGTAAAACAAAGCGATTTGAACGTTCGCGGAACATTATTCGGCGGAGTAATGTTAAGCTGGATAGACGAAGCCGGTTATGTGTTTGCTTCAGAAATATGCGGATGCTCGAATTTAGTTACCGTTTCGATGAAAAATGTCGACTTCAAATCTCCGGCAAAAATAGGAGATATACTCGAATTACACGGAAAATTTGTTAAGATTGGAATCACGTCCATAACAATAATAGTAAAAGCAAACACTTTTTCACCGATTGACATAAAAAATAACAGGCAGATTATCGAATGCGAAATGACGTTTGTTAAAATCGGGAAAAACGATAAACCGGTTGCCATAAATTATGCGAAAAGAAAAATTAAATAAAACTATAGAATTAGCCAAGTCGGCCGGAAAAATATTGATTGAAAATTTCCGGAAGATAAACCAAAACGAAATATATTTCAAGAACCCAAAAGATATAGTTACTGAGATCGATAAAAAAACTGAAAATTTTATTGTTTCAGAAATTGCGAGGGCGTATCCCGAAGATAACATCATCGCCGAAGAAGATTCCGTCCGTTTAAATCATATTGATTCGAATTTATGGATAATCGACCCGCTTGACGGCACCACTAATTATCTTCACGGCATACCTTATTTTGCCGTGTCAATTGCGTATTATGAAAACAATGAACCTGAAATCGGAGTAGTGTATATTCCGGCTTTAGACGAGACGTTTTACGCTCAAAAAAATCAGGGCGCTTATTTGAACGGCGAAAAAATTTCGGTTTCTTCAACGAACAAGTTAATAAACTCGCTCGCAGTAACAGGATTCGCCTGTATAAGAGCGGATAAGCCGGATAATAATCTTGAAAATTTCAATAGAATCGCTCCTAAATTGCGGGAAATCCGGCGTTTTGGAGCCGCCGCAGCAGACGGGTGTTATGTGGCTTGCGGAAGATTCGATTTTTTTTGGGAAAAATATTTGCGGAAATGGGATATCGCGGCTTCTACGCTTATAGTCAGAGAAGCCGGCGGCAAGGTTACTGATTTTTCCGGAAAAGAAAATAATCTGGACGGCAAAAATATTATTATGTCAAATTCCGTTCTTCATAACGAATTGCTTACTCTTATTAAATAAAAAGTATTATGATAAAAATCGAAAACTGTTCAAAAAAATACGGTTATCCGGTTTTAACGAATATATCAATCGAAGCCGGAACTAATGAATTCATCGTTTTGAAAGGAGATTCGGGAACTGGAAAAACCACGCTGCTGAATATAATCGCCGGAACCGTAAAACCGGATTCTGGTATCGTTGAAATAGACGGAACCGATATTGTCAAATTGCCGGATTCAAAAATTTCCGAATATAGAAACGCGCGTATTTCGTATATCAGGCAAGCTTCCGGACTGGTTCCATGGCTTAACGTTAAAGATAATCTTGAACTTCCTTTTTTGATATCCGGCGAATCGTCCAAAAAAAAAAAAACGATTACCGATCAGACTTTCGAGTTTTTCGATTTAAAAAAAATACGGAATCAATATCCGGAACAGATTTCCGGCGGGCAATATCAGAGAACCGCTATTGCGTCGTCTTTAATAAAATCTCAGAACATAATACTCGCGGACGAACCGACGAATAATCTCGATAAAAAAAATCTTAAGTTCATACTCGACTATTTTGAAAAAAATAAAAGTATGAAAACGATTATTGTTGTGTCGCATATAGACGTTTTCGATTATCTTGCCGATAAGATATGGATAATTGAAAAAGAAAAAATCGTATGCGGACGCAAGGGAACAATTTAATTTGGATATTGAAATATATATAACGTCATCTTTATGCAGTTTTCGGGTTAAATGCAACGGCTTGAAATGTAAAATATATTATATTATATTATGCCGTTGCATATAATTCAGGCGGATTGAAAATGAAATCGTTGATAATAAATAAAAATCTTTTTATATTGTCTTTAAAAAATCTTCGTTTTAACAAATCGAAAGTATTGATAGTTTTTATGGGACTTGCGTCCATAAATATTCTTTTATATTTTTTAATATCGCTCGGTTTCGGGATTAAAGAAAATATAATCGATAAATATCTTGAAACAATACCTGTGAACGAAATCGTGGCGACAAAAAAATCCTACGTGATAAATCTTCCGCTGATAAGCAATTTAAGTTTATCGTCAAAAAACGAAATAGACGATAAAATATTGAACGAGATTTCAAATATGGAAGGAGCGGACAAAACATATCCGGTTCAGAATTTAAATTTTCCGGTCAGTATTTTAATTGAATTATTCGGTTATAAATTCAAATCCGATTTGGCGGTCGCCGGAATATCCGAATCCTTGATAAAATCGGATAATATTGAACTTACGAAACCTTTCAAATTTGATTTTGATAAAGATAAAAACATACCTGCGCTTGTTTCATACGGCATAATAGATTTGTATAATTCTAATTTTGCCGAAGCCAATAATCTGCCTAAATTATCGTATAAATCGGTTATCGGCAGACATTTTACTTTGAATTTCGGCGAATCGTCGTTTGGTCCTACTGAAAAGATTAAAACCGTAAGATGCGAAATCGTCGGATTATCCAAACGAGCGGAACTTCTCGGATTGACTATTCCAATTGAAACCGTAAATCATCTTAACAAATGGTTTAATGAAAAATATGTTCCGGTCTACTCTACGCTTTACGTCAAAACAAAGAAAGTCGGCGATATAACTAAAGTTTCCGAAAAGATACGAAATCTTGGATTTAACGCGTATTCCCTAAAAGAAGTGGTGGAAAAGATTAATGCGGTATCGGCAAGCGTAATTATGATAGCGTTTATATTAATCGGTTCAATTACAATCGCCGTAATATTTAATATATTTAATTATTATCTCACGCTTATAAAAAGTCAGGAACAAGATATCAGGATTCTTAAACTGATAGGATTTTCAACAACCAATATAAAAAAAATTTATTTATTTCAATCTTTTTTTGTCACAGTTTTATCTGCCGTTTTAAGCGTTGCCGCGGCTCGTTTTATGATTTACAATATTAATGTTTTTCTTTCCAAAAAAGTTCAGGAGTTTGCTCATCTGCGCCTGAATCTGTTTTCCATTCCGGCGTCGACCGACATTTGCATACTTGCAGGTTCAATTATAATCACGTTGATAACGGTAAATTTCGCGGTGAAAACAGCCGTTAAAAACAGATGAACCCGAAAACTGCATAAGGATTTCGAAAAATTGTTCAGACAGCATAGAATAATTGTTTCAGACAATTTTTCAAAATCTTAAAAACATATGATTTACGGCTAAAGCCG
>DAINAU010000047.1:0-26551 GCA_036733285.1 bacterium
CTTTTTTTCAATATGGTATCAGATTCGTTCCCCTGACTTCGGGTTGTCTGAACATATTTTATATAAAATTGTCAAGCCGAATTTCAGGAAAAGGGTTGGAACCTTTTTTTATGCAATCCTTTTACGATGAAATTCGTTTCAGGAATTGAATGCGATTTGATTATCTTTCACGAAGAATTTGGTTTTGGATTTGATATGGGTTTTAATTCTTATTCCGTTTAATTTCCACAGGGCAATGTTAGTTCCCGGATATACCGCGTCGGCTAAAACGAAACCTTCTTTTTCCAAAACTGTAACAAACGTTTCTACGCCTTGTTCGTTCCCGATAGAATTAATTACCACTTCTTTGCCTGCGGTAATCTTTCCGCCGATTATTTTAGCGTCGAATGATTCGCTTATTATTTTATTTCCAGCGTATAGTTCGCTTTTAAAAACCGAGTTTTCAATGATTATATCGGATTTAGCTTTCAGAATTGAATTTTGGGTATGTTTCACAAAAATATTTTGACCCGCCGAAATGTTCGCTTCCTGCATCGACCCGAATAATAAAAACACGCTTCCGTTTTCAGAAATTAATTTACTCTTACCGCAGCCGCCATGAACAATAATATGACCTTTCGCTTTCAAAGTCGAATTATTTATAGACTCGAATAAAACAACATTCCCCGCAAATTCCAAAGGTCTCGGCGCATTTTTAATTTCATAATCTATTATAAATTTTTTTAAAGAATCAAGATTTTTTTTATTATCCATAATATTTACGCGAATATTCGGACAGGTCGATAATTTTATAAAATTTTGAATTTTAGAACTTTGTCAAAGCTTCGTCTATATTCGAACAAGATTCAAATATTGAAGAAAAACCCGACATTTCAAAAACTTCTTTTACCGTATCCTGCAGAGAAGCAAGAATTACTTTGCCTCCGATGCTTTTTAACCGTTTTGCTATCATTAACAAAACGCGCAATCCCGCGCTGCTTATATAGTTTAATTCTGAAAAATCAAGGGCTAATTTTTTTTCGCCTTTATCGATTAAAGCTAAAACCGTATCGCTGAATTTCGGAGAGGTTACAGAATCAAGTCTGCCGGAACCTTTGATAACAAGAATCTCGCCTTTTTTGCTTTCAATAATATCCATTTAATTAAGTCCTCCTAAATTAATTTCGAGCGTATTTTTTTTAAAACATAATATAAACCGCTTCGCCTTTTGTCAAGATTTTATTTTTTGTTTTTCCGTCATTTGATGACATTTTCGGTTTCCGCGTCGAACAAATGTATTTTATCCATATTGAAAACAAGATCAACTTCGGCGCCAACTTCCGGTTTTTCGTCTTTAAATCTTGTGACAATATTATTTTTTTTCGTTGAAAAATGACAATAAATTTCCGCGCCCATAGGTTCAACTACTTCGACAGTCGCTCTTAATGTGTGATCAACCGACGCCGCCGGCGTAAAAAGTTTATCGTAAATATCTTCGGGTCTGATTCCAAGAATTACTTTTTTCCCGATATATCCTTTATCTTTCAAAAGTTTCTTTGTTTTATCAAGGGTTTTTAAAGAACCGTTTCCCTCTTCAAGATACGCGGCTCCGTTTTTTTCCACAACCGAACATTCCAAAAAATTCATCGAAGGACTGCCGATAAAACCTGCGACAAATTTATTCGCGGGGAAATGGTATAAATTTAAAGGCGTATCACACTGCTGAATTATTCCGGAATTCATCACGGCGATTCTGTCGCCCATTGTCATAGCTTCAACTTGATCGTGAGTTACATATACCATCGTTGCCTGTAGGCGTTTATGAAGTTTGCTCAATTCGGCGCGCATCTGAACTCTTAGTTTTGCGTCGAGATTCGACAACGGCTCATCAAATAAAAAAACCTTTGGCTGCCTGACGATAGCTCTGCCGACCGCCACTCTCTGTCTTTGCCCGCCGGATAACGCTTTTGGTTTTCTGTCGAGCAGATGGGTCAATCCTAAAATTTCAGCCGATTCTTTAACGCGTTTATCGATTTCTGATTTCGGGAATTTTCTTAATTTTAAACCAAAGGCCATATTATCATAAACAGACATATGCGGGTATAACGCATAATTCTGAAAAACCATAGCTATGTCTCTATCTTTAGGCGGAACGTTATTGACAAGCGCATCTCCGATATATAATTCTCCGCTTGTTATCTCTTCAAGTCCGGCTATCATTCTCAACGAAGTGGATTTTCCGCATCCTGAAGGCCCTACAAGTATTAAAAATTCTTTGTCTTTGATTTCTAGACTTATATTTTTTACGACCTGAACCTTGTTTTCATAAGTTTTGGAAATATTTTTAAATGTTACGGTAGCCATTTAATCCCCCGATTTTTAAAAGATTAAAACAAAAATATGCCGATGATAACGCTATAAAAAAATGCAACAATCGCAAAAATCGAATAACGTCTTTCCAAACGCTTAATTCGATTTTTATTTCAATTATATTTTATCAATCAAAAAATGTCAATTCGTTTTATGATTTTAAAAAAACCGGACGCGCGTTTTGTCTACAATTTACGCCGTCGAAATCAATTCGGATTGGTCGTATTTTTAAATATCTGTTTTTTTCAAATTAAAATATTTTGTCATTATTACGGTATTCCCTTTTTCGCTGAAAGTTACCGAATCCATAACCCGCTTTGCCATTGCTATGCCGAGACCTCCGGGACGTTTCCCTTCCGCCGTTCTTTCTTTAACGCTTTTATCAAGGTCTTCAAGCGGATCCGTCAAATCGGCGGAATTAAACCCCTCTCCTTCGTCTTCTACTTTTACAATTATGCAGTCGTCGAGTATGACGCTTGATATTTTAATTTTTTTCTGTTCGTCGCATTTATGGGCGTGTTCAATAGCGTTGTCCTGAATCTCTCTAAGCACAAATTGAATTTTAAACAAATCGTCTTCGGATAAACTCGCGGAATTCGACAGATGCGCAATAAATTCGGAAATCTCGTTGCTGAAATCTCTTATGCTGCTTATCGTAAAATCAAACCAATTTTTTTTCGGGTTCTCAATTATTATATTTATTTTATTGCAAAGAAGTTTTTTTAAAAAATCAAAATTAAACTCTGCCGGTTTTGTAATATCAAGATAATACGTGTGATTCTGTAAGAATTTTATTTTATCCGAAGCGTTGAATTCGTCGCCGATTATGATAAGTATTATTTTCAAATCAAGATTTTTAATATAGGTTATCATATCAAAAATCTTTTCGACGTATTTATCGAGTATCAGCAAATCATAATTCAGCAGTTCCTGATAATCAAATTTGAAATCTTCAAAATTTTGAAAATTAAAAACAAATTCGGTTTTGTTTTTACAGTGTTCTTCAATGAACGAATTATACGGTTCAACCGTTTTATAAACAAATAAAGTTTTAAACATAAATTTATTAAAAACTTCTAATCGGAAATTTCTTTAAAAAAACCTCCGCCTTTTTCTTAATGCTTTTCAATTTAACCTTATTATTAACGCATTTCGAAGCGGAATTAATAAAATCCGCTATAACGTCCATATCTTTTTCTTTCATACCTCTCGATGTTACCGCCGGAGTTCCTATTCTAATTCCGCTTGTAATGAAAGGACTTTGTTTATCAAAGGGAATCGTGTTTTTGTTCACGGTCAAACCCGCGATATCGAGCGCGCTTTCAAATTCTTTTCCGGTTAAATTTTTCGAGGATACGTCGACAAGAATCAGATGGGTGTCGGTGCCGCCCGAAACTATTTTAAAACCCAATTCAATAAGCGAATCAGAAAGACGTTTTGCGTTTTTGCGCAATTGAATCTGATAGCTTTTGAATTCTTTGCTTTGAGCGAGTTTAAACGCCGCCGCTTTAGCCGCGATTATATGCATTAAGGGTCCGCCCTGTATTCCGGGGAAAACAGCTTTATTAACTTTGATTCCGATTTCCTGAGACGTCCCCAATATTATGCCTCCGCGCGGCCCTCTTAAAGTTTTGTGAGTGGTGGAAGTTACGATATCGGAATATTTTACAGGGGACGGATAAATTTTCGCGGCAACCATACCTGAAAAATGAGCCATATCAGTCATCAGATAAGCGCCTGCTTCATCGGCGACGCTTTTAAACTTTTTGAAATCTATGATTCTCGAATAAGCCGTGGCTCCGGTTACTATTAATTTCGGTTTATTTTTCAAAGCAATTTTTCTTACTTCGTCATAATCGATTAATTCAGTGTCTCTGTTAACGCCGTAGTGAATCATTTTAAACAAACTGCCGCTGAAATTAACCGGACTGCCGTGAGTCAGATGACCGCCTTCAGACAGCGACATAGCCATTATTTTATCGCCGGGTTTTAAAACCGACAAATAAGCCGCCATATTCGCGCCGGAACCCGAATGCGGCTGAACGTTGGCAAAACCGCATCCGAATAATTTTTTACAACGTTCAATAGCTTCAATCTCAATTTCATCTACAATTTCGCAGCCGCCGTAATACCTTTTTCCCGGATAACCTTCGGCGTATTTATTGGTTAAAGCCGAACCTGCGGCTTCCATAACGCAAGCGTCGGCAATATTTTCAGACGCAATGAGTTCAATCTGATTCTTTTGCCGTTCTTCTTCTTTCTTAATCAAATTAAATATCTTCAAATCTTTTTTTTTCAGTTCTATCATTCTATTATTCCTGTTTTTATAATTCTAAATTCGGTTTCCGTTATAATCCCTCTCCGGTTTAATATTCTATGTCCTTTTTAAAACTCGTTCCGTTTCCGGTAGATTTCAAACCGAGAAAATCAAGTATTGTGGCGGAAATATCGCTGAAAGTCGCTCTTACTCCAAGATTCACATTCGCTTTTAAAGCTTTTCCGTAGACAACAAGCGGAACGTATTCCCTTGTATGGTCAGTGTGGATGGTATGAGTTGGATCGCAACCGTGATCCGCCGTAAACATAATCATATCGTCGTCGTTCATCCCGTTAATCAATTCAGGAAGCCGCGAATCGAATTCTTCTAAACCGGCGGCGTATTCTTCCGCGTTTCTTCTATGTCCCCAAAGCATATCGAAATCCACAAGATTTGTAAAAATTATACCTCTGGATTTTTCTTTCATATAATCGAGAGTTTTATCGGTTCCATCCATATTCGACACAGTATGAACCGCTTTAGTAATTCCCTGATTCGCGAATATATCTTCTATCTTTCCGACTGCGGCTACGTCCATGCCGTTTTCTTTTATAATATCAAGCATAGTTTTCCCGAAAGGAAGCACGGAAAAATCGCGCCGATTCGTAGTTCTTTTATAATTCCCCGAGGTTCCTAAAAAAGGCCGGGCAATAACCCTGCCGACCGCGTGTTTTCCAATTAAAATCTTTTTCCTCGTATATTCGCAAATTTCATAAAGTTTTTTCAATGGAATAACTTCTTCGTGAGCCGCAATTTGAAAAACCGAATCAGCCGACGTATAAACTATAATATTGCCGGTTTTACAATGTTCGTCGCCGAGTTTTTCAAGTATTTCCGTTCCGGATGCGGGAGCGTTGCACAAAACCTTTTTCCCTGTAAATTTTTCAAACGGTTTTATAATGTCTTCCGGAAATCCGTTAGGATAAGCCGGAAACGAGGTTGAGATTTTTAATCCCGCCATTTCCCAGTGTCCGGTTGTGGTGTCCTTATTTACAGAGGCTTCTCTGCATTTTCCGAAACATCCTTCGGCAGTTTTAGTTTTAGGAACTCCTTTTATATCGATTATATTTCCAAGACCGAGTTTATGAAAATTCGGCATATTCAAACCGCCGCGTTTTTCAGCTATGTTTCCAAGCGTATTGGTTCCGGCGTCGTTATATTTGCCTGCGTCTTCCATAGCTCCGCAGCCTACGCTGTCCATCACAATTAAGATTACTCTGTTAATTTTATTAGCCATTTTAATTCCTCCCTTAATTTCATCATAAACGGTCAAAATTATATTCCGAGTCTTTTCAAAAAAACAATATTTTTGGCAAAAACCATATACTCAATGCAAGTTTCTTAAAAACGATTATTCTGTTTTTAGTAATTTCCGCAGTTCTCCGTTTAATTGTTTTCCCGCTTGAGAAACTAAAGTCAATATTCCGTTATTATCTTTGTTTCCAGAAATTATTATCTGTCTCGTAATTTTTTTATTATTAATGTTCACGGTTAATTTCAAATCTTTTTCCGAGGTTCTGAATCCGCCGGATATAACTATATTAACGTTATTAAAAGAACTGTTCGGCTTCAACTCCGCCGCAATTTCCCTTGGCATTATTTTTATTTTTTCGTTTAAATTCAATTCATAAGTCAGCAATTCGGGAATTCCGGTTTTCAGCCAATCCGATTCGGAAGCGAATTTAATATCGGATTCATTAATAAAATTCATAAGTCCAATATCGTAAACATCGTATTGTTTTTGAATCTCCGGTTTTTCAGGGGAATTTTCAGTTTTTTTTTCGACTGGGAATTCCGGTTTGGCGTTTTTCAATAAATTCCCGATATTGCCCGAATCGTCGTTGATATATTTTATCAAGTCTTCTTTAGACAATCTTTGATTAGAGTCTTCGTTTCCGGATTTATTTTGTTTTAAAGAGGATTGTTTGATTTTAGCCGAATCGGTTTTTAAAACGCGATTTTTGATTATAGCGTCTTCAATTTCCAATCCTGATTTTGAAAAATATTTCACTTCGGAAAAACTTAAATCCGAATCGTTTTTAGATAAGTTCAGCATAACGCCGAATCTTCCATCGGTAAAATACATTATCACGTCGGTTTTTCCGTCTTCATTCCAATCCGAAACCTGAAAATCTTTTACGTTTTCAACAATCAATTCGGCGGCAACCAAAGGCGAAACAATCAAGACAAAGCAAAACAACAAAAAAATTTTATAAACTGATTTCATAAAATGAAATTTACTCCATAGAACTCAATCTGTCGAAAACCGCTTTCATTTCCGGAGACTGCGAGCAATCCATTCTGTTCTGAACCTTATCGCCGTCGAATATAACAACATACTGACCGGCGAGAATTCTATAAGTTTTCGCAAGATTTTTCACTGTGAATCTTATTTCTCCGTCGACTGCAAGGAGCGTTAAAATGGAACTGCCCTGCCCTGAAGTTTTCTTCGCGTAGAATCTTGGGCTTTTTATAGTAGTCAGGGCTTCTCCGGAATCAAGCAAAAGACCGGTAGAATAAACCGCGCCTTCCTTATTCTTATTGAAAATTCCGGATAATTCGCCGGATTCAAGATAAAAAACAAATTCTTCAGAGAGGTTATCCGCCGGATCTCCCTCGCTTTCCGCGCCTGCCTCAGGTGGCGGCGGAGTTTCCACAGGAACCGCTTCTTCCGCGGCTTCATTGCTTATTATATCCCGTTTAATATAATCTATTTTGCAATCAAGAATCGTATTTGAACCGGCTTTTATATAAGGCGTTCCGTTGAACGATATTTCACAGGACGATTTTGAACCCGTGATTATCCTGTCAAGCGGACTCAATTCCGGATTTGGAATATTAATGCCTTTCAAATCCGTAATTTTAACGTCGCCGGTTTTACCGGTAACGGACGGATTTATTATGCTTTCGTCAAGAATTATATCGTATATATCGTCGTAATCAATTAAAATTCTGCCTTTTGAATTTCCCAATGAAACTTCAACCTCGAGTTTTGAAGGTTTATTGATAAAAACTTTGTCTTCCAAAATTATTTTTGAATTGATATATTGAATGCCGCTTTTCAATCTTATTGTTAAAGCGGAAGCGTTATTCAAGTTGAAATCGGCTATCGACAAAAAAATTAATAATACCGTTATCGTTTTTAAACTAATTATTCTCATTATTATGTTATAACCTCCGGCTGATATAATCAAAAACAAGTCTTCGCGCTCAAGTTTCTCATCGCAATTTTTCACGCCAAAGTTTCTTCCCTAAAAAAAATACTTCAGGAGGATACTTTCTCTGAAATATCTCCGCGCAAGCTGCCAACATGGCGCGTATTTAAACCCGAAAACCGCATAAGGATTTTGAAAAATTGTTCAGACAACATAGAATACTTGTTTCAGACACTTTTTCAAAATCTTAAAAACATATGATTTAAGGCTAAAGCCGTAAATTTCAAAGTTTTCGGGTTTTTAGAAGTTTTAACAAACATACAACTATGTTTTGAAAAACTTCACTTAACGTTTAATGCGTTACCAATTTAAACTATAATAAATAATACAAAATTATAAAAAAGTCAAGAAAATTGAAAAAATTGATTGAAATTCTTATTTTATTTATTATTATGTTTAAAATAAAATTCTAAATAACATTTGCGGCGGAAGGAAATGAATAAAAAAACAAACGATCAGAAAATCGAATTAACAGAAAAAATAAAGATTTCTTATTCAAAACTAATAACTGAAATCGGGAAGGTAATAGTAGGTCAGGAAAAAACAATAGAATCGATTATTACGGCTTTGTTATGCAACGGTCATTGCCTTTTAATCGGAGTTCCCGGACTTGCAAAAACGCTGATAGTGAAGACCGTGTCAAAAACGCTGGATTTAAATTTTAACCGCATACAATTCACGCCCGATTTAATGCCCGCGGATATTCTGGGTTCTGAAATTCTTCAAATAGACAAAGAAACAAAAGAGCGGTATTTCAAATTCAGCCGCGGGCCAATATTCGCAAATATTTTGTTGGCGGATGAAATAAACAGAACGCCCCCGAAAACTCAAAGCGCATTGCTTGAATCTATGCAGGAACTTTCGGTGACTTCAAGCGGACAAAAATACGATTTGGACAAACCGTTTTTAGTTCTCGCCACGCAAAATCCGATTGAACAGGAAGGCACGTATCCTTTGCCGGAAGCTCAACTCGACAGGTTTATGTTCAGCATTAAACTAACCTATCCGAGTTTCAATGAAGAATCGCTGATAATAAAAAACACCACGTTTAACGTAGAGCCGGAAATAAATGGAGTGTTGACAAAAAAGGAATTGCTCGACGCTCAAAACGTCATTAGAGACATACTGATTTCCGACGAATTGATAAACCTTGTATTAAACATCACCCGCGCGTCAAGACCTGAAACGTCCGGTATTGAAGAAGTGAAAAGAAATCTGAATTGGGGAGCGGGTCCGCGCGCGTCCCAGTATATAGTTCTCGCGGCGAAAGCTTCGGCGCTGTTAAACGGAAGGTTGCACTGCATCAAAGAAGATATTTTAAAAAATTTATATAATGTTCTGGGACATAGAATCATATTAAATTTTAACGCTGCGGCAAACAATATATCGGTATCCGATATAATCGAAATATTAATAAAAAAAGCGGCGTAATCTATGTCCGCGTATAACGAGGCGAATTTATGAACACTGAAAAAATCACCCCTGTTTTATGGGAAAACAATAAAGTCCGAATAATCGATCAGACCAAACTTCCCGTAAACTACGAATTAATCTACTGCGACGATTATTCGCAAATAATAACCGCGATAAAAACTATGCAGGTGCGCGGAGCTCCAGCCATAGGAATAGCCGGAGCTATGGGAATGGCGCTCGGCGCGCAGAAAATCGAATCCGAGAATTTCGAGGATTTTTTTTCATCCTTAAAAAAAATAGGAGACGAAATAAATTCATCAAGACCGACCGCGGTTAATTTAAGCTGGGCAATATCCAGAATGCTGAAATTCGCTCAACAACTCAAAGACAAAAAAACCGATAAAATTAAAAAAGCGCTTATAGAAGAATCCGAAAAAATATTTCAGGAAGACCTTGAAATGTCCAAATCAATCGGAAAAAACGGAGCTGCTCTGATAAAAGACGGAATGACTGTTTTAACCCACTGCAACGCGGGAGGTTTATGCGCGAGCGGATACGGCACGGCGTTAGCCGTTATATATGCCGCGGCAAGTCAGGGAAAAAAAATAAAAGTCTACGCGGACGAAACAAGACCGCTTCTACAAGGCGCAAGACTGACCGCTTATGAATTAACTCTTAATGAAATAGATACGACTGTTATTTGCGACAATATGGCGGGCTGGCTGATGAAAAACAATAAAATCGACTGCATCATAGTCGGCGCGGACAGAATTGCGGCAAACGGCGACGCCGCGAATAAAATCGGCACATATTCATTGTCCGTTCTCGCTAATCATCATAATATTCCAATGTATATCGCGGCTCCTTCTTCAACCCTTGATTTGTCTTTAAAAACCGGAGATTTGATACCGATTGAAGAAAGAAATTATTTGGAGGTTGTCGAGCCGTTTAATACGCGAATAGCTCCTTACGACGTAAAAATATTTAATCCGGCGTTCGACGTTACTCCGGCTGAAAACATTTCGGCAATAATCACAGAGAAAAAAGTTTTCTTTTATCCTTATATAAACAATTTATCGGATTTTTAAAAAACATAATGATTGCGGGAATTGGCATCGACATTATTCGGATTCAACGAATCATAGACGGATATAATAATTTCGGCGAAATATTTTTAAAGAAAATATTTACGGACAAGGAAATCGAATATTGTCTCGGTTTTCATATGAAATTCGAAAGTTTTGCGGGAAAATTTTCCGTTAAAGAGGCTTTTATGAAAGCGATTGGCGCCGGTATCCGGCAGGGCGTCTGGTTTAAAGACATTGAAATACTAAACTATGAAACTCAAAAGCCTTACATAAACGTTTATCGCAAAGCAAAAGAGTTATACGTTAAAATGGGAAGTCCGGATATTCACATAAGCATTTCCCATACGGACGATAACGCCGCGGCAGTCGTTGTTCTGGAAAAATAATGTAAAAGTTAAAACTCGAATTATGAAAAAAAAATACGCCGCAATATTTTTTTTATTTTTGATAAGCGATATTTTTATTTTCGATTTGGGTTTAAACGCCCAAAATGAAATCGTCATTCCCGTATTATTATGGAAAAAATCCGTTATTTACGATGAAATAATCAAAGGAATGGAATATTCGTCTAACATATCTCCTCAAGAACCGAAAATAATTTTTAAATATTTTAACCTGCGGGAAAATTCAAAAGAGGCTCTAAAAACTTTTAATTCGCTTAATAACGGCGCAAACAAATTAATCGTTTTGCTCGGAACCGGATTAAGCTCCGCCGTTTTATTAAGCGATAACTTCAATCCTGTTTCAAATCTGATTATCGCCGGAGTCAGCGATATAAAATTTTATCCGGAAATAAATAAAAACCTTAAAAAATTCGACGACAAAATATTAGTGTTAAGTTATTTTCAATCAATAACAGAAAAAATAAAAACTTTTGAAAATTTATTTTTCAAACCCGAAAGAATAGGCGTATTGTATAATCCTGAAAACGAGGCTTCAGATGTAGAAATACCCGATATCCGCAACTACTGCCGTTTAAACAATTTGATTCTTAAAGAATACGTTATAAAAGACAAAGAAAACGCCGAATCTTTCAGAAAACGCCTGAACGATTATTCTAATTCAATTAAAGACGTCGATTTGCTGATAACCGTGTCAAACACTGAAATAACCTTGAATATTGACAGTCTGATAACGAAAAAATTCTCTATCCCCGTTTTAAGCTATCAAAAAGAAGCTGTCTATAAAAAAGCGCTGTTGTCTTTATGGCAAAACCAATTTTATACCGGAACGCTGATATATAAATACATTTCCGATATTAATGCCGGAATATCGGAGTTTGTTTATCTCGAAAACCTCTATCCAAACAGATTTAAAATATATTTCAACGTTTCCGAATTGTCCAAACTGAATCTTAAAATTCCTTTAAAATACATAAATTTCGTTGAAGGAATCAAATAAAATGACCCTTACAAAAAAAATTATTTTAACTTTTGGAATAATCTTTGTTTTAACTTTTTTCATTAACAAATATTATATCAAAGATTACGCTGAAAACGTCATTATCAGAGATAATCTCGAGAATATCTCGGCGTCCGCGAATTTTTTTCATTCCGGACTTCGCAAAGCTTTTGAACTCGGTCTGCAAATCGACCAGATAAGCGGAATTTCAGAGGAACTCGAAAGATTCAAGAATGAATTCGAACAGATTGACGAAATTTTTTTAGTCGACGATAACAACATAATAATCGCCCATAATTCTCCGGGCAAACATCTGTTGCAAAACGAATTTCCAGACAGATTTTCTTTATCTCAAATCAAGGAGTCAAGTAAAATTTTTTCAGATAATTTTTGTTATCTTGCGTATAAATTTTCCGACCAGCCCTGGAAAAAAAATTATTTTATGATAATAAAAGTTAATATTGACACGATAAATAACCGCTATTCAAGTTCTATCTGGAATTATTTGATTTATTCTGTTTCAATAATCACATTATTCATAATCGTTATAATTTTCATTATGTATTCGTTTATCACAAAACCTTTCAGAAAAATACTTTTACAGTTGAACAATATTATAAACCTGAAAAAATACGATTCAAGAATAATCCGTAATTCAAACGATTACGAATTCAAAATTTTGACGGATTACATCAATAATCTTTTGCAGATTGTTTTCGAGAGAGAAAACCAATTAATCGGTTATAACGCCAAACTTAACGAAGAGATTAAAAAACGGACCGAAAAACTTAACGCTACGGTTCTTGAATTAAAATTAGCCAATGAAAAATTATTGAAAGCGGATCAGATTAAAGACGATTTTCTTTCGGTAGTAACGCACGAATTAAAAACTCCGCTGACGACTATTCGAGCTTACGTCGAGACAATTCAAAGCGGAATCGCCGACGAATCTGAAAAATCGGATTTTTACAATATCATTATTTCGGAAGTCACAAGACTCACGCGATTAATCAACAATGTTCTCGACTTGAATAAATACGAAAGGAACAAACTTAAACTAAACCTTGAACAATGCAATTTATCGGTTATTCTGAAGCAGATAATTTCCGGAGCGGTAAAAGACGTTCAGGATAAAAATATCGCTCTAATCAATTCAATTTCCGATTCGGTCAATCAAAATATAACCGCCGATAAAGACAGAATAACCCAGGTTTTATATAACATCATAAATAACGCAGTTAAATTCAATAAAAAAAACGGAACGGTCTCAATCGACGCTTCAAAAGCTTTTAAACATCAGTTCCCGCAGTTTGACGATCTCAAATCAGAATCTTACATACTGATAAAAATCTCCGATACCGGCATAGGAATTAAAGAAGAAAATATTGCTAAAATTTGGGAGAAATTCAGCCGCGTATCAGACGATTATTTCGAGGGAGCCGGTCTCGGACTTGCAGTTTCAAAAGGAATCATTGAAATACTAAAAGGAAAAATTTGGGCGGAAAGCGTTTTCGGAGAGGGGACGACTTTTTTCATTTTGCTTCCCGCCGGAGAATGAGCCAAAATCAAATTTGAAAGGAAGGAATAATCTTGAAGCTAAAAACTAAAATTTCCAAGCTGTTTTTTTTCGCCGTATTTTTTATTATTTCTTTCGTCGCTGTTTCCCATAGCGACGAGCCCGGCGCTATAAAAAACAACGAAAAACTCGAAGCTATAAGAAACGCCGAGTCCGTTAAAATTTTATGCGAATATGCTCTATATCCCGACAAAATACTCGAACTTGCAGATATAGATAAATTTTCAAAAATTCCCGAATTCAACCTTGTTTCTCAAATGTTTAAAAATAGCGAGACCGCTGAAAACGACGCTGCCGTTGAAAATAACGCTGCCGCTGAAAACGATCCTTCTGTCGAAAGCGGCATAACCGCTGAAAACGGTTCGGCCGTTAAAAACGGCTCAAAGGATTTGTCTTCAAATTCCGCCGGATATTTCGGAATTAATTTTGACTGCCCCGTAATTTTAAATATGATTTCAACCGGTTCTAATAAAATGCCCGACATACTTTTAAAATTAAAAATTCAAGAATTTGATAAATTCAATCTTTCAATTCAATTTCTTTCATCTCAAAAATTTTATATCGAAGAATTCGATTCCAAACGAAATCTATATTTCCTTTATAAAACCGGAAGCGACAGTATGCAAAACTGTTTTCCGGTTTTATATAAGGATAATTTTTTATACGTTTTAATAGACGCTCTCTCCGCCAATTCGGAATTTGCCCGCTTTAAAGGAGCGCCCATTGATTATTACGCTTCAAATTACAGAATCGACAGAGCGCTAAATATCATAACGGAGACGGAACGTCTTTCCGATAATTTTTTAAAAGACGAGATTAAAGCTAACTGCGGCGATATTTGTCTTTCCGGAAACGTTTTATTTTATTTAATTAATAAATTCCCCGTTTCTTTTCTTGCCGATCTTTACGGCGGCAAAAAAACAGACGCCGGAGGTTTTATAAAAAATTTGTTTATAGCGGAAATTTCCGATTCCGCGATAAGATATTTAAAATACGATTTTCCGCCGGAAGAAAAAGAAAACGCGGCTCCGCAAAACAATTTCGCTAAAGAATTCATCAATAATCCGGCATATAATCTTTTAAACGATAAAATGAAAGTTTTGATTTCCGCCGATATACGCAAGAACTCCATCGTCGAGTTCAGAAATAATTCCGACATTCAGATTCCGGGATTGAATTATTTTATAAATAATTTTACAGATTTATTAAACGGAACCTTCATCTTCTATTGCGTTAAATCCGACTCGTTTTTTTTTAAAACCGAAAAAAACGGCGCATCGGTTTCAAATAATCAAACCGGTATTTTTAAAAGCATCGCCGGATTTTTTACGCCCGTTTTATTTTTCAACATTTCAAATCAAAACGAATTCATAGAATTACTCTATGAAATGGCCGCGGTTTTTCCGGATAACTTTCAGATATTTCCAATAACCGCCCGGAGCGGAGAATATAAAATTGAAATCGCAACCAAAATAGGAATAATTCAATTATTTATGATGTTCAAGAATATTAACGGAGTTTGTTTTACCGTTTTATCAACGCTCCAAGAAGAACTCGGCAACATCTCGTTAAAATATGATTTGAACATAAAAACCAATTATTTTTTAAATCATTTAATCGACAGAAAAATTAATTTTAACGAAATCAATGATTTTTATTTTTACGCGGATTTGCAATCAATTTTCGCTTCTTTTCAGGACGCCGATAATAATTCCGGTTCAAAATTGAATCCCGTTCAAAAAAATTTATTGAATTATTTAATCCAAAGGCTCGATTCAATTTCAGGTTATCAAACCGCAAAAACTAATTTCAAAATTTTGAACGCCTCGATAAACTTATTCGATAAAATTAGCCTTGCGGATATTTATATGATAATAAAAAAAAGCGTATTGAAAAATGGAATTTAAAAATCTTGAAAATTTGGGGTTCTGCGGCGAAATCAGAAATAGCGCCGAGGGGCGAATCAAAGAGGGATTTTCTCCCGCGCGCGTAATCGAAGTCAACAAAAACAGTTATACGGTTTCAGACGGAAGTTATGAAATGATTGCGGAATTAACCGGAAAACTTCTATATGACGCAGAAACCCCCGAAGTTTTGCCTACGGTCGGCGACTGGGTGAAAATCCAATCGCTCAACGATAATTCGCTCGCTATAGTTCACTCGGTATTACCGCGTAAAACTTTATTAAAAAGAAAAGAACCGGGAAAAAAAATTGAGTTTCAATTAATTGCCGCCAATATTGATTGCGGTCTTGTAGTTCAGTCAGCCGAACGCGTCAATTTTAATTTATTGGAAAGATATTTTGTTATGTTGAACGAAAGCAAAATTCAACCCGTAGTAGTTATAACCAAAATAGATTTATTATCCGGCGCCGATTTGGATAATCTTAAACAATCGTTTTCGAATCTGAAAAATAAATATATTTTTATAAGCAATGTTTTAGAAAACGGTTTAAACGAATTGTCTAAAATTCTTGAGGCGGGCAAAACGTATTGCCTGTTAGGCCAATCCGGAACCGGAAAAACTTCTTTGCTCAACGGGTTGATTGGCGAACCGATTTTCAAAGTCGGCGAAATCCGCAAAAAAGACGGCAAAGGCAGGCACACTACTGTAAGACGCCAACTTATAGTTTTAGAAAACAAATCTATATTTGTCGATACCCCCGGAATAAAACAACTCGGAAATTTTGAAATAGAAAACGGAATGGAGCAGACATTCGACGAATTTTCTTTATATTCAAAAAGATGCCGTTTTAAAGATTGCTCGCATATTCATGAGAACGGATGCGCAATAATCGAAGCCGTTGAAAACGGCGAAATACCAGAAAGCAGATATAACAATTTTCTCAGATTAAAAAAAGAATCCGAATTCTATGATATGTCATATCAGGAAAAACGAAAAAGAGATAAATCATTCGGAAAAATGGTTAAGAATTATAAAAAATATATGAGGAATAATATTGAATTTTTATAAACAAAATGTTAATATTGTAAATATTAGTTAATTAGCGGAGGAAATAATAATGTTTGACGCGATTATTGAAAAAGAAGGGAACGTAATGATAATGAGTTTGTCCGGCAGATTTGACGCCTACGGCTCAACTGTAACGGATAACAAAATCAAAGAATCCGGTTTCGACTGTCCGAACGCCATACTCGATTTCGGAAAAATTGAATATCTGTCAAGCGCCGGAATCAGGTCGCTCTTGAAAATACAAAAAGAATGCGCCAAAAAAAAGGGAGCCGTTCTGATTTCAGGCGCGTCCGGCGATATTAAAAACGTTATAGATATGACCGGTATGACTAAAATGTTTAATTTTTACGATTCGCTCGAGGAAGCTAAAACATATTTAAAAACAAACGTATCTTCTTCTGAAAACTCGAAAGAAAAAAACATAAACGGAAAAAAATACGCCCTGAATCAGCTTGGCGCTCAATCCTCCATAATAGACGTATGGAGTTATAACGACTTCCGCGAGAAAAATAAAATAGAAGCCGGAGATTTTATTCAGACTAATCTGGAAGAACTCGAATTTGCCGCAGGATTAGGCGGGTTGGGTATGAATAAAGAACAGGCCCTTTCAGGAACCGGTCAGTTTTTGTCCGCCCGAAAATTCTGCGGAACGAATCCCGCTGACAGCCATAATATTTCCGATTTTATAATTCCTGAAAAACCCGCCGACGCGGGAATGTTTGTTTTATCCGGTTTCGGAATATCGGGAAAACCGGCGGCAGTCGCGGAATATAAAGGTCATCCGGTTCCTCTTGAAGAAATAATTCGCGATATGTTTGAATTGATAAAGAGCGAAACGAATTCCGATAACAGACTTCTCGGATTTGTAATTCAAGCAAAAGCCGATAAAATAAAAAGTTCATTTTACAAAACCCAATCCGATATTTTATCCGACAAAAAATCCGTTTCAGAACGGAAACCCGCCGAAGAAAACAATTTGATAAACGCGCCTCGAAACGTTATAAAAATCGGAGACGCATCAAAACGGATTGACAACATATTTTCAATCTCTCTCGCTTCAACTGACGACGGCGCGGCAAAATGCGAAAGCGGCGTTATAAAATCATTTTTAGACGATATGAAATCCTGTAAAAGCAAAACCGGCTTTTTAATTCAGGGAAATTTGGCGGAATATATAGACCCTGAAAACGCAGTCGAACAATCAGCCGATTTGAACGCTGTCGTAAAAAATCTCGCAAATATAGAATTTCTGAAAAACGTTTCTTGTTTGGACGCTTCATCTACGGTAACTTTCTGCCGGATATGGATATTTATTCCCGCGTCCATAAGACCGGGCAAAGAAAAACAAATTAAAATCGAGGTTCCGGAAGGTTACAATTTCCGCGAAGAATGGTCGGTTATAACGCGAAGAATATATAACGACGCGTCAAGGGTGGTAATAACTCCGCTGCACGGAGGATTCAGTTCCGCCACTTTCCGCGTGAACAGTTTTGATAAAGACGGAAGAAAAATTTTGCCTACGGTTATGAAAATAGGGTCTGTAGCTTTAACAAAAAAAGAAGTCGACGCATATAAACTATGCGTTGAGAAATTCATTTTAAATAACAGCACAACCATAATGGGAGTGGCGAACTGCGGAGAATGGTCAGGATTAAGATATAATTTCGTGGGAATAACAGGCAGTTCGGGAAAGCTTACATGGCTCGAAAATATATATAAAGAAGACAGAATTGAAAAAGCGGTGGAATTGTTTGACAGAGTTTTCACTGATATTTTAAAACCGTGGTATGGTCAGCCCAAATGGGAAGAAATAAAACCTTATCATGACCAGAATCCCGGAAAACTATTTTCAAATATTCTCGCAGACGCCGAAAAAGAAATGGGGATTTCAGCCGAAAGTAAAACAATCAATTGTCCCGAACTCGGAATTGACCTCCCTAATCCGTATAATTTTTATAAGTATGAATATCCAAAACGGAAAAACACAACATTTCATTGGTATACCGGAATCACTCACGGCGATTTGAATATGAAAAACATTATGATCGACGACAAGGAAAACATTTACGTTATAGATTTTTCCGAATGCAGAAAAACGAATATTACGGTTGATTTTGCCCGGCTTGAACCGATAGTATTGTTTGAAATGACTAAACTGGAAAATGAGAATGATTTGACGGAATTATTGAAATTCATTCAGACGCTGACTCAAACAAAAAAATTAGACGATTATATAAAATTTTCTTATGCCGGTTCCGACCCGATGGTAAGCAAAGCTTATAAAACCATTTGCAGAATGCGACAATACGCGGATAAAGTCACCTTATTCGAAACTAATCTTATTCCTTATATTTTAGCTTTGCTGGAATGGACTTATCCGGTAGTTTCATATATCAGCGTTCCATTAATCCGGAAAAAATGCGCGGTTTATACCGCGGCTATGCTCGTAAAACAAATTATGGACATAGAAAAAAAATAATTTTCAATTGATAAAATATTAATCCTGAAGTATAATTGGTGTTATATCGGATTTAAATTTTAAGTTATTTTTTATGGAGAATGGTTATGACTCAAGACGCGGATTATACCCAGTTTTATGATACTGCATCTTTAAAACTGATACATTCTTATATTGATTCTTCCGAAATAACGATGAAATTTCTTTACGATATGATTGAGACTCAATCTGAAGCCTCGTTCAACAGCATGAAAAAAATGCTGTTTTCCGGTTTGACAAAATCGAGGTCTGCCGATTCTTTAGAAAAAACCCTGAAAGACATTATTAAAATAAATAAAATCAAAAATACCCGCGAATTAAACGAGATTCTTCAGACCGACAATTCAATCGACCCTCATTTGATTAAATTGATAATAAAATATAATTTAATCGAATACGACGAATTAATGACCGCTAAAACCGAATCCGACGCATCGCGCCAGCCGATTTGGAAAGTTTTAATTAATTACGGCAAAGTTAATAAATATACTTTAATAGAAATAATGTCTAAAGAATATCAGTTTAACGAAATAGACGAATTTCTAAAAGACATTACGGCTCAATTTTTGATAAAGGAAAATTTTTTATCCGTCGAGGAGCTGAAAAAAAATTTCGAAGCGGCTTGCAAGGAAGAAAAAAATATAATTCAAATTCTTTTTGAACGCGGAATTATCAAACCCGAAGTTCTATCAAAAAAATTCGAATCCGTTTTAAAACTGAAATTAATCCAGCCAGCTTCCGACTCGATCCCTCAAGAAATTTTAAAAAATCTTCCGGTCGACATATTAAAAGAATTTTTAGCGCTTCCTTTGTTGATAGAAAAGGGATATTTATTCATAGGCATGGTCAATCCGCTTGAAATCGAGATTTTAAAACAGATTTCAAAAGCGTCAAATTTAAAATTAAAACCGGTAATAATAGATTATGCTTTTTTTTGCAGAGCCGCCTCAAAATTAAATCAATCCTCAAGACAATCCGCTTTGCGGGCGGAATTAACGACCACCGGACAAATTCAGTCGATGAGCGTTCCCGAAATAGTTAGATATATAGTTGATTTGGGCGTAAAAAATCATGCGACCGATATTCATATAGAGCCTGTCGATTCCTGTTTAAGAATTAGATATAGAATAGACGGAATGCTCCACGATTTGATAAATCTGCCCGATTCTTCGGCTCCCGCTATAATATCAAGAATAAAAGTAATGGCCGACCTCGATATCAGTAAAACTTATATTCCGCAAGACGGGCACATTACCACCGAATCAACCGAGGGCATTGTAGATATAAGAGTATCCACCATATACACGCTTCACGGAGAAAAAATAGTTTTAAGACTTATTGACCCTCGCCAGATATCGCTGGGAATTGACCAGCTCGGACTTGAAACCAAAGAATCTGAAATGCTTGAAGATTTGTTGATGAAATCGCAAGGAGTTATTCTTGTAACCGGTCCTGTGGGAAGCGGAAAAACAACCACTTTATACGCCTGTCTAAACAAATTGAATTTAGTAACTAAAAATATAATGACTATAGAGGATCCGGTAGAATATAAATTGAAAAATATAAATCAGATTCAGGTGAATCTTCAGAGAGACATAACTTTTTATAACGGATTAAGAGCGATTTTAAGACAGGACCCGAACGTCATTATGGTGGGAGAGATAAGAGATTCGTTAACTGCGGACGTTTCTATCAGAGCCGCAATGACCGGAACGCTTGTATTGTCAACCATCCACGCCAACAGTTCTTTAAATACAATATCCACATTGAGACAAATGGGAATAGCCAATTATCTTACCGCAAGCGCGGTTACCGGAATTTTGGCGCAAAGACTGTTAAGAAAAATTTGTCCGCATTGTTCCAAAAAGAAAACAATCGACGGGATGCTCGCCGCAAAACTAAACATCGACCCGCAACTCGAGCATTATTACGGAGTGGGATGCCGGTTCTGTTATAACACCGGCTATCTTGGACGCATCGGCATTATTGAAATCTTACCGGTAGATTCCGTATTATCCGAATATATAGTGAATAATGAAAGCGAACAAAAGATGAACGATTACTGTAAAAATCAAAAATACAGAACTTTGAAAGAAATCGCAATGGCAAAAATCGAAGCCGGAGTTACTACGCCGGACGAAATCTACAGAGTGATGAATATTTAAAATGGATAGACAAAATCTTGATAAAATTCTTTCCGCAGTAAAGGATTTGCCGACTATACCGGTCGTTGTGGCGCAGCTTATGACCACGTTGAACGACGAAAAATCCGACGCGAAAAAAGTGTCTGAAATCATAAAAAACGATCAATCGATCACAATGAAGATTCTGCGTCTGGTCAATTCCGCGTATTTCGGGCTTTCTAACAGAGTTACCTCCGTAAATCAAGCGGTTCCGCTGCTTGGATTTGATAAAATCAAAAATATTATTTTCACGCTGACCGTATTCGACGCTTTGAAAAATCAAAAAGGCATTTTTAATAGGGAACGGTTTTGGGCTCATTCCATAGGTTGCGCAGTCATTTCAAAAATGCTCGCTCAACAACTTGGATTAGTAAATCTCATAAGCGTATCCTTTGTTTGCGGTTTGATTCACGACGTCGGAAAAGTAGTCGAGGATAAATTCTTTCCGGACGAATTCGAAGATATAATAAGACTTTCCGCTTCCTTCAATCTCTCATTATGCGAATCCGAAAAAAGAGTTCTTGGATACGACCATTCATTTATCGGGTGCAGAGTCGCTATGAAATGGGGACTTCCAAAAAATCTGTTTGAAACAATTTTATATCATCACGGTTTGCCCGAATCATTCGAGGATATCGAATACGGAGGCAAACTCGTTTCAATAGTCCATTTCGCCGATATTATTTCTAAAGTAAAAAGATTTGGTTCCGGAGGCGACAATCTTATTCCAGACCCTTCAAAACAAATATGGGAGCTTCTTTCATTAAAACAAGAAGACCTCGGATACATACTTGAAAACTGCGATGAAGAATATAAAAAAGCGGAAGCCCTGCTTGAACTCGCCGTAGACTGATTAATCCTGAAAACCGGATATGGATTAAAATTTTGTTTAACATTCATTCTCATTGACATATTTATAAAAATTATTATAAATGTAAATTCTATGAAAAATTCAGACAACTTTTTCAAAAATATTTTTAAAACCGATAGTTTTAAAAAACTATCCGGCAACCCGTATAACATCTACAATCTTAATTATTCGGCGGCGGCTGTATTCGCCGCTTCATACGCCGACAATCAGGAACGCGCCGTTTCATTATTTGTTCTTCCAGAAGAAAAATTCATAGACAGATTTTTATTTGAAACGCAAGGAATTTTTAACGGACTTGTTCCGCTTCCTATAGTAAATTCGGAAAAATATTCTAATTTTGTTATGGATTCTTTGATAAAATTAAATTCCGAAAAAGAAAAAAACACAATAGTTTTAACCGTTCCGCAATCGTTTGATTTAAAATATCCTTCAAAAAAAAATATAGACGCTCATTCTTTAATATTAAAAAAACACGATGAATACGGCGTTTCAACGATACTTGAATTTCTTGAAAAAAACGGATTTGAAAGAGCCGATATAACGCGCGAAAAAAATTACTATTCAAACAGAGGCGGAATAATAGACATATTTCCGGAATATTCAAGCAAACCGTTTCGCCTTGATTTTTTTGGAGACGCCCTGACTTCAATACGGTTATTCGACGAAAATTCCCAGCGGTCGATTAACGAACAGGAGACTCTGATACTTTTTCCCAAATTGGAGAACATAGAAAATTCGGAAAATCTTGAATCGTATTTCGAACCCGGAACCCCGTTATTCGTTTATGAACCCGTATTATGCAAAAAAAATTACGAATCTGATTTTGACGGACTACTGAATAAATTTTCAAACGGCTCGCGTTTTTATCTTACATTGCTCGGAGACGCAGGTTATGAAAATTCAATTCCTCTAAACGTAGATTCAAATATTATTTTCAATGCGAACAATACGTTGGCGGTATTGAACTATTCGCTAAACTCAAAAAAAAAGGTTATTCTGACCGCCAATTACGATTCGCAGATAAACCGTTTAACCAATATTCTCGAAACGAACAAACTAAAATTTAAAATTTCGGATTTTAACAATATAGATTTAAGTTTTAAAGATTCAATTTTTATAATCAAATCCAATATTATAGAACCGTTTGAATTTATTTCAAACAATTGTCTTATACTTCCAGAATCAAGCGTATCAAGCGGCAGGCATATAAAAAACAAATCGCATCTTATCGAATACGAAACAATCCCGTATCACAGTTTTTCGGAATTAAACGAAAACGATTATATAGTTCATATTGATTACGGAATTGGAATTTACAGAAAAATCGAGACGATAGAAATAGACGGAAAAAATCAGGATTTTATTCTTATTCAATACGCGGACGACGGACAATTGTTTCTGCCCGTCGAGCATCTGCATAAAATTCAAAAGTATATCGGCGACAGCGAATCTTCTCCTGTTTTATATAAACTCGGCGGCTCTGCATGGCAAAAAGTAAAACTTAAAGCGAAAAAAGAAATAGGAAGAATCGCGGCGGAACTTGTGGAGCTATACGCGCGAAGGGAAATCAAAACAGGAATAAAGTTTTTAAAAGACACTCCGTGGCAGCTTGAATTCGAAGAGGAATTTTCTTGGGAAGAAACGAGAGATCAATTGAAAGTAATCGACGAAGTAAAAAAAGATATGGAATCGGAAAAGGTGATGGATAGACTCGTTTGCGGAGACGTAGGATACGGAAAAACAGAAATCGCTGTTAGAGCGGTATTCAAATCTGCGGCTTCGGGTTATCAATCCGCGGCGCTTGTTCCAACCACTATTTTGGCGAGTCAGCATTACAACACGTTTAAAGACAGATTCGCAAATTATCCGTTTAAAGTGGAAGAACTCAGCAGATTCAAATCAAAATCAGAACAAAAATCTATAATCAAAAAATTGGAATCCGGCGAAATAGACGTTATTATCGGAACTCACCGCCTGCTTCAGAAAGACATAAAATTCCGAAAAATCGGATTGCTTGTAATCGACGAAGAACAGAGGTTCGGAGTTAAACACAAAGAAAAAATCAAACAAATGAAAAGCAACATCGACGTTCTGTCGATGACCGCGACTCCTATTCCGCGGACTCTGCATATGTCGCTTATGGGGGCGCGGGATATTAGCGTGATAACGACGCCTCCAAAAGGACGCATTCCTATTGAAGTTATAACCGCGGAAGATACGGATGATATTATTAAAGAAGCCGTAACCAACGAATTAAAAAGAAACGGTCAGATTTATTTCATTCATAACAGAATAGATAATATCCGAAATGTCGAAGCTCGGTTGAACCGCATTATTCCGGAAGCTAAGATAGCCGTAATTCACGGACGGCTTGAACCCGAACAGATTGAAGACGCGATGATTGATTTTATAGAAAAAAAATACGATATACTTTTATCCACCACAATTATCGAAAACGGTCTCGATATTCCGAACGTCAATACTCTTATCATCACAGAAGCAGATAAATTCGGGCTTGCTCAGATGTATCAGATTAAAGGAAGAATCGGCAGAACCAATGTTCAAGCGTATTCGTATTTTCTTCATAAAGGACAACACAGCATAAGCGATATTGCTAAAAAAAGATTAAGTATGATAGCGCAGCATAAAGAACTTGGCGCCGGTTTTAAAATCGCTATGAACGATCTTGAAATACGCGGAGCCGGCAATATAATCGGAACCGAACAACACGGAATCATAGTTGACATCGGTTATGAATTATACTGCAAACTTCTCGCTGAAATGATTAAATACCTTCAGAAACATAATAAACTTCAGGACGATTTCAATGTTTTAGACAGAGAAATTATTATAGAAACTAAAAAGTCGTGTTATATTCCGGACGATTATATTTCCGATTCAAAAACTAAAATCGAGATTTATAAAAAATTAAGCGTATGCTACGACGAAAATAGTTTGTCCGTGATTACCGGAGAAATAATTGATAGATTCGGCAGATTGCCCGAGCCGGTTTCAAATCTTATCGAGGCGGTAGATCTGAAAATATTCGCTTTCAATAATAACATTGAAAAAATTCTGTTCAAAAACGATTTTATAGAAATAGTTTTTGTTTCAAAAGATGAAATATTAAAATTAAAAAAAACGAGCAGTTTGAATATTACGTTTGCAGGCGAAAAAATATTACATTTAAAAATAAAAAAAAATCAGGATACCTCGGAATTATTTGACAATTTAAAAAAAGTTTTAAAATTGGCCGCGCGGATTCCGGACAACAAGGATTTAATTTAATAATAGAATATTTAATGATTTAAAAAGGGCTCATTATGAAAATATCGGTTATAATGACAAATTGGAACGGTCGCGAACTTCTTGAAAAAACAATTCCGCTCGTTCAAAAAGCGATTGAATTTGATAAAGATAATCAATACAGATTTATAGTAATCGACGATTGTTCGACAAAAAACGACATAGAATTTATATCCGAAAATTTTCCTTATGTTGAAACGATAAAAACGCCGTTAAATTCGGGATTTCAAGGCGCCGTCAATTTTGGAATCACACAAACTGACGACGAACTTATTCTGATAATGAATAACGATATTTACCCGAAACCTGACGGTTTTTCAAAACTCGCGCAATATTTTTCAACCGGCGCCGATTCTAATTTATTCGCCGTTACCGGCAGATTCTATAATTGGGACGAGAAAACTTTTCTGTATGGAAATAGAGGCGGCGAATTTAAACTCGGACATCTTTGGCTTTACGAAAAAGACCCCTTCGACGTTTCATCTCAGACTTTTTTTGCCTGCGGCGGATGCGCATTATGGGATAAAAAAAAATTTGAACAGCTCGGCGGATTCGATTTATTGTATCACCCCTTATATTACGAAGAAATAGATATTTCATACAGAGCTTTAAAACGCGGCTGGAAAATTATCTACGAACCCGGCGCGGTTTTTTATCACAGGGTTCAAAGCACTATAACAGTCCAGCATAAACTAAAAAAAATCAGAGTGATTTCAGGAGCCAACAATTATCTTTTTACTTGGAAAAATATTACCGACTCCGATTTGTTTTTCCAGCATTTATTCTGGTGTCCGTTATTTTTATTAAGAGATTTATTTAAATTGAAATTCAGATTCTGGTTCTCTTTCTTTCGGGCTTTAAAAAAAATAGGGTTGGCGGCGGCAAAACGGAAAACTGAAAAAATGCAGTCGCTAATAAAAGACAAAGACGTTTTTGCGGCTATCTCAAAAAAATAATAAAAAAAACTTAAACCCAAAAACTTCAATTGAACATTGAAAAAGCGCTGAAAGTAAGAAAAATATTGTGTTTCAGCAATTTTTCATTTGCGCAAAAAAATGCGCGCCTTTTTTGAACCCGAAAACTGCGTTAGTATCTTATCAATAAATTTCTTGCATTTACTGCAAGAATATTTTTTGAAGCGCTTTGAAACCTATATAAATTACAGTGTCTTATTAAGGCGCTTTTTTTTAATCTTCAACTTTTAAAAAGTTGAGGAAATCGTGAAACGATTTTCGAATATTATATAAGCCGAATTTCCGGAAAAGGATTAAGAGCAAATTATACGGTTATCCTTTTCCGATGAAATTCAACTTCACATAACCAGAAGTCAAATCAGCTAAGTCATTAAAAATAAATAAGAAA
>DAINAU010000048.1:0-26171 GCA_036733285.1 bacterium
TTCAATATGGTATCAGATTCGTTCCCCTGACTTCGGGTTGTCTGAATTTATTGTTTAGTTATGCGACGCAAAAATATTTATCGTTAGAAAGACTCGCAGTTTTTATTATTACAGTGAAAGAATCTTCCCGAAAACCCTTATTTTTTTTAGGTTTAGTCATTAATAGTCATAATTTGCAGGGATTTCGAGAATCTTCTACGGCTTCAAAATCGGCTTTTTCATTCGGTTCTATTAAAATACGTCTCCTTGAAAAAAATCATTGCCGTTCATTTTTATCTGACCTGAAACTACCGCTGTTATTTCGGCGCATTTTTTATGATAATGTTTTTTATAATACGTTCCTGATTTATCGAATTTCACCGCGGCTTCGAATTCTTTGGTTTTGTAAATCGCTTTTTCAAAGTCTCCGATAAACCAGCCTCTTACCGTATCGCCGAGTTTTTTTGTAATCATTTAATGATTTTTATCTTCTGATTAATCTGAATAATCCGTCGTTTGTTCCAATCCACAGATAATCGTCGTCTAAATATAATTCGCCGAAATGAGTGAAATCGGTTCTGAATTTATCGTTCATATCTTTTTTATCGCTTATTATCCACGCGCGGGTTGAAGCGTTATATTCAAGAAGTCCGGTTTCCGTTGAAATCCATATCGCGTTATTTTTTTTTACAAGCGAATATACGGCGTTTAAATAATTTTCGCTGTTTCTGTTTTTTGCCGGAAAATTAGCTTTTTTATGAATCTCCCAATTGTCGGTTTGCCGATTATAATACCCGATTTCATCTATGGTTTCAATTAAAAAATTATTATATTCGTCGATTAAAACGTTTTTTATGACTTTATTTCCGAGATAGTTTGCCAAATCGAATTCATACCATTCGCTGTTTGATTTGTTGTATTGCCAAATTCCCGCGTCGCTTTTAAACCAGACAAAATTTTCGTCGTTTGATATTAGACTCATATAGCTGCAGGAAAAATCGTCGGGTTTCCAGGTCTTCCAGATGTCTCTTAATTTATCGTATATTATTATATTGCATTCGAACGTTATAAACCAAACGTAATCCGCATATACTATTATCTCCGCTATTTCCGAGGATTGTATTGAATTTGACGACGTCCGTTCCTTATAAGGTTCCGACCACATTTCTGTTTTCATATCGAATTTTTTTATTTTATCGGAGAATCCGAACCAAATTTCGCCTTGCTCTTCGTTTGCGTTTATGCATAATATTTTTGAGTCCGGTATTTCATTTTTGAAAGAGGAATACAGCCACGTGTATACGGATTTTCCAAATTTGAATAATCTGATTTTATCAAAATCGATTTTTTTAAAATAATAATATTCTTTTTTGTTGTATTTTGGCGACAACTCCGCGATTAAATCCATATCAAAATATGTGCGCAGCGATTTTTTTACTGTTTTATCCTGATAATTGTAAATATACCAGCCCGCGTCGTAAAATTTTCTTGTTTCTTCCAGATATATCCAAAGGTTTCCGTCCACAAGTTTCATTATTCCCGCGTTCGCATTTGGGATAAACAATTCGACTCTTTGAAATTTGCGGTTCATATTGATTGATTCGTCCGTTATAACGCTGAGTTTGTCAACCGTTCTTTTTTGAGATAAAATTTTATCGTTATAAACTAAAGGCGGATTTTTGGGGCGGTTGACTTTAATCTCGACTTCTTTCTGACCCCCGATGATTATTGGAGATTTTTTATTTTCAGAGTCTGTCGTTTTGCAGGATTGACAGATTAAAATTGATAAAATAATAGAGGTTAAAATAAAAAATTTTAGTTTCATATTTTTATTCATCCTTTAAATAATAATGTATAACGTCTTTAAAACTTTGCTCGTCTTCCATTTCCATATCAATCACAGTATATAATATATTGTTAAAATAATCAAATTTATCTTTTAGTTTAACGGCGTCCTTGTATGTCGTTATAACGTAATCGGAGATTTTGCAGAATAGTTGAATGCGTTTGACGTCGACCGGATTATAATTGTGATGGTCGGGAAATTTTATAAAATTTATCGTCTTAGGTTTAAACGCGGTTTTAACCATATCCTTGAATTTTTTGACGTTTCCGATTCCGGCGAAAAGAGTGACGCTTTTATTTTCGATTTCCGGAAAATTTACATGACTATCGTCCGTTAATCTGTGAAGCGAAGACAATTTGTAATTGCTGAAAAAAATCGGAATGCTGTTATTATGAAATCTTATGAAATCTATCAGATTCGGATTTGCTTCGCTCATCCGGATTTTGTTTATTACGCATACGTCCGCTCTGCGCATAGCCGATGGCAAATCTCTTAAAATTCCCGCTGGAAACATTTTGTATAATTTTAAATCCGCAGTTCCGTCGAACATTAATATCTCGATATTTTTTTTTAAATTAAGTCTCTGGAAACCGTCGTCAAGCAGAATTATTTCAGGGTCGAAAAGATTAATTGCCGCGTCAATCGCTTTGATTCGGTTTTTATTTACGATTATGGGAATTTTTTTTAACTTCAAAGCCAGCATATAAGGCTCGTCGCCGGCTTCAACCTGTTTCAACAACAAATCTCTGCCGTTGGAAACTATTCTTACTCTGGTATCGTCAATTGTTTGGCTTCCGTATCCCCTTGAAACTATGACGGTTTTCATATTTAATTCCGTCATCAGATTGGAAATGTATTCGACCATAGGGGTTTTTCCGGTTCCGCCTACCGTAATGTTCCCGACGCTTATTATGCTTCGGTTGTCAAATGTTTTTACCGGAATTAATTTTAGTTCTGAAGCCTTATGCTTCAACCAAATTATACAAAAATAAATTCCCGAAAATATTTTTAGAATCAAATAAAAAAGTCCGGATTGTTTCGCAATTTGTTTATGCCAAATAAATTCGAGTTTTCGGGAATTTTTCATAATAAAATTTAAATTTTCGCTATATCGTTTTTAATATTCGTCCATGTTTCGCCGCTCATTTTTGCGCCGAGCGTTTCAACGACATATCCCGAAGTAATCGAACCGAGTTCGGCGCATTTTTCAAACGGATAATTATTAATATATCCGTATAAAAATCCCGAAGCGAATAAATCTCCGGCTCCGGTAGTGTCTATTGCGTTAGCTTTTCTGACTCCCGCTTTAAAAATATCGTTTCCTTTCTTGACCATCGAACCTTTTTTACCTATTTTAACTATCGCTATATCGACAAGTTCTCCGAGTATATGAAGGGCTTTTTCAGGGTCTTCTCCGGTGATTGATTTTGATTCTTCCTCGTTAGCGAATATTATGTTAATGTATTTTTCTATGATTTCTTCGATAAATTTTTTGTTTTCATTTACCACGTTGTAGCTTGCAAGGTCGATGCATACTTCGCAGCCCGCGTCCGCCGCCAGTTTGCATGCGGTTTCAATCAGTTTATGATTTTGAACAAGGTATCCTTCAATATAACAAATATCGTATCCTTGAAATAAATCGATTTTTAGATCCTCCGCGCATAATTCTACGGAAGCTCCAAGATATGTCGCAAAAGTGCGTTCGCTGTCCGGAGTAATCAGAGCCGCCACTCTGCCCGATTCGGAATCCCGGCTGTAAAATAATTTTTCATCTACGCCGTTCGCTATTAAATCCGATTTGAAAAAAGCGCCGGTTTCATCTTTCCCGATTTTACCTATGAATGCTGTTTTGACTCCGAGTTGAGCTAATCCGCATACCGTATTCGCGGCTGAACCGCCCGCCGATTTTTGAGAAATGTATTGTTTGGTTTCAGATAATATAGCCGAGCTTAATTTTGAATCCACAAGATTCATACTCCCTTTTGGAAGATTGAATTTCGTTAAATATGTTTCGTCCGGAATCCTTATCATCATATCCACAAGCGAATTCCCTATTCCTAATATTTTGCTCATACCCATAGTTCAACACCTCTTAAAACAGAATATATTAAAACTTAATTTGCGATTTCCCATATTTTACCTGCAATATTTGAGTAATTCAATAAATTTCTTTAATTATTTTCGCCAGTCTTCCGGCAAGCGGTTTTCTTGAAAAAATTTCGGTTGCCGCAGGGTCGCCGTTAAAAACGAGTTTTCCGGAAAAGAAGACCTCGTATATTTCGTAAAGACGTTCGGCGATTTCATCGACTGAATCGGTATTCGCCGAGTATCCGAGATTATATTTTTTTATTACGGTTTCAGCTTCTCCATTTTTTGGAACGATTCCGAATATGATTTTTTGAGAACCGATATATTCGAATAATTTTCCGGTAAGCACCTCATTTCCTTCCAGCGCTCCGATTATCAGAAGCGTTACGTCCGCGCCTGCAAACCGAATTATGCTTGATTTATGATTTTCCATTGGAACAACCGCGAAAATATCCGTCATTTTGTTTTTTTCTATGTTGGTTAAATCCCGTTCAGTTATGTGACCGCAAAGCGTTATATTTATTTTGTTTCTTTCAATTTTTTTTTCGTCAAACAGTTTTTTTAACGCGCAGATTAAATTTTCGAGATTTCGCCAGTCGTTTAACGATCCCGAATAAACTATTTTTAAATAATCTTTTTTTTCGTTTGAATTCAAGGAAACTGTTTTTTTTAATTCCTCGTAATCTTCCGGGTCAAACCCGTTTGTAATAACCTCGAATTTTGATTCTGAAATATCTTTATATTTTTTTGAAAATCTTGCCGCTATGCTTTTTGTGGCGCAAATTATTTTATCGGAATTTCTTAAAACAGCGCGTTCCATCCGTTCTTCAAATATTTTTACGTATTTGAAAGGATATGTGTAGACGTCGTAATCTGTCCATAAATCTCTGAAATCAGCGATTATTTTTATGTCCGGAAAAATCTTTTTCAGAACTATTCCGGCGAGCTGAACCGAATGAGGCGGCGAAGTGATTAGAATTTTTTTTATATTGTGTTTTCTTATGATTTTTACGGCGTTATAAAGACAGAACGGGAGCCATAAAACCTTTAAATCAGGAATTAAAATACTTGCGGACAGATTATCGAAAAAACGCGCAGATACCGATTTTTTATCGACTCCGAAAATTTCTTTTGTGTTGTCTTTTCTTTTTTTAAATTTCAATACGCTGTAATAATATTTTAAATCAATGGATTTTGTCCTGCGGACAGGCATTGATTCTTTATATTCGTCAAGCAGACTGAAGTCTTTAGAAATATAATATTTATCGTTTATCGTCAACACAACCGGATTAATTCCGTAATGCGGAAGATATTTGACGAATTTGTGAACGCGCATAACGCCGCCGCCTGCGAAAGGAGGAAAATCGTGAGCGATGATTAGACAATCAGGATTCATTTATTTCTTTAAAAGTTTTTTTACTTTTTCCGATATAGTCGAATAATGTTTTTTTATGTCGTCTATATTTGGAGATAATTTAATGGCTTTCGTTATTGCGAGAACTGCGGATTTGATGTTGTCGAGAAGAAAACTGCTCCACGCTACGCTGTCAAGAATAGCCGGATTATCCGGTTTTTTTTCTAAGGCAGTTTTGCATAAATCCGCCGCTTTTTTTAAATCTCCGTTATTCATCATCATTAAATAACCGTAATTGTTCATAGCTTTTGGATTATCCGGAGTCATAGCGTATGCTTGCTCGTAATATTCCATAGCTTTTTTGTAATCGCCGGATTTAAAATAATAGTAAGCTATGCCTGAAACCGCTATCTGATTTTTTTCGTCGAATTCAAGCGTTTGCTTGAACGCTTTCAGCGCCTCATCGTTTTTTTCCTGCTGAAAAAGAATGTATCCTTTCAAATAATGCAGTTGAAGTTTAGCTTCGAATTCAAGATCCTCGTTTAACGCGAGTTCGATTTCTTCAAGCGTTTCCTTGAAATATTTCAGATTGGCGTAGCAAATAGCGAGATAATAATGAGTTTTCGAATCTAAATAATTCTTTTCCAGAGCTTCGGAAAAAGAAACAATAGCGAGAGTGTATTCCCTGTTATTCATATATTCTATGGCTTGAGAATATGTCTTTTCTGCGTTCATAACTTATTATCATACAAAAAAATAAAAAAAAATAAAGAAAAATATTGACATTTTTAATAATTATATATATTTTATAAAAGATAATTTTTAAAATTATTGCCGAATTTTTTATATAATTTGCGGGTGTAGCTCAGATGGTAGAGCGTCACGTTGCCAACGTGAATGTCGCCGGTTCGATCCCGGTCACCCGCTCCATTCTTTAAATTCATTTTTTCGAAAAATTTATTTATAACTTAAGTTTATTTTTTTTCGCAATATGCGAGTATGGCGTCGCCGTAGTTTAATCCTGATATTTTATATATAAAATATCCAAGCGCGGCTAATGCTTTTTTTATCAGTATTTTTATTCCGGTTCTTGTGTAACCAGGTTTTCCCGGAGTAATAGATAGTATTTTAAAACCCGAATTATTTAGAAGCGTTGATAAACCGCCGGCATTGAAATGAAAAAGATGTTCGATTAAAGGAAGCGCTTTTTTACCTCTGATAATCGAAAGAAGCCCGTGGACGTTTGGTATTTCAATTACAAGCAAACCGTTTGGTTTTAAAATTCTGCGGAATTCGTCAATAATTTCTTTGGGATTTTCAAGATGCTCGAGCGCGTGCCAGATTGTAATAACGTCAAAATAATTATCCTTGAATCTCAAAGGAAATCCGCAGAATTTTTCAATATTTAAGTTTAGTTCCTTTTTAGCGTAATCAATGGCGAAATCGGAATATTCGATTCCGTAGACTTCGCCGCATTTTGATTTTGCAATATTAAGAAAAAAACCGGGGCCGCAACCGAAATCAAGTAATTTTTCGGGTTTTGAAACGAATTTTAAAATACCCTCAAACCTATTCATATCAGTGTTCAGTTTGACGTTTTTATATTTGAACCAGTGATTGAAATAATCGGAATTGTTATAAAAAGATTTTATCAACGATTCTTCCGGTTTTGGTTCGGTAAAAAAAACGCCGCAGTCGAGGCATTTTGCAAGTCCGGTTTTATCCGGTTTTACAAACAGATTTTTTGTGTTTTCAGACCCGCAGATTTTACACTTCAATTTGTCGTCCTTTTCTTTTTTTAGATGTAAAAACGATTTTATCGTAAAACAGAAAATTCAGTAACATAGCGATAGTTACGCCTATCATAGTGTTGACAGTCGGATTGATTTTTCCTATATGCGCCAAAACAGGGAATAAGAAAACTCTTATAATGCCGCCCGGAAGAATAGCGAGGTGAAATTTTATACATTGAAGCGCCAATAGTTTTCCGTGATGTTTTTCAATGTGATTCCACGTCCAGTTGCGGCTAAAAAAATAATTAAATAAAATAGAAATTTCAATAGCTATAACATTTGCAAGGTCAGCCGGAAATTTTTCTTTTTGCTGAATAGGAAGAATATCGGCGATTCTGTCGATTGCTCGTAAATTTTCAAAAATTAAAATAAACAAGTATAAGGCCGCGAGATTAACAATGAACGACGACAATCCCACCAAGAAAAATTTAATGAATTTTTTTTTTGAATAAATAAAATCTACAGAATAATGAAGCATTATAATTTATTAATAAAAAAAATAGAATAAGTTATTTTACAATACTGTTTATAAAATTCAAATATTTATTTTTTAATATTTCAAAAGAATATAAACCGCGGATTCTTTCAGGGATTTCGTTTAATTCTTTCGTATCGTTAAACCGGATATTTTTTATCCCTTTAATAAAATCGTCCGCGTCTCCGGTTTTTGCCGGAGGCAGAGGATAGCCGAGCGTTTTGGCTATATGAACGAATACGGGGATATCGGAATAAATTAAAGGAATTTTATGAGCGGCGGCTTCAAGAAAAACAAGACACAATCCTTCGTATCTTGAAGGAATAACAAGAACGTCTATTTTTTTAAAAAAAACATTGATGTTTTTAATATATCCATGAAAAAAAATATTTTTGTCGCGAATGTCTAAATAATTTTTTATTAAAACGGGATTGCAAAATCCTGCTATATGAAATTCAAAAGAATTTTCAGGGATTAATTTTTTTGCCGCATTTGAGAATACGTCGAATCCTTTTTTAAAAAAATCTGGTCTCCCGACCCAGCCGATTTTGAGTTTTTCAGCAGTTTTTGCCGGAAGATTCAAAGGAGCGTCTTCCGAAAAAAAATCAATGCCCGGAGAAAGAAATATTGATTTTTTAAATGAAAGTTTTTTTAATAGATAATCCGAGTAAAACAGGTTCGAATCAAAAAAAGATAAAATTAATTTATCCGTTAAATAATAAAATTTTTTTTTAAATTTTAAAAATAACGGCGAGTCGTTCGAATAATAGTCGTCATGAATTATTGCGGCTGTTTTTAACGCGCCGCCGGAAATAAGTTTAAGCCAGAAAGCTAAGAAATTGGAATAACAATCGTTTGAATGAATAAGGCTTATATTTTTTTTTTTTACGATTTTTTTTAATTGAAATAACGTATTGAAAAAAAATAATTTTTTTGGATTGATGAAAAACTCGCAACCGCTTTCCAATGCATCATCGCCATTAGAATATAACGAAGCGGGAGAAGCGACGTAAAATCCGTATCCCTCCGATTTTAAAATCCGAATCAGTTTTTTTATGAATATTTCCTGCCCGCCAAGCTCGCGCGAATTACGGTTCAAAGTTGAAACAAATAAAATATTTGAAATCATATTTTATTATAATAAATAATAACGTAATATGATACTGGCGCGGTCAGTCAATTCAAGGTTACCTGTTTTTTATCAGAGTATCATATTTGATTTTATAGTATTCGGATTTATTTTTGTCGTTAAGAAAATTATTATATACGCAGTGAAGATTATAGTAAGCGTCCGGTTCAAGCGGATTTATGGACGCCGCTTTATTAAAATTTTCTATAGCTTCCGGATATTTTCCAAGTTTTATATGACATAATCCCATATAATTATAAACGTTAAAATTCATATTATCCTGATCCGCGGCGGATTTGAATTCGGATAGCGAGGTTTCGTATTCGCCTTTTTCATAAAATAAAATGCCTGTGTTTATTCTGACTTTTACGTTCCAGAAATTAAATTTAATCGCTTGCTTAAAATCGTCGAATGCTTCGAGAAATAATTTTTTTTTCAGTTTGACGACTCCGGTTTTGTTAAAAAAATCCGATTTTACGGCGTTGTCTTTTATGCCGGAAATATCGATTGATTTCAAAATATTTTCGGCGCTTTGATAATCCGCTTTATCAATATACAAATCCGCAAGACACATTTCAGGCGAATAATTGACCGTGTCGGTTTTTAACGCGTTTTTAAAATATTTTTCAGAGTCTTCAAACAAATTTAGTTTTTTATAGATTAATCCCAGATTGGTGTTTGATTCGGTCAGCGATTTATTTAAGTCTGCGGATTTTTTGTAGTATTCGATTTCTTTTTCTGTTTTATTTTTTTTTCCGTAAATATAGGCGAGATTGAAATATAAATCCGCGTCGGAGTCTTTAATTTCAAGGGCTTTGTTTAAAATCGTTTCGGCTTCGTCCAATTTATCCGATTTGATGTATATTGTGGATAATATTTTATAAACGTTTAGAAGATTTTCTTTTCGTTTTTCCGAGTTGGCGTCTTTAACGTCTTTTGAAATCTCTAAAGCTTTTAACGCGTTTAACCAGTCTTTTTCTTGAAAAATGTCATATGAGCTTTTTTTTATCGCGTGTCCGTATAAAGAATCCGAAAGACCGAGATATGATTTTGCGTTGTTTCTGTTTCGTAAAATGACTCTTTGATATGTTTTTGCCGCTCGAAGATAATCGCCGGCTTCTTCAAATTTTTGAGCTCTTTTATAATCTTTATAAGAACAACCTGTTAAAAATTGAATTATAAAAATTATAATCGTTATAAATAAAAAATTAATTCTCATAAATTTTTCCCTGAAAATTTTATTTTTTTTGACGTTCGGAATCCTGCTGGCTTACGCCCGACGAATTTTTATTTAACCAGATTTCGTCGAACTCTTTCCATTTGATTTCGCCGTTGTCGTCGTAGAAAGTGCAGAAGCTGATTTCCTCGCGTACTTTATACGTTAAGTTTCTTATGTTGATTTCTATATTCGTGAATACTTTTTCTTTCGCGAAAATATAACCTTTTTTATTTTCTCTTAGCTTAACCTGAAGTCTCTGAAGATGATTGTTCAACTCTCTTAATTCAAGCGACATTTTTTGATAACGTTCGGTTAGTTTTTTCAGCAAATCTTTTTTTTCCTGCGGAGCGCGCGCTTCGTTTCCTTTTATCTCGTTGACTAACCGCTGAAGATTCAGTCTGGTTTGCAAGTATTCGTTTTTTAATATATTCAATTTGGTTTGAACCGATTCGAGTTCTTTTTTTACATACGGGTCGTAACCGACTTCAAGAGTAGTGGCTGTAGCTACTTTAGAGCCGATATTTTTACAGGCGATAACCGTTCCGGCTCTGTATTTTCCTCCGCATAATAATCCTTTCTTTCCTTTAACTACTATAATGTCGCTTTTTGCCAATATGCTGGAATGCATTATTGAATCGGTAACTATAACGCTTCCTTCCGATTCGACGTTTGATTGTTCGATAAACTTCGCGTAAATATTGCCTTTTGCTTTGATTGAAGCGGTTCCTTTACCCTGAATGCCGGCCTTAATAATAATGGAGCCTTCGGCTATGAGTTCCGCCGCTTCTACCGCGTTCACAATAATATCTCCGGTAGCTTCAACCTTAAATCCGTCTTTCACGGCTCCTTTTATTATTACGGTTCCGAGCGATGAAATATTTCCGGTATTATAATCCACGTCGCCGTTTATTTGATATACGTCTTCGACTTTTAACACGTTATTCTCAAACATTACCCATCCTTCGATTTGAGCGAAATATTTTGAACCGTCGTCCGATACTCTGACGTTTTTCCCCGGTTTTATAGGAACTTCGGGAGGCGAAGAAACAGGTATTTCATTTCCAAAAACATCTATGCCCGCTTCGCCGGGTATGGATTTTTGTATTACTGCGAGAAGATGCCCCTCAATGACGTTAACAATGGACGATATGGATTTGAAATCTATTTGTTCGTCGCCGATTTCTTTTTTATCCGCCGTGTTTTCAAATTTCAATTCCACTTTCGGCGGCACCGGAAGACTTACGGGTTTTCCCTGAGCCACTTGAACCTTATATTCCTTGTTATTTGCGGCTGAAAAAGATTCCACAAGCTCTTTTGCGTTTATATTTTTTATATCGCGCTGCTGAAGGTCGTGTTCAATTTCAACTATATTTGGATACACCCCTCCTTTTTTTGGCGGAATGATTTTCACGTAAGCCGCGAGTTTATCCTGAGATATTTCTATTTCAAATTTTCCGTCAAGTTCCAGTTCCGGTTGTCTCGGAGCGATTTTAACAGCTTCGTCATCGGCGTTTTTTACGGCTTCTTCGATTAGCTTTTTATCTATATCCCTGTGATATTTTTTTGATTCAAGAAGAGAATGAACGTCTTCGATTTCCACAGTTTTACCGGAACCGCGCGGTCTTGTTATTTTTAACATCAATCCTTCGATTGTATTTTTTAATTCTATTTTTCCGTCGATGGGTTTTTCGTCGAGATGCATCACTTTTTTCGCTTTTTTCTTTGTTACCTCTAATATAAAATCTTTTTTGCCAAAACCGAGAACTCCTTTGGCGCCTTCCTGAATTATTCTATATTCAAGTTCAGCAGGCGGCAATCCTAGACTTTTTGAAGCTTTTAAAAGACATTCTTCAATCGTAGCTCCAATAGCTTGAATTCTTTCTATGGAAACGACCTGCATGGCTTTTTTTCTTACCGCTATTGGATTCTCTCCTTTTTTTACTTCAAAAAAAGCTATTTTGTAATCGTTGTCAGTTTTGTTGATAGTTATATTGACAAGCTGTTCTTTTGATAAATCAAGAAAATAACAGGCTTTTTCCATTAAATCCTGAACCGATTTTCCTTCGCTTATAAAACTTCTTCTGATTTTTTTGTAATCGACAAAATTAATTTTGTTTTGTTCCAAATCTATTTTTTCGGCGAAATTCAGCGTCAGAGGTTTTCTTGAAAACTTTTCGGCAACGACCGCGTTGTCTTTGAGAATGAACGATATTTTATGCATTTCTTTCTGAACGTTATAGATTTGTTTGTTAAGATAAATATTTATTCCGGGATAAACTTTTTCTTCCGCGTTGATTCGGGAATCTTTGCGTTCCGCTATTTTTATCTCCGTGCTTTTAATCATTTCCGTAATTTTTTTTTCTTCTTCTTTTAAATTGTTTTTTTCTTCCTTTCCTTCGTCAAGTTCTTTTTGTTCGGTTTCCGTAAGCTGACCGTTAGCTTTTTTTACCACGAACGCGCTTAATTTTTTATCGAGTTCTACCGATCTTTTTTTTATGTAGACAAGGCGGTTTTGACCTTTTTCAAGCTCGTCTTTTTCATCGCCGAGAAGACCGGCTGTCAGATTTGTGGTGGTGAAATTTTCCGAACCTATGACTTTGCAATTAATAAAACTGCCTACCGAACAAGATCCGCCCACTATAATTTGTTTTCTGCCGACCAAGTCAATGCAATTATTCGCCACTATATTGCTGTTTACTGCGGATTCTTCGATTATTACGTTGTTTCCCGCTCTTACGTTCGAGTTTTCTATAAATCGCGAATATACGGATTCCTTCGACGTTATTTTGCTTTTTCCGTGAGAGGTTATTCCGTTCATAAAATAAATATTGCCTTCGGCGTAAATATCCACGTCGCCGATATTTTGTTCTATGTAAATATCTCCTTTAGAGCGGATTTTAACTCCGTTAGCGACTTTTCCTTTTATAAAAACCGATTTTTCATAATTCAATTGACCTACGCCTACGGGAATTTCTTCGTCTATAATGTCCATTTCTTCTACGGTTAAATATCTGCCGCGCCATGAAACTATGCCTTTTACAGTCGAGTAAAATCTTGAAAAATCTTCGGTCATCACTACGTTTTTTCCAGGATAATATAAAACCGAGTTATTCACGATTCTTTGCTGAACAAGAAGAAGCTGCCCCGGCATCACAAATTCAAGCATAGATATTTTTTTAAAAATTTCCGCCGGAGACGAGGTTAATAAATTGGAAGATAAACAATATGATACGTTTTTTGATTCGCCGCCTCCCTGTTGTTTTGCAGCGCTATCAGATTCTTTTTCATCGATTTCTTCGTCTTTATTTTTTTTTACGGCCTGTTGATATATGTTTTTTTTTGTGTTTCCCACTAAATCTTCGAGTTCTTTGTCGATGTTTTCAAACGCTTTGTCTAAATCTTCAAAATTCAAATCGCTGTCTGAATTGTTTGGTTTGGCGCTCAATTTTATTTCTCCTTGCTTATATTATAAATTTTTTAATGTTTTAAAATTTATATTTATTACCTTAGTTTTTTTACAGTTAAACCGGTTCTGAAAAAATTTTTTTAATCCGTTTCCCATTGACTATTGTAAATGGTAAAAACGGTGTTTAATCTCGTTATATTGAATATCTGCGTGATTTCCGCGTTAGATTCCGGAATAATTAATTTTATGTCGCCTTCATTAATTCTGGATTTTTTTAAAGCCGATATCAACACTCCAAGTCCCGAACTGCATATCAAATTAATTTTTGAGAAATCTATCGTCATATTAAATTTTGATTCGCTAAAAAATTTATCGATTTGAGATTTAAAATTTTCGATATTGTCCGAAATGACGTTTTCTTCGAGTTTAATGAGATTCATAAAAAAAATTTCCTCCGTAAAATAATGCTTCTATTTAAAATTTTTTATTAATTCAACGCGGCTTCCGCCAAGATAAAAATTTATTTCGTCAAAATACATTTTTGTCAAATATATGCCGCGTCCGGAATCTTTAAAAATAAATTGACTGTCCGTGGGATCCGGCAGATTTTGATAATCAAATCCATTCCCTTCGTCTGTAACAATCATCTGAAACCGGTTTGATTCGATGAGAGCCGTTATATTGACTTTTTTACTTTCGTCGTTTTTATTGCCGTGAATTATTGCGTTTAAAATAATTTCATTGGCGGCAAGCATTATGGAATTAACGGCGTCGGTTTTTTCCGGATGCAGAATTTTAAAAATCTCGGAAATATTAAACCCGACCGCTCCGACAAGGACGGCGCTTGAATTAATCTCAACCGAATATCTTAAAGACGAACCGTTAAGAATTTTCATTCTATTGTCGAAATTAACTCTGATGGGTTTTATTTTATTAATCTCCGAAATCAAATCGTCTATATCGAAAGGTTCTATAAAAAAAGAAGTGGCTCCGTTTTTTAACGAATGTTTAATCAAATTTATTTCATATTGTTTTAAAATAATTACGACGGGAATAAACAGAAAATTTTTATTTATAAATTTAAGCAAATCTTCGCTTTCCGTTCTGCGCTCCGAAGAATATTTGGCTTCCGAAATAATCAAATCTATGCTTTCGTTCTTGATTATGTCGAAAGATTGGTTTAAATCGTTCGCCGTAAAAGGAATAGCGTTGTTCTGTAAAATATAACCGGTTAAATAATTTATCAATTTCAGGTTGTTTGACGCTATTAAAATGTTTTTACCGTTTAAATTCATATTAAAAATTATCCGCGAGATTTATTTACGTATTTAACTATCTCGTCGCCAATCTCCCAGATTGGAGAAATTTTGTCCGCGAGATTTTCTTTAACCACAACTCCGGGCATTCCAAATACAACCGCCGATTCTTCCGATTCCGCGATTATATATGCCCCCTGCTTTTTCAATTCTCTTATTGCGAAAAGTCCGTCGTTTCCCATACCGGTCATTATAACGCACATTATATTTTCTGGTTTATATACTTTCGCGGCGGCAAAATACATATCATTGACCGCCGGCTTGAACAAATCGTCTTGTTTAGGAGCTCGATGTTTAACCGTTACGACGTTATTCTGTTTTTGAAAATCAAGTTGATATCCGGCTTGCGCTATTATTCCAAGTCCGGATTTCACTATGTCGCCGTCCTGAGATTCTTTTACCTGAATCTTGGATAAATTGTTTAATCTGTCAGCCAGCGATTTTGTAAAACCTACCGGCATATGCTGAACCGCCACTATTCCTACCGGGAAATCGGCGGGTATTTTTTCAAAAACGTTTTGCAGAGCCGGCGGTCCTCCAGTCGAAGTCCCGATTAGACACACGTCTATCCTGCTTGTTTTTGTTCGTTCTGCAATCGTCGGTTTTACCGGTTCTTTTATCTGCGGTTGAGGAGCTTCCCAGGCTGATTCCGCCCGCTGTTTTTTTTCAAATTCAAGTCTTTGTTTGATTGTATTGACTTTTGAAAGATTTATCCTTGATGCGATTTTTATCTTTGAATGTATTTCGCTTCTCAATCTTTCAATGCTTTCAAGTTCTGCTTTTGAAGGTTTGGTTATGAAATCAACGGCGCCGATATCCATAGCTTCAAGCGTTACCGCGGCTCCGTCAATAGTCATAGAACTGAACATAATCACGGGAATTTTTTTTGGCAGTTCCATTATCCTTTTCAAACATTCTATTCCGTCCATATTCGGCATCTGAACGTCGAGCATTATTACGTTCGGTTGAAATAATGGTATTTTCGCAAGCGCGTCCACTCCGTCGCGCGCAGTTCCGCATACTACTATCTCTTCAGATTCGATTATTTTCGTCAAAGTTACCCGCATAAACGCCGAATCGTCGACTATTAAAACTCTAATTTTCATATAAATCTATCCTTAATCTTTTTTATTTTTTTATATAACCAAGTCCGTTTTTAAACTGTTTTAATTCAAACGCCACGGAAAATTTAAACAAAGATTCCGAATGCCCCAAAAATAATATGCCGTTAGGATTTAAAATTTTATGCATATTGTTCACAACTCTTTTTTTTATCGAATCTTCAAAATATATTAACACGTTTCTGCAAAATATGACGTCGGCGTTTTTATACTTCATATATCCGGTATCGTCAAGCAAATTAAATCTTTCGAATCTTACCTTTGTTTTTATTTTGTCTATTAATTGATATTCCGAACTGTTTCCGGTTTTTATAAAATATTTTTCAAGATAAGAGCTATTGGCGGCTCTAAAAGAAAACTGCGAATATGCCGCCCTTTTTGCCGCGTCTAATATTTTTAACGATATATCGGTTCCAATTATTTCGTATGTTATGTCCTGTCTGATTAAATTGTTTTCAAATAATTCCATTACTATCGTGTATGCCTCTTCGCCGGAAGACGCCGCCGACGACCATATCTTGATGTATTTTTTGTTATTTCTAATTAATTCCGGAATTATTTCGTCGATTAATATTTTAATTTGACCTGTTTCTCTGAAAAAATACGTTTCGTTAGTTGTCAGTAAATCCGTTATATTGTCAAATTCTTGCAACCGTTTCGGATCGTATTTTAAATAATAATAGTATTCCTTAAAATTTGTGAAATTTAATTTCTTCAGACGCGGGCTCAATCTGTTTTCTATAAGATATTTTTTTGATATATCATAATAAAGACCGCAAAATTCATTTATCGTGTCGCTTAATAATTTGAATTCTTCGTCGGTTAAATTTATTTTTGAATTTATCTCAAGCATATTTTTTCCATATCTGTTTTATTTCAAGTTTTTTAAATTAGTCAAAACCTTTTTTGCGGTTCTGATAATATTTTTATCCGGATACGCAATTGGATACAGCGCAGGCAGAAATTTTTTCCGTTTCAACGAATCCATACATAATAATATTTCGTATTTAACAGATAACGAAACCGAATTAAGCGATTTCATCAGAAATTCGTCGAACATTTCCGTCCCGCTTGCCGCTATAAGTTTAATTATTATAAGTTGTTTTTCTTCGCTTATATCTTTGAATTTGATAATATAATCCTTTAAAAATTCCTCGGGATATTTTAGCATAGAATTAAATATGGTTTCAATATGTTCTTTTTGCGGCGAGTTTTCCATTAAAAACTCGAAACTCGTTTTGTTTTTCATATTGGAAATGTTTTTGAATACGGCTGAACAAATTAAAAAATCAGATTTGTTTTTTGAAAATATTTCCATTATTATTCCGGTATGAGATTCGGAGCCGAGAGCGCATACCGCTTCGATAGCCGTCGACTTGATTCGCCAGTCTTCGTTTTCGAGCATTTCTATAAAATCGTTTATGCAATCTTTATAGTTTTGCGCAATGCAATATTTTATTGTTTCTACTTTAACGTCCGGATCGCCCGATTGAAATAATTCTTCAATTGTATTTTTGGGAAGTCTATAATTAATTTTTGACGCGGCGGTTAAAGATGCGATTTTTATAATGCCTACCGGATCTTTTAGAAGCGGTAAAATATTGCCGATTATAGTTTCGTCTCCTATTTCTCCCAGCGTCCGCAACGCAAAATATTTTATCCACATATTTTCGTCTTTTAAAAGATTTACAAGTATCGGTATGATTTTTTTATCATTAATTCTGGTGAGCGCCGTTACTATGTGTTCTTTAATTTCATTATCGGGCTCGTTTAAAAATCTTACTATTAAATCTATCCCAGCTTTATCTCCGATATAGCTAATTGCGTCTATAAAAGATATGATTACTTCTTTTGATTCAAAATCATCAATTTCTTTTAGAATATTTATATTCGCTGAATCGCCTATATATCCGAGAATTTTTATGCAGCCGGTTTTTTTGCGGATGTTATCCGATTTTATGTTTTTTCTGCAATAATCCCTAACTTCCGAATTGCCTATTATGCTTAGCGCTCCGATAGCCGCTGATTGAAGAATATCGCTGGAATTTTCAAGATATTTCAGAATCAGAGAAACTGCTTTATCGCATCTCAGCCAGCCGAGCGCATAGATAATCTGATCCTCTATTAATATTAATTCGGATTTGTTTTCAGTTAAAAGAGTTATTAAAAAATCCGCTTCTTTTTCTTCGCCTACAATTCCAATTATTTCAAGTATGATTCTCTTTATTACCGGCGACTCCGTTTCCTTGAATTCAGTCACAATATCGTCTTTGATTGAGTGTCCAATCTTTATCAGCATTTCTCTTACTCTATCTCTGAATTCCTGATTTTCAAGCAATAAAACAAGTTCGCGCGTAAGTTTGAGATTGTCAATCCAGCTTAAAATTAATAGGGCGTCGCTTTTTAACGAAACGTCGCGGTTCTTTAAAACTCCGAGCAGCCGCTCGTATCTGTCGGGTTTCTTAAAAAATTGCCGGCAAATTCCTTTTATTAAATCAAGATTGTGTTTTTCTTCGCCCGATTTGAGCGATTTCCTGAATATGTTAGATATTGCGGAAATGATTTTTGAATTTATTTCATCGTCGTCGCCGAAATAGTCTATAATCGAATTAATTGCTATATCGGCTCCGATGTTTCCCAAAGCGTCTATGCATAATCCTCTCAGCATTTCATCTTCCAAATATGACATTAATAACGGACAAGCTTTTATCGAGCCTATTTTTCCAAGCGATTCGATTATAGCGATTTTTATATAGACGTCTTCATACTCGAGTATTGACAACAACGAATCTGCGGCTTTATCAGAACCGATATTTCCAAGCGATTCTATAATTGCGTATTTTACGTTGATATTGGTTTCGGTATTAAGTTTTTTTATAAGGTCTTTTAGCGCAGTCGGCGATTTAATAAATCCGAGAATATTCGCCGATAATATGCGGACGTCGTGATCTTCGTCCGATAAATACGGAATTGCGTATGGGACTGATCTTTCGCCAAAATGAATAAGAGCGTCTATCGCCGTGGAATGAGAGTCTATTTGCGGATATTTCATTATTTTGCTCAATACCGGCAGACACAACGGATTATTTATTTTTTTAAAAGATTCGACTATGCTTTTTCTCAACCGCCAATTCTCGGTTTCTATCTGTTTGGCGAGAATTTCTATTATTTCTCCGGTTTGAAAATTTATGTCGGCGTCCGTATATGAACCTCCGGCGAATATATCTCCTATCATATCTATCGCCTGACGTCTTATCTCTTCGTCGCCTGATTTTAAATTTTCTATAAATATTTTTAATTCGTTCATTGAAGTTTCCTCTGCGTTTCCTCTGCGTTTCCTCTGAGTTTCCTCTGAGTTTCCTCTGAGTTTCCTCTGAGTTTCCTCTGCGTTTCCTCTGTCGGTTTCCTCTGTCGGTTTCCTCTGCCGGTTTCCTCTGCCGGTTTCCTCTGTCGGATTCCTCTGTCGGTTTAATTTGAAAACTGTCCGTTTTTTTTAAAGCGGATTTTTTTTGAATTAAACCGATAATTTTTCCAGCTCTTTTTCCGAAAGCAATTTCTCGATATTCAGCAAAATGATTAATCTGCCGTCGATTCTTCCCACTCCCTCGATATAGTTTTGAGATATTCCGGATATTATAGACGGAGCGGGGTCGATTGAACTTAAAGGTATCGAAATTACTTCCTTAACTTTATCAACCTGAAAACCGATTATTTTTTTCTCAATCTCAACTACGATAAAACGGACTTCCTTCGGGTTTTCCTGAAAGGTTATTGAAAATTTTTTTTTCAAATCCACGACTGGAACTACTTTCCCTCTGAGGTTCACTACTCCTTTAACAAAATCGAGAGAAAGCGGAACCGGCGTTATTCTTGCCGATTTTATTATCTCTATCACGAGCATTATATCTATGGCGTATTCTTCTTTTCCGATATTGAAAGTTACCGCCTGCCTTGAAGACTCTTTGTTTTTGCCGTCTTCCATTATCTCCGTAGATTCTCCCGTTTTTTTTAATAATTTATCATTTGGTTTCATTATGTCCCAAACTCCCTTTCAACATTCTCTTATCTATTTTTTTTTGCGTTTGATATTAAAGTCGAAATGTCAAGTATCAATACGACTTGACCGTCGCCGAGTATAGTCGCCCCGGCTATGCCCGGCGTCGAAACTATTTTATGATTTAACGATTTGATAACTATTTCCTGCTGTCCCAATAAATCGTCCACTACTATCGCGTATTTTTCTTCGGCTAATCCTATTACCACGATAAATAATTTGTCTTTGTTTTCTTTAGATTGAATTTTAAACTGGCTATTCAATCTTAATATTGGAATAACTCCGTCCCGCAGTTTTATGATTTCATATTTCCCTTCAATGGAACCAATATCCGCCGCCTTTATTTTTAAACTTTCAATTACCGCCGCCAAAGGCGTCGCAAAAATTTGTTCGCCCACTTTCACAAGCAGAGAATTGATTATCGCAAGCGTCAGCGGAAGTTTTATCGTAAAGGTCGTTCCGGCTCCGACGTTTGTTTGAATATCCACTATTCCGTTTATTTTTGAAATATTTGATTTTACTACGTCCATTCCCACGCCGCGCCCGGAAATATCTGTTATGACTTCCGCGGTTGAAAATCCGGGTTTAAAAATGAATTTAATTATTTCGGCGTCCGGTATCATATTTGATTCTTCAATTGTAAGCAGTCCTTTTTCAAGGGATTTCTTTCTTATTATTTTCGGATTTATTCCGGCTCCGTCGTCGGCGATTTCAATTATTATATGATTTCCTTCGTGAAACGCGTTTAACGTTAAAGTTCCGGTTTCTGATTTTCCGGCGGCTATTCTTTTTTCGGGCTCTTCTATTCCGTGATCAAGAGCGTTTCTTATGAGATGAACCATAGGATCTCCGATTTCCTCGATTACTGTTTTATCAAGCTCCGTTTCTTCGCCTTTTATTATTAAATTGACTTTCTTGTTTCGCGCTTTAGCTATGTCCCTGACCACCCTCGGAAATCTGTTGAATACCGTTCCTATCGGCACCATTCTGGTTTTCATTATAGCTTCCTGAATATCGTTTGTTACTCTGCCGAGTTGTTCGGTTACAAATTTTAACTTGCTTTTATTCTCGGATATGTTCTCGTCAAAATTTAATCCGATTTGTTCGACTTGTGTTTTTGCTATCAGCAGCTCGCCGACAAGATTCATAAGAGCGTCGAGTTTTTCAATATCGACTCTGACCGTTGTATTGCCTTGCGCGAGTCCGGATGAAGTCGCGGGTTTGGTTTGAATTTCTTTTGAATCGTTTATACCGGTTTTTTTTTCGGATTCGCGTTTTGCGGCGCGGTCGGGATTTGATTTCTCAACCGCCGAAACGCCGCTTTTGACAAGAGAATTTAACTGTTGTTTGTTTTGTTCCGGACTTGAAGACTTCGTTTGTTCCATTATTGGCGTTTGTTCCCCTGAATTTTCGCGTCTTCTTAATTCTTCATTTTGTTCGCGTTTTATTTTTGAATGCGACTCTTTTATTGAAATCGTCGTTTCTTTTGTATTTGTTTCAGATTTGTTTCCTTCTTTTTTTATATGATTTTCCAGCTCTTGTTTTCTGACCGGTTTCGGTCTTTTGATTTTCGAAGAGAGACTTGTAGAGTTTTTGTCTGAAACGTATTTTGAATAACTCTCTCTGAAATTTTTTACGTCCGTTTCGTCAAGTTTTCTTATATTTTCAGCGGATTTATCAGTCAGCATTGATATTGTAGAAATATTTTCTTGAGATATATAATAAAGTTTAATCGGCAAATCAAAATTTGCCGGATTAAAATAATCGAGGCCTATTATTTCGTCAATGTCAAACATTAATGCGGCTATCTCTCCGAATAATTCGATTTTGGTTTTTATGATATCAAAATTATTTATATTTTCGCTTAAATCCTGTTTGTAGAAAAAAGTAATTTCATAAATGTTATTTTTATTCGTTATCGCAGTTTCGAATTTTTTTATGTCTTCTTCGGAAAATCCGTAATAAAAAGGATTTTTTATGATTTTATGCGGTTTTTCCGTTGATAATGCCGATTCTGGTTTTTCGTTTGAATTTATTAAATTCAAAAGTTCATGTAAAACCTTGTTATTAATTTTTGTGATTTTATTTGTTTCTACAAGCTCCTGAACAGCCGCTCCTAACGAATCGCAATTCTTCAGCAGAAGTTCCACTAACGATTCGGTCATTTTTATTTTTCCGTTGCGGACTGCGTCGATTGAGTTTTCGAGTTTGTGGGCAAATTCAGAAATAGGTTTTAAACTAAACATATTCGCGAGTCCTTTCATTGTGTGCATTGCGCGGAACATCGCGTTTATAAGCTCGGGATTGAAATTGTCCGGATTTTTTTCGATTTTTAAAAGGCATTCGTTAAATTCATGTATATGCTCGACCGATTCTTCTTTAAATGATTTTATGATTTCAGGGGTAATAAACTCGCCGTCGAAAGTTAATTCAAAAAAAATTTCTTCTTCGTCTTTAGAGTTGTCTTGAATCTGAAGCTGCTCGTTTTCAAACGTCTCGAATATTTCAAAAATTTTATTCGAATCTATGCCGGTTTTTTTAAAAAATTCTTTTTTGGTTTGTTTCGACGCTATGACGAATACTATCTGCATATCGTAATTCTTTAAATCTATAGCGTCAATATCCGGAATGCTGTCGGTTATACACGAAGATAATATTATTTCAACCGAACTTTCGAGTTTTTTGTAAAATTCAATCAAAGAAATATTTTTTTTGCAAAAATCTTTATCGAGTAAAACTTTGAAATAATAAATGTTATAATCGTTTAAAATTAAGTTATGAAGTTTTTCCACGTCGTATTTTTTGAATAAATTGAGAACTTCGTCGGGAATCATTAGTTGATTCAGGTATTCGGCGTCGGTTTGATTTATTTTTTCTTCTTTTGAAGTTGAAACGGGAAATTCTGCTTTTTGAATAGTTTTTGGTTTCGATGGAACAGGCGTCTCGAATTTTGATTTTGTTTCTGGTTTTGGAGAATTAAGCATGTCTTTGAGTTTTTCCAAAGTTTCCTGCGTGTCGACGTTTGAATCGCCGCTTTCGTTTATGATGTCGGCGAGCATATCGTTTAACTCGTCGAGGCACTCGAATAAGACGTCGATCTGGTCGGTATTCAGAATCATTTCGCCGTTTCTTACTTTATCGAGAGCGTTTTCCATAGTATGCGTTAAATGGTTCATATTCGTGAAACCCATCATACCGGACATTCCTTTTAAAGTATGAGCGCTGCGGAATATTTCGTTGACTATATCAATATTTCCGCCTCCGGATTGTTCAAGCGTCAATATGCCATGATTTAAAACTTCAATCATCTCTTTTGCTTCTTCTAAAAAATCTTGAAGCATATCGTTGTTCATAATTGAATCGTTCATCAAAATCTCCAAATAAATTGCCGCCGAAGTTTTTTTTATCGCTCTTTCTCCGAAAATCAATAGTCGGAATCCGTGGAATAAATCAAACGGTTTTATTCAAGGTTAATAGTTTGGCGATTAATTCCTGCAGTTCTTTCATATTAAACGGTTTTTTTAAATATTCTGTTATCCCGAGTTTTTTCGCTTCTTCCAATATCTCGAGTTTATTTTCAGTTGATACGATTATTACCGGAGTATTCGAATAATTCTCGTTTTGTCTCATATACCTTAAGAAATCAAAACCGTTCATTTCCGGCATATTTAAATCAGTCATAGCTATATCTATTTTTTCATTGTTTAAAATTTCTATTCCTTCAATTCCGTTGTTCGATTCAAATATAGTTAGATTCAATGATTTTAAAGCTAATTTTATCATTTTTCTCATTGTCGGCGAATCGTCGATTAATAATAAATTTGGCATATTTATCTCCAATCGTTAATATTAAACTTTAAAAAAATCAGTCTATTTCTTCTATAGAATCAAATATTTCAAAAACGGAATTCAGTTTAGTTATGGTAAATATTGATATTAAATTTTTATGCACTCCGAAAAATTTAAGTTTTCCGTTTTTTTCTTTTAAAGTTTTAAAAATTGAAATCAACAGCCCGAGTCCGGGACTGTTAATAATTCTCGTTTCTGTAAAGTCTATAATGAAATCAAGTTTGCCTTTTTCAATCATTCGAATAATTTCCTGTTTCAATTCGGAAACTATTTCAGAATCGAATTTTTCCGGCAGTTTGAATACGCTGTATTCTTTATAATTGGTTAATGGTTTCATAAAATATCTCCGGTTTATTTTTTTATTTGTCTGATGAATTCTGGGATGAATTCGAATAAATCCGCGACTATTCCTATATTTGCCGCTTTAAATATCGGCGCGGATTTGTCTTTGTTTATCGCTATTATAAAATCGGAACTTTTCATTCCGGCAAGATGCTGAATAGCGCCCGATATTCCGCAGGCGATATAAATTTTTGGCTGAACGGTTTTTCCGGTCTGTCCTACTTGATGGGAATAGTCTATCCAGCCCGCGTCTACTGCGGCTCTGCTCGCCCCTACCGCTCCGTTTAATGCGCCGGCTAACTCTTCGAGCAATTTGAAATTCTCAGGTTTGCCGACTCCTCTTCCGCCTGAAACTATAATATCGGCTTCGGCTATATTTATTTTTTGCGACATGTCCGCGGAACTCGATAAGATTTTTATTCCGGTTTTATAATCGGAGATATTAATTTTTTCGGCTATTATTTCCCCGGTTCTGCCGGCTGACGGTTCGATTTTCTTCATAACCTTCGGTCTTACGGTTGCCATTTGCGGCCTGTGATTGGGGCATATTATCGTAGCCATTATATTTCCGCCGAATGCCGGTCGGGTTTGTTTCAATTCGCGTTTGACGCCGTCTATTTCGAGTTCAGTGCAGTCCGCGGTCAATCCGGTTCTTAGCGCGGTCGATATTCTCGGAGCTACCGCTCTTCCGAAAGCCGTTGCGCCGGTTAAAATGATTTCCGGTTTGTGTTTTCTTATTAGTTGAACGAGTATCGCGGAATAAATTTCGTCGTTGAAATATTCGAGAGACGCGTCTTCAGAAAGTATTATTCTGTCTGCGCCGTGTTCAAACAGCGTTTGAGCATATTGACCTGCTTTTGAACCTAATGCGAAAACCGTTATCTTTTCGTTAAGCGTCTTGTTTAACGAAACCGCGGCGCCTAACATCTCGAGCGTTACCGGATTCAAACGGTTGTTAATTGCTTCCGCAATGACCGAAACTCCCTTAAACTCCTCGAATCCTTCGGTTTTTGTAGCGTTTATTTTTTCGATTATTATCGCTTCAAATTTGCAAACTTCTGCGCACGCTCCGCATAATACGCATTTCATTTTATCTATAACTGCAAGTTTATCTATTATCGTTATAGCTCCGAACGGACATTTTTTTTCGCATAATTTGCAGCCAACGCATTTGCTTTCTATAACTTGAATACCCATCGTTCCTCTCCGGTTTTTTAATTTATAATTTTTAATTCTTTTAATTTGCCGGCTAATACGGCGGCTGTGTCTTTTACTTCGCCTTCGTATATTTCGCCCTCGCCTTTTAGTTCTGGAGTAAAAATTCTAACGACTTTTGTCGGCGAACCGTCAAGACCGAGTCTTGACGGTTCCGCGGTCAAATCGTCGGCGGTTAATGTTTTATGAACGTATTTTTTAGCTTTCATTTTGCCGCGAAGCGACGGCATTCTCGGATCGTTTATTTCTTTTACAACCGTTATCAACGCCGGTAACTTTAATTCTACCGTATCCGTTCCGGAGTCGGTCATTTTTTGAACCGTTATCGTTTTGTTATCCGTATCTATCGCTTCGATTTTTTTTACGTATGTCGCTTGGGGTATGTGAAGAAGCTCCGCTATGCCGGGTCCTACTTGAGCCGTGTCGCCGTCGGAAGCTTGTTTCCCGCAGATTATTATATCCCAATCCTCTAATTTATTAATGCCTTCCGATAATACGTATGACGTGGCAAGCGTGTCGGAACCTGCGAACTTCCTGTCTGACAATAAAACGCATTCGTCGGCTCCCAGCGCGATTGCTTCTTTAAAAGCCGATTCTACTTGAGGAGGTCCCATTGAAACTATCGTAACCTTGCCTCCTGTCTTTTCTTTTATTCTTAATCCTTCTTCAATTGCATACATATCAAAAGGATTTATAATGCTCGGAACTCCCGACCGGATAAGCGTGTTTGTTATAGGGTCGATTTTTATGTCGGTTGTGTCCGGAACCTGTTTTATACATACTATTATTTCCAAAATCTGTTTCCTCCGATTTTTACAATTCAAAAAGTTTATTGCGTAAAATATTTTTATCGCGTTTTTTCTTTAGAATTTCTCTAAATCAATCTATTTTAATTTAGTTTTTAATAAAATTCAAGTTTTATTTGCCTGTTTTTCAGAATTAAAGAATAAAATATTTTATTAGAGGAAAATGGCATTACAGAAAA
>DAINAU010000049.1:0-26136 GCA_036733285.1 bacterium
TAACGGCGAAGACGGAAACTATTTAACTACAGACACGGTAATTTGCAAAGTCTATTCCGCATATCTTCCGGAGAACAACGCGATTTCTGTAGCTCTTACTGAAACAGGCAATAACACCGGAAAATACAGAGGATACTTCTGTTTCAAATCATTTACCGACGATAATCAGGATTTTATCAAAGCTATTAATCAGGGAGATACAATAGTAGTTTCAATTATTGATAAATCTTCGGGTTATAAATTTTCAGATACGGTATCAATACAATCTACTTATCTTTACATTGATGAAATTATTTACGCGCATCCTCAATCAAAAACAATTAATTCAAAAACCATTGTTTTTACCGGATTAATCGGCGACCCTTCAATGACGAATATTTTATATATTTATAATTCGGAATCGGGGAATACTACGGTTATAGGAACATTCGTTTCTCAAACTTCTTTTTCTTATACCGTGAACTTTTCAAGCGGCGGCTATAAAACTCTGGTTTTTACAGCTTCAACATTAAACGACGTAATGTCGAAAAATTCACGGACATTCCAGTTGAATGTAGATTTAACGCCGCCTGTATTGTCAATTATTTCTCCGTTCAACGGTCAAATTTTTTCTCAAAAAAATATCACTGTAACAGGCAGATTTGAACACAATAACGGACTTGACACAGCGTATATATCGGTTAATGGTAAAGATACTTTTCAAATTATAACCGATTCGGTCGACACTTATTTATTCGTTTCTCAAATAAATATCAGCGGCGCCGCAGCAGGCGATACGATAAAAATCGTAGCTTCGGATTTTATCGGCAATTCTAATTTTAAAAATATCATCGTTTATTATAAACAAGGAAATATAACTTCGTCTATAATCGACCCTTCTTCGCAAAACATTGTAATTCCTAATAATTATGATATTACAAATATCACTTTATCGCCGTTAAACTCTTCGGAAATTCCTGAAACGGCTTTCATAACGATTTTAGGTGCGGACAATTCAACTATCACTCTCGATATTGAATTTAATAATCCGTCCGCGCCTGTAACTTTAACTATTTCAAATTCAAACTACGCTGATTTGTTGAATGAAATACAGGTAGCGGGAACAAACAACGCAAAACTTTTTGGGAATTCGGAAGACTATGAAGCCGGATTAAAAACTATGCGCGAATTTTCTTTTACTTCAAACGGTCAACCATTCAACGACGCTGCAAATTTTAAAAATATAGTTATCTCATACAATTTACCCGACAGATTTAAAGGAACTTTTGCATCCGGAATATTCACATTCAACAAGACCTTGAATAATTGGGAAAAACTTGACGAATCAATAACTTCGAGAGGAACAAACGGCGATACTATTTCAGCGGAACTCTCTCATTTTTCAATATACGCGGTATTTTTGTCTTCTAATCCGATTCAAAAAGATTTGTCTTCGGTTATCGTTTATCCAAATCCGTTCAGACCAAACGATAACAATTCCATGACAGGAACCGAATATTCGCCTACAATTATAAATTCGGGCGTTCATATATCAGGATTGACCGGAGGCAATGAAATCGAGATTTATACTTTAACGGGAGAGAGAGCGGCGAAGTTTGCTACCGGAGCCGGACAGGCGAAAATAGTATGGGACGCAAAAAACTCCGATGGAAAAAAATTGGCGAGCGGATTATATTTGATTTTGATTAAAGATAAAAACGGAAACAAAACAGTTAAGAAATTTACAATTATCAGATAAACAATTATGCGGAAATTAAATTTTATTTTATTAAGTTTATTATTTGTTTTGAGCGCCGGCTCAAAAGTTTTATCTAAACCTGCTTTAACGTATGACGGAATTTTGCTTTCGCTTCCCGTAACCGCGTATAATGCCGCCTTAGGTTCGGCAAACTCCGCTTTTGTCAACGATATAAACAGTTTTAATTCCAATCCCGCTGGTTTCGCTTCACTAAAGTATAAAAGCATAATTTTCTCGCATTTTTCACATTTTCAGGACATTAATATCGAGTATGCGGGAATCGTGGTCCCAATCTCAAAAACAAACGCAAACATAGGATTGGATTTTACTTTTTTCAATTCGGGGTCCATAGAAAGAAATATGATTGACGCAAACGGCAATCCTGTTAATAAAGGAACATACAAAAATTACGATAAAATACTCGGGTTGTATTACGCAATGGATTTGCCGGAAGAATTTAACGCAGGAATCGGAATAAAATTTTTAGAATCAAAACTCGAAAGAGTATCGGCTCAAACTTTTAGGGGAAGTATTGGAATTCAAAAATTTTTTCAAACTTCCGAAAACGCAAAAGTTTCTTTAGCGGCAGACATAAGAAATTTCGGAGGCGAACTTAAATTCGATTCCGAAAAAAACAAACCTAAAGAGATTTACAGAATCGGAACGGGATTTATCTTTGATTTCGGCTCAAACAAAATTAAAACAGGGTTTGATCTGGAATACGCGGCGCGAAAAGATTTGAATTATTTTGCCGGAATAGACGTTTTATTCGCGAAAATATTAAGTCTCCGCGGCGGTTATGATTCGCGCAACGACGCAGACAACAAAATCTCGCTTGGACTCGGATTAAATATAAATTCTAATTCGATTGAAAAAGGATTGAAGCTGGATTATTCCTACACGCCTTACGGCGACCTCGGAAATTCGCATAGATTCAGTCTTTCTTTTGAATTCGGGGACAATAACAATTCCAAAGAAAAAATTCTTCCGATTGAACAGCTTTTTAAAAACGTTAAACCCGAGTTTCGCGGCCAATATTATAACGAACCCGATTACAATCGGATCAATGAAAATAAATCGAACGATTCAACTGATCATAATTCCGGTTTTTTTAAAAAAAGAAATAGCTCTAACGATAACCAAGATTTAAATTTGACTTCAACTCAATTGTTTAACAAAATTTTAATGACGATAATGTCCGGCGAACTCGATAAAGCCCAAACTTTATTGAATAATGACTTTACCGGAAAAAGAGTTCTGTCCCCTCAAAAATTTACTACGTTGAATAAGATGATTATTGACAGGAGAAGGTAATAACAAAAACGAATATGGGCTCTGCTATGAATCATTTACAATACGGAACAAAAATCTCTATAAAAAATAAAACCGTTATTTATCCGCAAAATTCCGTTATACCCCCAACCAATAATTGTATTTATTTTATAATAAAAGGAAAAGTTGCGATTGCAAAAAAAATCGAGAATAATAATTATTTCAGGTTTGGTCTCGGCGAAAATATGCTTTTTGGCGCCGCCGATTGCGAATACGGCAAAAGAATAACCAACGCCATTGCAATCGACGATTGCGAGTTATACGGATGGACGTTTGAAAATTTTATTATGAATATTCAGGTTTCAATCACTCTCGCCCGGATGGTTACATATTCGCTTTGCAAGGAATTAAGGTATTTGAATGAAAAAAAAGAACAAAATTTTTTTAATGAAAAAACGTTGAATGATTTAGAAAACATCGCGGTTTCCGAAGATACCGAAAGCCAGAGTTCCTTATGCAATCTTGCTTTTAACTCAAACGTAAAAGATTTGGATAAATCAATTATGGAGAAATTCGGAAAAACGTTTAAAAAAAATGAAATTTTGATTGCCGAAAACGATATGTCGAATGATTTTTATATTATTTGCAAAGGAGAAACCGAAATAATAAAAAACAACAAAATAATCGCAAAGATTAATGAAGGCGAAATAGTAGGCGAAATGTCTTACTTTGACAGTATGCCGAGAACCGCTACGGTCCGCGCGGCTACTGACGTTTCAGTTTTAGTTTTAACTCCGGAAAATTTTAACGTTTTATATCAGCTCCATCCGGAATGGTCAGTTAAAATCGTTAAATCTATGAAAAAACGCGTGTTTGAAGCGTATAAAAACTTAGTATAACAATATGATTGATATAAACAATATAGATTTGCTTAACTTTTTAAACAATATAGCTTCGGGTTTTATAATTATTTCAAGCAGGGACTTTAGAATTAAATTTATAAATAAAACCGCTATCAATATTCTTAACGTTAAAACCTCTATTGATAACAAGCCTATTTCAGAGATTCTCGATAATGAAATTATTATTGATTCGATACATAACACGGTATCTGAAAAAAAAAGTTTTGCCCGCATAGTAACAAAAATTTTATTTAAAGATAAAGAGTCTTATTTGGGATTTACAACGTCTCCTTACATAAATGAAACAGGAGAATTAATCGGGGTTGTTATTAATTTTAGGGATTTAACATCTGAAATTGAACTCGAATCGAAACTTCAGTATTCCGAGCTGAAATATAAACTCTTGATTCAGAATTTATTAAGTCCTGTATTTATTGTTTCTTACGAGGATTATTCTTTGATAGAATACAATTTAATCGCGATGCGTAAATTCGGATTAAAAAAAAAAAAGCCGGATAAAATTATTTTTACCGAACTTCTTGCCGACGAAGTAAAAAACAATTTTCACGATTATTTGAACCGCATAAAAACAAACCGCGGAAAAGAGAAAAGCGTCGAGATTAGAATCGGCGAAGAAAACAATAATTATATTTTTGACGCGACCGCCGCTCTTTTTGAGATTAATTCGGAAAAATTTATTCAAATAATTTGTTTTGACATTACGGAAAAATCCGCCCTTCAGAGCGATTTATTCGAATCATACAACGCTTTAAAAGCCACTCAGGAATTGATGATTAGAGCTGAACGGCTCGCCGCTGTCGGCGAACTTGCCGCAGGCATTTCCCATGAAATAAAAAACAGATTTCAGGTAATAGCTAACGCGGTGTCGTATTTAAAACTCAAATCGGATAAAAAGGACGAGTCCATAGCCGCCAACATTAAATATATAGAAAACGAAGTTGCGCGCGGAGTAAAATTAATAAATGATTTAACGGATTTTGCAAGACCGCATCCGCCTCAAAAAAATTACATCAACGTCAATGACGCCATAAAAAATACAATCCCTCTAATCAGAAAACAACTTGATAAAAACCGCATTCTATACAAAGAATCTCTGGGAAATATTCCCAACACTTTCGCGGATTACAACCTGATTCAACAGGTTATTTTAAACGTTTTAAAAAACGCGGAAGAATCTATGAGAACAAAACAAAATAATATTTTATCCGTTAAAACGTATAAAATTCCCGCGAAGGATATAAATCCGTTGTTGTTGAAAAACAAGAAATCTTTTAACGAATATATCGCCGTCGGAATTAAAGATACCGGCATCGGCATCAACGAGCAAAATTTGTCGAAGATTTTTACTCCTTTTTTTAGTTTGAAAAGCCCTAATGAAGGAACCGGGCTTGGATTATCGGTATCGCATTCAATAATTGAACGGCACAGCGGTTTCATCACGGTCGACAGCGTTTTAGGCGAGGGTTCTGAATTCACAATTTATATTCCGGTAACGGATAATAATTAATAAAATGAACATAAACAAAATTAAATGTTTGATTATTGACGATGAAGAAGCAATCTGCGCCACGCTCTCTTTTCATTTCAAAGATAATAACATCGAACCCTATATCGCTACTTCCGCTATGGACGGTTTGAAAATTCTTGACGATAGGCAAATAGACGTAATCATAACCGATTTTCAGATGAAAGAAATGAACGGTCTGGAATTACTCGGTAAAATAAAAGAAAAAAACGAGGATATCCCTGTTATCATAATCACTGGATACGGAACCGTAGAACTTGCGGTGGAAGCTTTAAAAAACGGGGCTTTTGATTTTGTTTCAAAACCGGTTCAGGTTGAAAAATTAATAACTATCGTAAATAACGCCGCTGAAAAATTAAAATTAAAACTTGAAAACACCCTCTTAAAACATCAGCTTGCGGATAAAATCAAATCAGAACAAGAATTTATCGGGGCGTCCGAACAAATAAAAAATATTAAAAAAATTATAGAAGACGCGGCGCCTACAAACGCTTCAATTCTTATTACCGGAGAAAGCGGAGTGGGAAAAGAAATCATTGCGAAAGAAATATTTATGAGAAGTTCCAGAAACGGCAAACCATTCCACGCGCTTAACTGCACTTCCATTCCCGCTAATCTTGTTGAAAGCGAACTGTTCGGATATAATAAAGGCGCGTTTACCGGCGCTTACGAGAATAAAAAAGGCATTATCGAACTGATAAGAGGCGGCACTTTATTTCTTGACGAAATCGGAGACTTGCCTTTTGAAAGTCAGGGAAAATTATTGAGATTGCTGGAAAATAAGGAATTTTACAGACTTGGCGGAACCGCAAAAATCGAAGCGGATTTCAGATTAATCTCGGCGACTAATAAAAATCTGAAAAAATTGATTGCCGAAAATAAATTCAGAGAAGATTTGTATTACAGAATTAGCGTCGTCGAAATTAATGCTCCGGCTTTAAGATATAGAAAAAACGATATTATTCCGCTCGCCGAGTTTTTTATCTCTCAGTTCTCTAAAGAAATGAAAAAAGAAATTCCTTTGTTGAGCGAATCTTTGAAAAAACGTTTGATTGAATTTGATTATCCGGGAAATATCAGGGAATTAAAAAATATTATCGAACGGATGATTATCTTTAATAAAGATAAAAAAATATTGAATGATTTCGGATCCGCGGAAGTTATAAACGGCTTTGCGAATCAAGTTCTTTCGGCTGACTCCGGCAATTCTTCCGCTCCGACCGGTTTCCAGTTCAGTCAGGTTTCTTCTAATCCGGATGAAGCTCCGGCTTTGAAAGAAATTGAAAAAAAATATATTGAACATATTTTAAATTCAGTTAACTTCAACAAAGATAAAGCCGCGAAAATTCTAAAAATAGCCAGAAAAACTTTGTGGCTGAAAATTAAAAGCTATAATATATATAATATAATATAATATAATATAATATAATTTCAAAAAATAATTTCTAATGAAAAAAACTAATTTTCTTCAGGTTTCAAGCGGTTTTCATAACGGCGACGCGGTGTCGAATCAGATTATTTATTTAAACGATTTGGCGATCGAATTAAATTTTAACCCTTATTTCTACAATACTTCAAATCATCCTTTTAATTTTAAAACTGAAAAAATTGATAATTTAGACGACGCTTTAAACAAAGAATTCGATATTGTGATTTTTCATTACGGCTCGTATTTCGACAATATTGAAAAACTGCTTTCTTTAAAAAGCAAAAAAATATTGTTTTATCATAATTATACTCCCGCTTGTTTTTTTGAAAATTATAATCCCGAACTCTCGACCTTCTTAAAAAAATCTCGCAATCAATTGATTGAAATCTCAGGTTTATTTGATTCTGTAATAGTTCCGTCAAATTATAATAAATCAAGTTTGCTGAATCATAACTTTAAAAATGAGATTATCAGCGTTATTCCTTATATGATAAAATGGAGATTTGTTCCTCTGAATCTGATGAAAAAATTGTTTTATGTAAAAACTTTAAGCCCTTTAAGAATGATATATGCCGGAAGAATCGAACCTCATAAAAGAATCGAAAAAATTATCCTGCTATTTAATATAATCGCGGAAAAATATTTTCAGGATTGCGAACTTCATCTGATTGGTCCATATGATGAGAACTCAAAGTATTATGCTGAATTAAAAGAATTGATAAAATTTCCAAGCAAAGTTTTTTTTCACGGGCGCAAGGATTATTCCGAAGTTTTTCATTATTATTCGACTGCGGACGTTTATCTGAATTTTAGCGAACACGAAGGTTTCTGTATTCCGGTAATTGAAGCGGCCGCGAGTTTTGTGCCTGTTATTTCCAATAATATTCCTGCGGTCGCAGACAATGTCAAAGGCAAAATTTCGCTTGTTGACAATGAAGATTATCAGTCCATAGCGGAACTGATTCTGAAAATCAAAACCGAATATTTTTTTAGAATATTTTTAATATTAAGGCAGATATTTTTTTTGGATAATTTTATTTTTTCTGAAACTAAATTTAAATTTAAGAATCAAATAATGCAATAATATAATTTAATTTGTATGTTAAACTGTCGCATTTTGAATTTATATAAATATTAATTTGGAGAAATAAAATGAGAGCCAAACTAACTATTTTTTTGTTGATTGGTGTTTTAGTTTTCTGTTTGCAGGGTTGCGCGGTTGTTAAACTTCCGTATACTGCCGTAAAAACGGGATATAAAGCAACTAAAACCGCGGTTAAAGGAACGGCAGCCGTAGGAAAAGCGATTATTCCCGGCGGCGAAGATGAAAAATCGGATTCGGAAGAAAAAAAATAAACTTTTTTTAATTGGATTAGCATTCTTGAAAAAATGAAAAATATAATAAGAATATTTGTTTTATTTTACTTAGCTTTGTTGTTGTTTTCCTGCGGAGGAACTTCGACAGACCCTGATTATACAGTTTATAATATTTCCGAAAGCGAATATAACGACTCGCTTCTTTTCTCTCAATACATAGGAGATTACGGTATTAATTCAATAATAAATATAAGCGGTCAAATTGAAGATTCCAATGATTTTGACGTTTATAAATTCCGGATTCTAAAACCTTCAAAAATATCGATTAAATTAAGTTTTGACGATATAACAAATTCTCAGACCGATTTTGATTTTATTGTCTATAGAGAAAATATTTATTTTGCATCCGCCGAATCCTCAATAGAACCTGAAGAACTTACTTTTATAGAAAATTTTGAGTATACGGAATTCGCCGTCAAGGTTTATTCGTATTCTGAAATTGGCGATTACGATTTGAAACTAACTATATCAACTTCGGGTTACGGGAGTATTTCGGGGAAACTCACTCCAAGCTCGAATTATTCGATAAATTCGAATTTTTCTTTTAAACCTAAATCTAAATCCGCAGGCGAGCTTAAATCAATGGCTCCTGGAAAGTTTTTGTGCAAATATCGAAACGGCGATTCTTCAAATAATTATAAACCGTCATTGTCCCAAAAAAAATATTCATTAAACGCAGGAAACAATTTGAAAATATCCGCGATTCGAGATAAGAAAATATTTGATAATATATTTAGCGGAACTTTTATAATTGACGGAGACGACTCTGATTCATCCATTTTCAAAGCATCCCAACCCAATACCAATAGAGCGCTTGATTATAAAAAAAATATGAGCGAATTATTATCGGTATCTGAGAAATTTACAAAAAAACTTATAAACATTTTAGGAAATAATAACGAATTTGAATATGTCGAACCGGATTATATTTACGGGATTTGTTCGATTCCAAACGATTTATATTTCAAGAATCAGTGGAATATCTTGAATTTAAACGTTCCGGCTGCGTGGAATTTTTCCGCCGGTTCCGATACGATTATTATTGCGGTTGTTGATACGGGTATAAAACCGGAACATCCGGAATTCGCGAATCGTCTTGTTCGGGGTTTTGATTTTATTTCAGAAATTTCTTCTTCAAATGACGGCGACGGCATCGACGCTAATCCTGACGATTCCGGCGACGGAATTTCTTCATCCGGCAACAGTTATCACGGAACGCACGTTGCGGGTATTATCGCTTCCAATTCCAATAATTCTCAGGGGATTTCGGGAATATCATATAATTGTAAAATTATGCCGCTGCGCGCGCTTGGAAAAAACGGCGGATTGACTTCAGATATTATGGAAGCGGTAAAGTTCGCGGCAGGACTAAGCAATGTCTCGGGAATAATACCGGCGGTTCCAGCTAAAATAATTAATATGAGTTTAGGGGGAGAATATTATTCAAGGTCGTTTGAAGAATTGTTGAATACGGTAAATAATATGAATATTACAGTAGTTTGCGCAGCCGGCAACGAAAATAGTCAGTCAGTTTTTTATCCGGCCGGATACAGTTCGACAATCTCGGTTGCAGCCGTTGATTATAACAATAATAAATCCTTTTATTCAAATTACGGCGGACATATTGATATTTCAGCGCCGGGCGGAGATATGACGGCAGATTTGAATAAAGATAATTTTCAAGACGGAATAATAAGCGCTTTCTGGAATGAAACCGGTAATACGCCCGAGTATCAATTGTATCAAGGAACGTCTCAGGCTGCCGCTCATATATCCGGAATATGCGGTTTAATAATTTCAGCGAATCCGCATTTAACGGCTCAAGAAGTAAAAAATTTGCTGTATTCAACGGCTTCTGATTTAGGAGCAACCGGCAGAGATAATTATTACGGTTACGGTTTGGCGGACGCATACCGCGCAGTTTCGACGGCTTGCGGTTCCGTCGTTTATTCTCCGGCAAACACAATTTTATCCGCAAATACAATCGATATGTATTTGCCTGAAGATTCCGTTGTTATAAACATATATAATACGGGCGTCGATACGCTGATTGTAACCGGAACATCGGTATCGGACTTAAGATGCACGGCTGATATAATCAATTCCAATAATACGTATAAAATAAGATTCAGAATCGACGCAAATTCTTTTTCCAATGCGAATGATTCTTATTTAATTCAGTCTCTTATTTACTCCAACGCGGGAACCGATACTGTTTTGATTTATGTTCATACCTCGCAGACTTTAAAAATATTGACCGACGAAGTTTTCGTTCTAATTCTTGACCCCGACGATAATTTTAAAACCGTTAGGGAAACCTCCACGAATTATTTTAAAAATTTTGAATACTCTCTTTCAAACATTCCGGCGGGAAGATATTACCTTGCCGCTGGAACCGATAAGAACAATAACAATAGTTTGGGAGATATTGCTGGCGAATATATTGGATTTTATCCGCTATTTACCGATAGAAAAAAAATTGTCGTTGAACCAAATATAAAATTATCCGGATTGAATTTTGAAATATTTAAGACCGCGTCCGGATTCTAATCTTCGATTCGATAAATTCGGGACTGTTATAGCGCTTCAAAAAAATCCGGAATATTTATTTTATAGAATTGGAGTGGAGGGCAATAAAATGCGAATAAGCGAAAAAATATTTAAGTTATTGACTAAAGAGGAAATATGCGTTTTCATTGATAAAATATGGGAGCTTTTGACAGTTGAGCAAAGAAACGAATTATCCAAATCATTAAACGACGACATCCCTGAGATAATTGATAGTATTAGTAAAGAAAAAAATAAAACTTTTCCATCAAATCAAAAAACCATTGAAGAGTGGAATGAACTATTAAAAAAATTAAATGATATAATCTATGAAGCTGGAAATGAGAACGGAAAATATATTGAAAAAGAGCCGCATTGGGAACCGTCGTATTGCGACAGAACTTATATTGCAAAAGACATTGAAAAAATTTCCGGCCAAATTTTAAATTTTATAAAAAATAGTTTTGATACTCTACCGAAAAATGAAAATTTATTTTTTGATTTATTTAAAGAATTAGGACGCCAAATTGATTTATTACCTGAATGGTTTTATTCAATGGAAGACCGCATGCGTTTAGAAAAAAAATCTACGGAATGCGTTTTATTATGGGAATATTCAAATATTAAAAAATATAATTTGACGATAAAAGATTTTATAAACAGATTAGTGGATTATGATATAAAATTAAATATTATTTCTTTTGATAAAGATGTTTTTATTAATTTCATTTTAGAATTATCCGAAAAAGAAAGCGGGGAAATACTTGAAGCTATAAGAAATCATCCGTATTTAATTGAAAACAGAAATAAAACTTATTATATGTGGACTGATTTATATAAAAAATTATCGGAAAAATATGATGAAAGTTCTTATATAATTTTTTGCAAGAACACAATACAAAGCGATTGGAAAAACGGCGTTCCTGTTATAGAAAAATTGATTGAAGAAAAAAAATATGCCGAAGCCGAAAAAATCATTGAAAATACGCTATCTGTTTTTTTAAATGATAAAAAATGGAAAAAGTTTAATATTTTGATTTTTCCTTTAAAAAAAACTTTTTATAATTATCAAGAAAAGAACAAAAATTTATTGATGATTTTTAATTTTTATAAAATTATTTTAGAAAAAACCGAACGGCATAATTTATTAAACGTTGTTGATTTTCAAATAAATGTGATGAATAAGGTTTATTTGTTTGAACTGATTAAAAATGAATATAAAAAGAATTTTGAGGATAAAATTTTCATTGATTTATATTCTCAGTGGAAAGAATATATTGTTTCTCAAACTTTAGATTATCATTATAAAAATAAAAAAAAAAATTGGGTTCATTATCTTATAGAAACAGAAATTGAAAAAAAGAATGATTATAAAAACGGAATAACAAATATTTGCGATTGGGCTAACCGATTAACTGATTACCAGGTTTTTATAAAAGAAAAAAATATTTTAAGAATATTAACTCGAGATTTAAATACGATTAATAAAATTTCAGAAAATTTTCCCTTTTTTTATAAGAATATTATCATTGAAAATTATTATTCTAATTCTGAAGACGAACTTGAAATTGAGAGAAAAAAGTATTTAAACAAATTTGATACAAACGCGATTTATGATACGATAATGAATATTTGGATTTTACATGCTAAAAAATTAGTTCCTGATCCGAATATTACTAAAAATTCTAATTACTGGGAACATATTCAATGTTTGAAATCGGTAATGGAAATATCTCCGGAAACCGGAAAAAGAATTTTGGAGCGATGGAAATCAATTTATAAAAACCGTAAAAATTTATGGAAAGAATATTATAAAGTATTTGTTAGTATTCGGTAGATATAATCAAACCGTTTTAATCCGGAAACCGGGCTGTATCATTGAAAAATTGCAAAATGTCGAAAAACGCTTGATTTTGACCATTTTTAATGATTGAAAAAAAAATAATTCAGTTTTTGGGTTTAATGGTTTTCGAAAATTGATCCGCTGAAAATCGCTCAATCCATTGAAAAACCTTGATTTTGCGCGCTTTTTCAAACGCGCAAAATTTTTCGCCGATATTTTTTGATTGAAAGATTTTACAGGTTCTATTCGAATTTTTCGAATTTCATTTTTATTTTAAATATCAGCAGATTAATAAAATCCCCGACGTCTTCAAATAAACAATAAATCGTAGGAACATATAATAAAGTTAGAATCGTTGACAATACGAGTCCCCAAACGTTCACGACCGCAAGTCCCTGATACAGTTCGGCTCCCAACCCTAATCCGAGACTTAACGGAAACATACCGATAACCGTGGAAGCGGCGGTTATGAGTATCGGTCTTACTCTTGTGACTCCCGCTAATTTTATTGCGTCGATTCTATCCATTCCTCTCTTACGAAGAATATTGGTGTAATCCACAAGAATTATAGCGTTATTGACGACAACGCCTACAAGAATAATCACTCCAATCAACGCAGTTATGGATAACGACAGATTAAGATAATTCAATCCTGCGAAAGCTCCAAACAAAGCCAGAGGCACGCTGATAAGAAGCGTTATAGGATGAATAAAAGATTCAAATTGAGCCGCCATAATCATATAGACAAATATCAACGCGAATATCAAACTATGCCATAATTCATTGAACGATTCGAGAAGCGTCTGCGACAATCCGCTTATTTTTATTTCATATCCGTCCGGAATATTTATCTTATCTATTATGCCGGTTTTATCCTTGTTCGATAATTTGTCGATGGCTTCGCCCAACGGAACTCCTTTTATCCAGAGTTTTATATCGGTTGATTTTACTTTATTGTCTTTATAAATAACGTCGTTTGTCCGTTGAATTTTTATTTTTGCAATATCAGACAGACTGATTTTATTTCCTGATTTGGTTGTAATGCGTTTTTTGTAAATATCCTGAATCGCATTTATTCCTTTTGATTTTTCAATTATTCTTATGTCTATTGACTTTTCTCCGTATCTGATTGTCGTAGACGTGATTCCAGTCAGAATGTTTTTTAATTCTTCGGCTGTTTCTTTTAAAGTGAGACCGAGTTCGGAAACCTTTTCCGGAATTATTTCAATATTGATTTCTTTAATTCCGGAAGAAACGGACGAAAACTGTTTATCTATTCCTTTTAATCTTGAAATTTGAGATTGAATTTTTCCGGTTATATTCCGGAGTTCGTTATCGTCCTGCCCGATAATTTTTATCATTATGTCGCCGTTTCCGGTTAATCCGAGCGAATTTTCGACCGGCGAATTCATTTCGATTATATAATCGTTTAACCGGGAATTTTTTAATAATTCGTTTATCCTCTTAATAATATTTTGCGAATTTTTATTGTCGTTGAGAATCAAAAAAATTTTAGCGAACCCTGTATTTATATTGCCGTTCACGGTTTTTATTCCGTCTATGGAAATAAGTTTTTTTTCTATTTCGGAAAACAAAATTGCTGAATATTCAAGAGAAGCGTCTTTGTCAAAATATAGTTTTAGTTCAAGCGTATCCTGATTTGCTTTGGGAAAAAATTCTTTTTCAGGAATAATACCGATTGTAATGTAGAAAAGAGCGATTCCAAACGCCAAAGTAACTATTCGCCTGAGAACCGAACCGGTTACAAAATTAATCAATACTTCGTATAAGCCGTAAATTTTTTTTTCAATCCAATCGAGGAAACGTATGATAAAATTCGGTTTTTTGGTTTGATCGGGCAATTTTAAATATCGGGATGCGAGCATTGGAATAAAAGTAAATGAGACAAAAATTGAAAAGAGCATAGTGAATGTTATAACAAGCGACAAATCCCTGAATATAATTCCCGCCTGCCCTTTAATAAAAATAATAGGAATAAATACGGCAAGCGTAGTCGCGGTCGATGAAATAACTGCGGGACCGACTTCGGTGGCGGCTGTTACTGCGGCAATATCTTTATTTCTTCCTTCAAAAATATGCCTGTAAGTGTTTTCAAGTATTACTACGGCGTTATCGACTACCATTCCTGTTGCAAGCGCTAATCCCGCGAGCGAGAATAAATTTATGCTTAAACCGGAAAAATAAAATAAAATAAAAGCTCCAATTATGGAAACCGGCATACAACAGGTTATTATTAAAGTCGAAGAAAAACTTCTTAAAAAGAGGTAAATTACAATTACCGCGAGTATGGCGCCGGTTACCGCGTTTTCTTTAACCATTCTTATTGATTGGTCTATGAAATAAGACTGATTGTATATTGGCGAAAAATCAAGTTTGATGTCTTTGTGTTTTTCTGATAGCTGCGATATTTTTTCCAATACCGACTGCGTCGTTTTTATCGTATTGCCGCTGCTTTCTTTATATACCTCGAGGGTTATGGCTGGGGAGCCGTTTAAATGAATCAATTCGTCGGCGTTTTTTAATTTTTCAGAAACAACAGCTATGTCTTTAAGATAAATTATATTTCCGTTGGAATTTCGTATAATAAGATTTTTAAGATCGTCGGCGTTTTTAAATTCGCCTATCGTTCTGACCATAATATCGTATTTTCCGAGTTTAAGTTTGCCGCCTTGATAATTCAGGTTTTCGGCTTCGAGTTTGTTTTTAATTTCCTTGATTGAAATTTTTCTTGCGAAAATCTTATCGGGATCCACTTGAATATTAATTTCCGGTTCGAGCGCTCCTATGATTTTAATTCTGGCTACTCCCGCCCGGCGTTCGAGTTCGGGTTTAATTTTATAATTGAGCAAGAACGCAAAATCTTTGGAGGCAAGATTAGAAAGACAGTTAAAAATAAGAATCGGTCTTGAATTCGGATCGAATTTTTCTATCAAAGGTTTATCGGCGTTTTCGGGGAGATCGTTTATAACAAGATCAATTTTTTCTTGAGTCTCCATTATGGCGACGTCTATTTTTTTTGACCAGTCGAATATAAGCGTTATTTCCGATTCGTCTTGACGCGATATTGAAGCGAGGGAAACAAGCTGTTTTACCCCGGTGAATTCATCTTCAAGACGTTTAGTTATTTCCTGTTCGATTTCCGCCGGCGAGCCGCCTTCGTATTTTGTGTAGATCCGCAGCGCCGGTTGGGATATATTCGGAAGCAAATCCACCGGAAGATTGAGGAAAGCGAGTATTCCTCCAATCATCATCGCCGCAATAATCATAGTTATAGTTACGGGTCTTGAAACGGAAACGTTTGTCAAAAACATTTTTATATGCTCTCCTCAACCGGAAGAATAAAAAGTTTCAACCCCTGTTTTTCCATTAAATTTTTTTTAAACACGGTAATTTGAGATTTTAACCGCGCAACCTGTTTTTCTTCGATTACGGTTATAATCATATTATTTTCGCCCGGTCCGACCGAATTTCCAAATTTAAAACCGGACGTTCCGGCCCCTTTGACATTGGCGATTTTAGTATAACCCTGAATATTGAGGTTTTTTAATATTTGAAGAATCTGCTGGTCTAAACCGCTGTCAAAAATCAGTTGTATCATTTTTTTCAGCATAACTTTTCCTCGTTTATTAAAGTAATTATTTTTCGGAAAAATTTTCAATATTATATAAGAATAATAAATTAAAAACAAGTTATATTATATTAATTTTTTCTTGAGCGTATTTCAATTTCTATTTTTGTATCTGGCGAAGAATTATTTTTTTCAAGATTTGGTTTTGGAGTCAAATCTTTTAAAATGTTTTTTTTTACGATTTCTTTTTCGATTGAATATTTTTTTTCGATTTTTTCTAATTCGATTTCCGCTGCGTTTCTGATATTTTCTGAAATTGCGGTTTCCCGCAATATTTTATAAGCCGCGATTTTGTAGACCGGGTGGACGTTTAAATTTAATAATAAATCCAATTGCTCTCTGTTATCCAAAAAATAAGGAAGTCTTATTTCTGCGCTTTCGATTGTTTTAGACGAAAACGAAAAGTTCGGCTGATAAGAGCGGTTGAGATTTTTAAAAAGCCCGGCTGTCTTATCAAAAATATATTTTGTGATTTTATTGTCTTCTTTAACGAGTATTCCGTTCTGCAGCGCGTAAAAACCGTCGTTTACCGTTTGCGAATTATAAACGCATCCGCCTTTAACCGCGATGATTTTTACCGGATAATCTTTTAAATTATTATAAAAATCATAATATTTTTCGGAATCGTAATAGTATCCGTCGAGCGCGTCGGATACAAACATGACGCTGGATTTCGAATTTGAAATATTGAAAACTTTTCCTCTTATTTTTATTTCTGAGATTAACCCGTTTCTATTTTTTAAAGCCAATCTTCCATTGATAAGCGTTATTCTGATTTTTTTCAAACCGCAATCTATTCCCGGCAGCCATCCGAGCAATCCTCTTAAAAAATCGAGGTTGTATGTTTCAAGTTTAATTATCGTGTTTCTAAAACATTTGATTATATTTCCCGAAATATTCAAGGAAATATAACCGGTATCGCCGCAACTGATTTCCGAATTGGTTCTAATAACGGAATCAAAATCAACGCTTTCAAAATTTTTTGAAACCGGAAAATACCCGTTTAAAATTTTTTTAAAATAAGAATTTGGCGGGGAATAAAATTCTGCGGAATTGAAAACGGATACGCCGATTTTATTGTTTACCGGAAAGAAAAAAACGTATGAAAGAAAAACAGCAATGTCAAAAATCAAAGACGCCGCTAAAATCCGTTTAATCGGGAAGTTTAAAGCGGGTTTTGGATTTTTTTTCGATTCGTTGAAATCGCAAACCGGACAATAATATTTTTTATTTTTGTAAGACGCGTAGAATAATGGAGCGGGCTTTCCGCAAACCGAACAGTCCTTGAAGGGCGTATTTAATTCTAAAGAATTTTTAATTATTTCGTTGTTATGTTTTAATAAATTTATTTCAGCGTTCAGTTCCGGAACGCGTTCGGTTTCCAACCATTTTTTACAATCCTCGCTTATTTGAAGGTTTTCATCTTTGTATAACCATATTATATCAATCGGGAAAGGTCCCGATACGGTTCCGTTTCTATTGATAAAATATTTTTTTTTCATAGTTTTCTCAACCTTTCGGCAAGATAAGAGATTCTTTTTTCCGCAAGATTGCGTTTTATTCCGTAAAACAAAGCTTTTAAATCGCCTATTGCCACGCAAAGTTTTTTCGCTCTTGTAATAGCCGTATAAATGAGATTTCTGGTAAGATTCGTATAATAATCCATCGTCATGGGAAGTATGACGCAATCAAACTCGCTTCCCTGACTTTTGTGAACCGTGATAGAATACGCAAGCGCGCATTCGTCTCCGTCCGCCGGAGAATAATTTACGATTGTTTCGTCAAACCGCGCAATCATAATATTGCAGTTAAGTTCGACCGCGTTATTTTTTTCAAGATAAAGCGAAACGAGTTTTTTATCTACTGCGCTTGAAACAAGTTCGTCGAATCCGGCGCCTGTCGCTATAACCTCGCCAATATCGCCGTTCATAATGTTTTTATTGTAGTTGTTTTTTAACTGAATTATTCTGTCTTTTACTTTATATAAGGCGTTTCCATATTGAAAAAAAAACTGCGCTGGCGTTGCTTTATGAATTATTTTCTGAATTTCAGAATTTAGATTCTCAACTCCGAGAATTCCTTTATAAACCGGAGCCAGCGTTTGTATGTTGTCTTTTTTAAAACCGTATTTCGGAAGCCGGTTCTCGAATAAATTCAATATTTCATCAAGACACTCTTTTTTATTATCGCAGTTTATAGCGAAAAAATCAGATGTTTTGGAATTTTTTATTATAAGACTGCGGTTGTTGATTATGTTATGAGCGTTGAGTATGATATGCGATTTCTCATCCTGTCTGAAAATTTCCGTTAAAGTTCCGGCAGGTATTTTTTTCGATGAGAGAATATCGCTTAACAAATTGCCCGCGCCTACGCTTGGAAGCTGATTTGAATCTCCTATTAAAATTAATTTTGATTCTGATTTTACAGCTTTCAAAAGATTGTAAAAAAGCGCCAGATCCGTCATACTGAATTCGTCGATAATTATTGCGTCCGCAGATAATTTATTTTTATCGTTTTTTTGAAATCCGGTCTGCGGCGAATATTCGAGAAGCCTGTGGATTGTAGCCGCAGGTTCAAGCGTCAATTCGGATAATCTTTTTGCGGCTCTGCCGGTAGGCGAACATAAAACAGTTTCAAGGTTAAACCTTTTCAATATTTTTACTATGAAATAAGTTATGGTGGTTTTTCCGGTTCCGGGTCCGCCCGTTAAAACGAAAATTTTTTCTTTAATGGCGGAAACGATATTTTTGGTCTGATTAGGAGACAAATTAATATGATTATCCGAACTTAATTTTTTAATTAATTTATCAAGTTCAAAACCGGAAAATTTAAGCGCGGAATTCGGAGTTTTTAAAAGCCGGCATAAATTTTCAGTTATGCCGGTTTCGCAGAAATAATTCCATTTAAGATAAACCCTGTCTTCATCGATAAGCATGTTGTTTTCATTTAATAAAGATGAGTTTGCGAAGACGGCGTTGATTTTTTCCGGTTCTAAATTCAAAAGCTCTGCGGCTTTCCGTTTAAATTCTTCAAACGGGATATAAGAATGTCCTTCGTTTGCGGCTTCCGATAAAATATAAAATAATCCGCTCGCTATACGCAAATTATGATCCGCGGGAATCCCGATTTTTTTCGCTATATCATCGGCTTTTTTAAAACCTACGCCTTTGACTCCGCTTATGAGTATATATGGATTTTTTTTTAAAACCGAGACGGTTTCGTTTCCGTAAATAGAATATAATTTATAACTGAATTTCACGGAAACGCAGTGTTCTGATAAAAACAGCATTATTTTTTTTACGTCGAGATGGGTTTTGTAACCGTCGATTATTAATTTCCGCTTGGATTCTCCTATTCCTGGAACCTCGATTAATCTTTCTGGAAAATTTTCGATTATTTGAAGAGTTTCAACTCCGAAAAACGCCGTTATTTTTTCCGCGGTTTTTATTCCGATGTTTTTTATAAGACCCGAACCCAGAAATCTGATTATGCTTTCCCGCGTCGCCGGCTCAATAATCTCATAACTTATGAAATTGAATTGAGCTCCGTGAATTTTATCAGAGTCCCAATATCCGTCAAGTTCTAACTGCATTCCCTCGGCGGGTTGAATTATTTTTCCTTTTACAGGAACGCTTAACGCGCTTGAAGTTATTTGAAGCCGCGCTATTAAAAAATTATTTTCCTGATTATAGAATATTATTTTTTCTACGACTCCGGAAATTTTTTTTGATTGGATTAGATATTCCGGAAGGTCGGACAGTCCGGTTCTTAAAGAAAAAATATTATTTTCAAAATTCATTTGAACGGTTTTATATTTCCGGTTGAACGGTAAAACGCATATTAATCAAAAAAAAAATATCTCGAATCAGCTTACTTTTTTTACCGGAGTTTCGGTTTCATTAAACAATTTATAACACGACAAAACGTATTTATCGTCTATTAAAAATTTTTGTTTTTTAACTTTTTTCGACGGCATATCGAACATAGGTTCTTTCAAAAGCCTGTCGACGACGCTTCTTAAGCCGCGCGCTCCAGTCTTGCGTTTTTTGGAGATTTTGATGATTTCCTTAATCCCTTCTTCGGTAAATCCGAGTTCGATATTGTCGAGACCCATTAATTCCGTGTATTGTTTAACGATTGAATTTTTTGGCTCCGTTAATATTTTCTTTAAGTCTTCGTCGTTAAGTTCGTTGAAAGTGGCGATAATTGGAAATCTTCCCACAAGTTCCGGAATCATTCCGAATTTTATCAAATCATGCGGTTCAACCTGTTCAAGCAGATATGAAATATCCTTGTCTTCGTTTTTAGAAATAACCTCCGCTCCGAAACCCATAGTTTTTTTATTAATCCGTCTTTCAATAATTTTTTCGAGCCCTTCAAAACTTCCGCCCCCGATAAACAATATTTGAGCGGTGTCAACCATTAATAATTTTTGTTGGGGATGTTTTCTTCCTCCGTCCGGAGGCACGGTGGCTTTATATCCTTCGACAAGCTTCAATAAGGCCTGCTGAACGCCTTCGCCGCTTACGTCTCTGGTTATGCTTGTATTTTCGGATTTTCTCGCGATTTTATCAAGTTCGTCTATATAAACTATTCCGCGTTCGGCAGTCTGAACATTCCCGTCGGCCGCCGCGACAAGTCTCGATAAAAGTTCTTCGACGTCGCTGCCTACATAACCTGCCTGCGTTAAGGTGGTTGCGTCTCCTATGACGTTTGGAACATTCAGAATTTTGCTTAATGTTCTTACGATATAAGTTTTTCCCACGCCGGTAGGACCTATGAGAAGTATATTGCTTTTTTCAATTTCCGTGTTGTTTATAACGGGAAAATTTATTCTTTTATAATGATTATAAACGGCTACGGAAAGGGTTTTTTTTGCCTCGTCCTGACCGATTATATATTGCGATAAAATTTCAAAAATCTCTTTTGGCTTCAAGTCGAAATGAAATTTTAAATTTGATTGGGATTTTTCGATGCGTTTTTCTTTGATTATGGAAACGCAGACATTAACGCAATCTTCGCAGATAAATACTCCGGGTCCGGCAACTAATTGTCCGTCTATTTGTATTTCGGGTCTTTGGCAAAAAGCGCAATGCCTCATTCTATCGTTATTTCGTCCAGCCATTGGGAGAATCCTTCTAATTTTTAGATTTAAATGTCGTTATAATAATAAGTTTATACGTTTTTGTCAAATGATTTTCCCCTTTTTTTAAATTTTATTATTTTAATTTTTTTTATTTCTTGACAAGACCGATTATTAATAATAAAATAAATCGGTTAAAATATTGAACCTAAAAAAATAATTATGCCATAAATTTCGGAGGGTTATAAAAGTGAAAAAAATTATTGTCGGATTGTCGATTTGCTTGTTATTAACCGGTATTTCGTATGCGACTGAAACCGCATCGGACATATTTCAGGAAGCGAACTCGTATTATTTTAAAAAAGATTTTATTAATGCGATTAAATATTTCCGCAAAGTTATAAACGACTTTCCGGCGAATTCTTATACTGACCATTCGCTGTTCGGACTCGGCAGCAGTTTTTACGAGCTTGAAAATTATAGAGACGCCATAGCGGTTTATTCTCAGCTTATCGAGGAATTTCCAAACAGCAGTTTCAGCGACGACGCTCTTTTCCGGATAGGCGAATGTTATGAAAAAATTGGAGAATATAAAAACGCTCATATTTATTATTCAAAACTTATCAATCAATATCCCAACAGTTTGCTCGCGCCTCAAAGCAGAGAAAAAATCAATAAATTCGCCTCCCTTCTTTTAAAACCCGAACAAAATGAAATTAAACCTGAAAAAGCCGCGACTAAAGAAACGGATATTAGAATACCGGTTCAATCAAACGTTGAAACGGATATAAAAACTTCCGGGACTGGAAAAATTCAGGTTTCAAAACCGGAAGTCAACATATCGGGAATGAAAAAAAATCAGGAAAACCGGCAGCCTGTGAATATCGTTCCGGTAAGGATTCCTGAACAGTCGACGGCAAAAAGCGGTATACCGGAACCGGTTCAATCCGGCGAAAAATTATACGGCGCAGAAAAAAAAATTTTTGAAAAACAATACGTCATACGACCCGACGATACTTTAACTTCCATCGCGGAAAAATTTTACGGGGATTTTAATTTATATACGAGAATCGCGGATTATAATAATATAAAAAATCCCACTAATATAAAAATAGGCGAAACCATTCTTATTCCGTTTGAAAAAGATTTTGCCGAACAGCGGAACTCTTCCGGATACGAATCCCAATCCCAGACCGATTCGCGCCGCGATTTGATGTCGGACCTTGACGCGGAATCGCAAGTTCCGGCGGCTGTAAAACCCGTCGAGATAAACAAGACCGACGAAGCTTATATTTATTCGTATAAACTTGAAAAAGAAAGAAAAAATTATGAACAGTTATTAAGCATAGAAAAAGAAAAACGCCGTCAATTGCTTGAAAAAATAAGAAATCTTGAAACTCAAATAGCGCGGCTAAATCTCGAAATCGACACGTATAAAAATAATTTGAATTCTTTGCAGGATTTAAAAGTCAAACTGACCGATCTTGAGAAAACAAATTCGGATTTGATAGAATCTTTAAAACTTCAAAAACAGAAAGAGATTATCCGCGAAGCTAAAAATAAAACCGAACTTTTAAAACTTCAGAGAGATCTTGACGATTTGACGACTAAATATAACGTCGCTAAAACGGATTTCGAATCTAAAAAATACGTTGAAATGATTACGCAAAAAGACCAGCAGCTCGCTCAAGCAAGCGTTTTGATTTCCCAATTGAATAATAAAATCCAAACAATAGAATCAGACAATTTGAATTTTAGAAATCAGATTGACCGCCTCCAGCGCGATATTATCGCGGCAAACGAATATAGAACCAAAGCGGCCGATTACGAACAAAAGCTTGCCGATAAAGAAAAATCTTTGTCCGCTTTCGAGGATTCAATGAAAAAATTAACCGCAAGCAATAAAAATCTTTCGGATTCAGTCGCGGAAATTCAGGCTAAATTTGAAAACGCCTCTAAAGAAAAAGATAGATTCGACAAGTTAAACAAGGAAATTTCCGAAAAACTTTCGCGGAAAGAAACCGAACTAGTCGAACTCGGAAAACAGATTCAAAGCGTTAACGCGGAGCTTGCCGATTTAAAATCGTCTTATCAAACAAAAACCGTTTCATCAGATTCCGAAAAACTAAATTATAAAAAAACTATCGACGAATTGACTTCGAATAATAAATTCATAAGCGATGAATTGATTAAATTTAAAAACCGGCTCATCGATTTGCAGAAAGAAACGATTTCTTCTAAAGAAGATAAAACCAAAACTCAACAGAAAAGTTCCGTTCTTGAAGCGCAGGTTAAAACGTTGAACGCGACTATTGAAAAATTAAATAAAGAAAGCGATTTGTTCAAAACGGAATTAAACGGGTTAAAAGAAAAATACGAAACGTCGGAAACGGGATGGAAAAATAAAGAAGTAGCTTATCAATCTGAAATCGCAGCCGTCAAAATGCAAAATGCCGGTATGTCCGCTAATCTGAAAAAAAAAGACGACGACTATCGGACGCTTGAATCGGAATTGCTTGCGTTGCGGGAATTATCAAAAAGAACCGATTCTGAAACGGTCAAGAAACTTAAAGATTTAAATGAAAAATTGAATACTCAGCTTGCGCTTCTTCAAAATGAGATTAATGCTTTGCAGAAGCAATACTCAGGGAATTCATTGAATAGAGAATTGCGGGAACCGTCGTTTGAAAAAAAAGACAAACTTCAGACCGAGCATATTTCCGGTAAAATCAAAGATTCGGAAAAAAGTTCTATTAAAACTATAGAGAAAGAATCCGCCGTGAAATCTGATGATGAAACAGGAAAGCGGGGCGATTCTGCTCGGGAAAGCGCAAATCCCGCGCTGGAAAGCGCCCATAATTCTTCTGAAAAAGATTTGATTTCAAAAATGGAAATTGAACGCAATAAAAAATCCGCTAAAGAATTTATAGCTAAAGGCGTCATTTTTAAAAATAAAGGCGATTTTCAAAACGCGGAACTTTGTTATAAAAAGGCTCTCGAACTAGATTCTGAAAACGCCGACGCTTATAATCATCTCGGATTTCTTTATACCGAATCCGACAAAAATCTAGACATTGCAATTGAGCTTGTAAATAAAGCGGTCGAACTCAACTCGGGAGACAAAGGTTATTATTACGATACTCTCGGCTGGATTTATTTTAAACAGGGGTTGTTCCAAAAATCAAAAAAATATATTTCAGACGCAATTGAGCTTATCCCGCAAACGGATAAACAGGCGCTTGCTTCCGTATATTATCATCTTGGAATGGTTTACGTAAAACTTAACGACCCAAACAACGCGTTTTTTCAGTTTATCGAGGTTTTAAAACTCGCGCCTAATTCTACCGCGGCGCTTAAATCAAAGCAACAGCTTGATTTGCTCTGATTTTTATATGCGTTTAATTATTTATTAAAAACGGTTTCAGGCATTTATGTTTAATATAGTTGTTACCGGAGGCGGGACCGGCGGACATTTTTATCCGGCTTATATTTTATACAAGAAAATAGAATCCATACAAAACCCGGGATCTGTAAGTTATATCGGAAGCGATTACGGAATAGAAAAAAAACTGGCTGATGAACTCGGACTTGATTATTATCTAATTCAGTCGCGCGGTTTTATCGGCAAAAATGCAACCGGAAAGATTTCATCTTTGTTTTTAAATTTCATTTCAATATTGAAATCAATAAAATATTTATACGAGAAAAAAACCGACGCCGTAGTCGCGGCCGGCGGTTATGTAAGTCTTCCGGTTTTGACCGCGGCTTTAATTCTGAAAAAAAAAATATTCATTCAGGAACAAAATTCTTTTCCGGGAGTTACCACAAGAATTTTTTCAAGATTTGCGGACGGCATTTTTTCGGCGTTTGAGGATTCTGCCAAATTTTTAAAAATAAAAGATAAATCAAAGTTAACATTTATCTCCACTCCGGTAAGAGACGATTTTTTTACGGGGACATTCAAAGAGGAAAAAAAAACGGCGTTAGCCGTGGGCGGCAGTCAGGGTTCTGCAATTCTTAATGAAACCATATTTCAATCGCTTGATTTTTTCAATAATTCCGGCGTTAAACTCCGCTGGATAACCGGCAAGAATTTTTACGAAAAATATAAAAATTGCCAGAACGGCAATATTTTAGTTTATGAATATAGAAACGATATTCATAAACTAATCGGCGAATCCGAATTGATAATTTCAAGAGCCGGAGCCACTTCGATTGCCGAGTATTCGGTTCTTAATAAAAAAGTTTTGTTTATACCTTTTCGTCAAGCCGCGCATAATCATCAGAGTTTCAACGCTCTGTCTTATTCGAAAAATTACTGCGCTTCGGTAATAGAAGAAAAAGATTTAAACAAAGATATTTTTATTGAAAAAATTAAAAATCTTTTAAGTTCGGAAAAAAAAAAAGGTTTGAAAATCGATAAGAATCCGGCTGACGCGATAATCGAATCCGTAATGAAAACTCTGACAGATTCAAAAAAGTAAATATATGTTCTACGCTATTTCCGCAATGATGATATGGGCTACCACAGCCGTTCAAATAAGATTGATAAAATGCGATCCCTTCACGTTGATTTTTTGGTCTAATGCAATAGCTATCTTACCCGCTATTATTATTTTAATATATTATGATTTAAAAAAAGCCGCCGCCGTATTCTTTGAATATAAATGGATACTGTTTTTTGTGGGGGTTATGTCCGTCGCCAATAATATAACGTTTTTTTATTCGATAAGGATGACTACCATAGCGA
>DAINAU010000050.1:0-25554 GCA_036733285.1 bacterium
AAATACGAAGAGTAGATTATTTATAAAAAATATTGATATTTATCATAGGAGTTAAAAAATGTCTGTCATAAAAGTTATGAATATAAACGGAGAACCGAAAGAAACAATCGAATTGAGCGATAGAATATTTAATGCTGTAATAAAACCGGCATTAATGCATGAAGTGGTAACTGCTTATCTTACAAATCAGAGACAAGGAACAAAAGCCACTTTAAGCCGCTCGGAAGTTAACGGCACTGCAAAAAAACCTTGGCGTCAGAAAGGAACCGGCAGGGCACGTTCGGGAAGTCAAAAAAGTCCGGTATGGGTCGGAGGCGGACATGCGTTTGCCCTTGAACCTTCCAAATTTGACGTAAGAGTGCCTCAAAGTAAAAGACAAGCCGCTTTGAGAAGCGCATTAAGTTCAAAATTCAAAGAAACCTCATTGATTGCCCTTGAAGATTTCAATTTTGATAAACCCTCGACTAAGAAAATGAATCAAATACTTGAAAATTTAAAGATTTATGATACTGTATTGTTTCTTTTTCCAGAAAAAAACGAAAGCATAATCAAATCAATACGAAACATACCCGGAGTATCCGGAATAATTTATAAAGACGTCAACACCTACGAGGTTTTAAAGAATAAATATCTTGTAATAATAAAATCAGCCGCGGGTAAACTGGAGGAATTGCTTAAATGAGTAAAGAGCATAATATAATTATTAGACCGATAATATCGGAAAAATCAACGATAGCGCGAGAAAAATTCAATCAATACGGATTTGAAGTGGCGGTTGACGCGACGAAAAACGAAGTTAAGAAAGCAGTTGAAAAATTGTTCAGCGTAAAAGTTGAAAGCGTAAAAATGCTGAATCAGATTGGCAAAATCAAAAGAGTTCGTCAGCATCCTGGAATGACTGCGAAGTCGAAGAAAGCCGTAGTTCGTTTAAAAGGCGACAATAAAATAAAATTTTTTGAAGGAAAGTAAGAATTATGGGCATAAAACAATTAAAACCAACCACACCCGGCCGAAGAGGAATGTCGGTATCGGATTTTACAGAATTAACCAAATCCAAACCGGAAAAAGCATTAACGGTATCGTTAATGAAATCCGGCGGCAGGAACAATACCGGACGCGTAACTTCGTGGCATAGGGGCGGCGGTCACAAAAAAAGATATAGAATTATAGATTTTAAACGCGACAAAGACAATATACCGGCTACGATAACGTCAATAGAATACGATCCAAACCGCAATTCAAGGATAGCGTTGGCGGTTTACGCCGACGGCGAAAAAAAATACATAATAGCGCCCGACAAATTAATGGTTGGAATGAAAATAATGTCCGGAGAAAATGCTGAAATAAAGGTTGGCAACAGTCTTCCGCTATCAAAGATTCCAACAGGAACGCAGATTCATAATATTGAACTTGAACCCGGACGCGGCGCAAAAATATGCAGAGGCGCGGGCACGGCTTCTCAAATAACAGGAAAAGAAGGCAAATACGCATACGTAAGTCTTCCGTCGGGAGAATTGCGCAAAGTGTTATTAACCTGTAAAGCCACAATAGGGCAGGTTGGAAATACCGAATCGATAAATGTAAGCGTAGGAAAAGCTGGAAGAACGAGATGGCTCGGCGTTCGTTCAAACGTCAGAGGCGTATCAATGAACCCGATAGATCATCCGCTTGGCGGAGGCGAAGGAAAAACTTCAGGGGGAAGAAATCCGTGCACGCCATGGGGAAAACCCACAAAAGGTTATAAAACCCGCAATAAAAAGAAGAGCACAAATAAATTTATCATTAGCAGGAAAAAGAAGTAATTAGGAGGCTATAGATGGCGCGTTCGTTAAAAAAAGGGCCCTTCGTCGACGATCATTTAATGAAAAAAGTCGACGGCATATTGAAATCCGGAAAAAAAGAAGCGATAAAAACCTGGTCAAGAAGGTCAACTATATTGCCGGAATTTGTCGGATTGAACTTTACGGTTCATAACGGAAAGAAATTCATACCGATATATGTTACCGAACAAATGGTAGGACATAAACTTGGAGAATTTTCGCCGACGCGAACATTTAAAGGTCATAGAAAAGCCGAGAAAGCGGCAAAAACCGTATAAGATTAGGAAATCTACAGTAAAAAAGCGCGGAATTTTTCGCGTTCAAACAAGAGTAGAACGAATTGAAGCGCGGAATTTTTCGAGCGGCTTAATGTAATGAAAGCAAAAAAAACGGCGCGGAATTTTTCGCGCAGAGTAGAGGCTGAAAAAAATAGGAAGCGCGGCAGAGATATATAACGTCATTTAACAGTTGGCGCATATATCCGCAAAACAACGATTTAATTAAATGCAACGTTTTAAAATATTATTGAAATTAAGTTTGATAGTTGCAAATAAAACATTTGGCGACCGCATTAACCGGAACTAAAAAAGACGGAAGAAGCGAATATTTAAAATAGCCGATATGCAAGATTAAAATGAAATAGCGAGGAGTAGGATATAATTATGGAAGCGTATGCAATTGCGAAACATATTAGAATGTCCGCGTATAAAGTAAGGCGAATACTTGCTTTAATAAGATATAAAGACGCGGCGGAAGCGAAGAATTTATTAAAATTCGTTCCCGGCGGAGCGTCTCCGAGAATTTTAAAAGTATTGAATTCGGCAGTGGCGAATTTAAAGCAGAAAAATTCAGGATTAAGAGAAGAAGATATAATAGTAAAAAAAGCCGTCGCCGACGAAGGACAGACGATACGCAGAATAATATCGAGATCACAGGGAAGAGCGGAACAGATTAAAAAGAGAACCTGTCACATTAAAGTAACTGTAAGTAACGATTAATTTTTTGGAGGTTTAACAAATATGGGTCAGAAAGTACATCCCAAGGGACTAAGATTGAAAATTGTTGAAGACTGGGATGCAAAATGGTTTGCAAAAGGTAAGTCATATACGGAAAGACTTGGCGAAGATATGAAGATATATAATTTTATCAAAAAGGAATTATATAACGCGTGCATATCCAAGATTTCAATAGAAAGATATTCAAAGCGGGTAAAGATAGTAATTCATACGTCGCGTCCCGCGATAATAATCGGACCGAAAGGCGTGAACAAAGAGCGTCTTGAGGAAAGGTTGAAAAAATTTTTAAAACGCGACGATATAACGTTGTTTATTCACGACATAAAAAATCCTGAAATCGTGGCGCAGCTTGTAGCGGAGCGCATAGCCGAGCAACTTGAAAAGAGAGTGTCTTTCAGAAGAGCGATGAAAAAATCGATTGAATTAGCTCAGAAAAAAGGAGCTAAAGGGATAAAAGTTCAATGTTCGGGCCGTCTTGCAGGCGCAGATATGGCGAGAACCGAATGGTATCTTGAAGGAAGAGTGCCGCTACATACTTTGCGCGCTCAAATAGATTACGGATATGCGATAGCGAATACCAAAGTGGGAAAAACCGGCGTAAAAGTATGGATATTTACCGGCGAGATATTAAAAGGCGACGACGCAATAGTCGAAATCTAAATATAAAGATTAAATTCAAATATCAGGGAGAATAGATACATATGTTAATGCCGAGCAGATCGAAATTCAGAAAACAACAAAAAGGAAGAATGAATGGTAAAGCCAATTCAGGCAACACGCTTGTTTTCGGAGAATACGGATTAAAAGCCGAAGAACCGGCCTGGATTACAAGCCGCCAGATAGAAGCGGCTCGCGTAGCGTTGACGCGATACATAAAAAGAAGCGGAAAAGTTTGGATACGCATATTTCCGGACAAACCGGTAACCAAAAAACCGCCGGAAACAAGAATGGGTAAAGGAAAAGGAGCGCCTGAATACTGGGTGGCAGTGGTAAAACCCGGAAAAGTAATGTTTGAGATAGGCGGAGTAACTGAAGCCGAAGCTAAAGAAGGAATGCGGTTGGCGGCGCATAAATTACCAATACATACGAAATTTGTAAAATTAAATCAAGAGGTTATAATGTAATGAAGGCGAGCGAATTAAGGCAGTTTAACGAAACCGAATTAAACAAAAAGATAAGCGAAAGCGAGGAAGAATTATTTAATTTGAGATTTAAAGGCGCGTTATCGCCATTAGACGATCCGAAACGAATTAAGACGTTGAAAAAAACAATTGCGCAAATGAAGACACTTTTAAATGAAAAAAAAGAGGTAGTTAAAAAATGAGCGAACATAGCAATAACCGGAAATTAAGAGAAGGGTTGGTTGTCAGCGATAAAATGACGGGTTCGGCAGTAGTGCTTGTAGAACGGAAGGTAAGAGAACCTTTATATAAAAAAATTATAAAAAGGTCGAAAAAATATATGGTGGACAACCCAAAGAACGAAGCGGGTTACGGAGATTTTGTCGAAATAATCGAGACCAAACCATTATCGAAAAAAAAATGCTGGCGTATCAATAAGATACTGAAAAAAGTTGTAAAAAAAGGTGAATAATTATGATTCAACAGGAAACCGTATTAAATGTGGCCGATAATTCCGGCGCAAAAAAAATATTATGCATAAGAGCGATGGGCGGTTCTACCCGCAGATACGCATATGTCGGTGATATAATAGTCGCCGCAGTAAAGGAAGCCGATACGAACGGAACCGTTAAGAAGGGCGAAGTAGTGAAAGCTGTTGTCGTAAGAACAAAGAAAGCTATCAAACGCAAAGACGGTTCGTATATAAGATTCGACGATAATTCGGCGGTAATAATAAATCCGCAGCGCGAACCGATAGGAACAAGAATATTCGGACCGGTGGCGCGCGAATTGAGAATGAAGAATTTTATGAAGATAATATCGCTTGCTCCGGAAGTTTTATAATACAAATTGAACGAGGTAAAAAAAAAATGCAATTGATAAAAAAAGACGATATAGTAAAAGTTATATCAGGAAATCATAAAGGAAAACAGGGGAAGGTTCTTAAATTATTAAAAGAGAAAAACAGAATAATAGTAGAAAAGGTCAATCTATTGAAAAAACATACGAAACCCAATAAGAAATCGCAAAGCGCCGGGGGAATTGTAGAGACTGAAGGCAGTATTCATATATCGAACGTAAAATTGATTTGTTCAAGATGCGGAGCGGCTGTAAAAGCGAACATTTCCAAACTTGAAGACGGGAAAAAAGTAAGAATATGCAAAAAATGCAAAGAAGTAATTGATAAATAAATTAAGAGGTAGAAAATAATTATGTATATACCAAGATTAAAACAGTTGTATAAGGAAAAAGTTTTAAACGAGTTAAAAGAGAAATTCGCTTATAAAAATATAAACGAAGCTCCGAAAATCGTAAAAGTCGTTTTGAATATGGGACTTGGAAAAGCTATACAAGATTCAAAGGTAATGGATGAAGCGGTCGAAGAAATGACGAAGATAGCCGGACAAAAACCCGTAGTAACCAAATCAAAAAAAGCCATATCAAACTTCAAACTGCGCGAGAATATAAATATCGGGTGTATGGTAACGTTAAGGAATAACCGGATGTATGAGTTTTTGGACAGACTTGTTAATATAGCGTTGCCGCGAGTTCGCGATTTCCGCGGAGTTCTTCCGAAATCGTTCGACGGAAGAGGCAATTATTCATTAGGCATAAAAGATCATACGATATTTCCCGAAATAAACGCTGATAAAGTAAGAGTTTACAAAGGGATGGACATATCAATTATAACAACGGCAAAAACCGACGCGGAAGCGCTTGAATTACTGAAATTGCTGGGAATGCCGTTCAGAAAAAATTAATTAGAAAAAAGGGTGATTTAAGTTGGCAAAAAAATCGATGGTTGAAAAACAAAGAAGGACGCCTAAATTCAAAGTAAGAAAATATAACAGGTGTTCTATATGCGGTCGGTCGCGCGGGTATTACCGGGTGTTCGGATTATGCAGAATCTGTTTTAGAAATCTTGCGCATGAAGGCAAATTGCCCGGCGTTGTAAAATCATCTTGGTAAATTTTGATAAGAGGGGATTATAAATGAGTGTATTAGATCCGATTTCCGATTTATTGACGCGAATAAAAAACGCAAACAATATTTTAGCAAAAGACGTAAGAGTAAGCTATTCAAAGCTTAAAAGCAATATTTGCGAAGTGTTAAAAAGAGAAGGGTATATTAATTCCGCGCGAAAAGCGCAGCAAGAAAATTCATCAAAGACGGATTTGGCAATTGAATTGAAATACGGCGCAAATCAAGAAAAGGTAATTCACGGATTAAAGCAAATAAGCAAACGAGGATGCCGCTCATACGTTTCAAAAGACGATATACCATACGTAATGGGCGGATACGGAATAGCCATTTTGACGACTTCGAAAGGCGTAATGTCCGACAAAGAAGCGAGAAAGAACGGCGTCGGCGGCGAAGTTATATGTTATGCTTGGTAATGAATAAAATAAAAATAAATTGAGGCAGGTAACAGAGATATGTCGAGAATAGGCAAGAAACCGGTAGCTATACCGAAAAATATTAAAGTAAAAACGGAAAACAACCGCATAATCATCGAGGGACCGAAAGGAAAACTCGAGCGGGAGATATTGAGCGGACTGGAAATTAAGATTGAAAACGATCATATAATAATTACAAGGAATTCCGATTCAAAAAGAATGAGGGAAACGCATGGATTATTAAGGGCGCTTGTCGCGAATATGATAACAGGCGTTGAAAAAGGAATTGAGAAGAAGCTTGAAATCGTCGGAGTCGGATACAAGGTAATACTTGAAGGTAAGAATTTAAAGTTTCAGCTTGGTTTTTCGCATCCGGTAATCATAGAGCCGGCGGAAGGAATAACATTCGGAACCGAAGGAACCAATATTGTTATAATTTCCGGAATAGATAAGGATAAAGTCGGATTAGCCGCCGCAAAATTGAAAGAATTGAGACCGGTTGAACCGTATAAAGGAAAAGGATTGAGATATTTAGGTCAGCAAGTTAAAATTAAACCCGGGAAAACCGGCAAAACCGCATAATTGTTAAGGGGTGTCTAAAAGATGATAAAAACCATAGAAAGAAAAAAAATAAGAAAACTCAAACATAAATCGATAAGAAAAAAGATTTTTGGAACCGGAGAAAAACCGAGATTATCGGTCTATAGAAGTTTAAAAAACATATACGTCCAGCTTGTAGACGACGAAAAGGAAAAAACATTATTAAGTTGTTCTACGCTTGAAAAAGACGTCCGTGAAAAAATAGGATACGGCGGAAATGTAAAAGCGGCAAAAACGATAGGCGAAGAAATAGCGAAAAGAGCGTTAAACGCCGGAATAACCGAAATAGTATTCGACAGAGGCGGATTAAAGTTTCATGGAAGAATAAAGGAATTAGCCGAATCGGCAAGAAAAGCCGGTTTAAAATTTTAACACAATAAACTTAAGCATAAGGAGAAATATAACTTGGAAACTAAAAAAGATAATACGGTAAAAGATTTTCACGAAACTGTCATAAATATACGGCGCGTAGCCAAGGTCGTAAAAGGAGGCCGCCGTTTTAGTTTCAGCACAATGGTGGTCGTTGGCGACGGACGCGGAAAAGTCGGACTTGGCATAGGCAAATCCAAAGAAGTGTCGTCGTCAATATTGAAAGCGGTTCAAAGCGCGAAAAAAAGCTTGATATTCATACCGTATATTGAAACCGGAACAATACCATACGCGATACTTGGAAAATACGGAGCGGGAAGAGTATTGTTAAAACCGGCGTCCGAAGGAACCGGAGTAATCGCCGGAGGCGCTGTAAGAGCCGTTGTCGAAGCGTCGGGAATAAAAAATATATTGTCCAAATCATTAGGTTCGGATAATTCAATTAATATAGCAAAAGCGACATTCAGCGCGCTGAAACAGCTTATGAACCCTGAAAAATTAAAAGAATTAAAGGGATTAAAATAGTATTAATATAATCATTAAAAAAATTTGAGAATAACCGGGAGTTATAAAAAATGAGATTGAACGATTTAAAACCGGCAGCCGGTTCAAAAAGAAAGAAAAAAATAGTAGGTCGCGGAGTTGGTTCGAGAGGAGCTTTTTCCGGAAAAGGAATGAACGGACAGCTGGCTCGTTCAGGCGGCGGTAAAAACGCGTCGTTTGAAGGCGGACAGATGCCGCTTCACAGAAGGCTTCCCAAACGCGGATTTAATAATTTTTTATTTAGAACGGAATACAGCGTTATAAATATCTGCGATATTGAACGGTTTAACGTTGAAAAAGTGGATATTGATTATTTAAAATCCGTAGGATATTTATCAAACAAAAAAGCAAAAGTGAAATTGCTGGGCAAAGGAGAAGTAAGCAAACCTGTAAAAGTTATAGTTCATAAAGCTTCAGCTTCGGCAATTGAAAAAATTAAAAAAGCCGGCGGCAGCGTAGAGGCGCTTGAAAAATTATGATTTCAGCAATATCGAACAGTTTTAAAATACCCGAGCTAAAGAAAAAACTTTTTTTTACGGCTTTAATGATAGCCATTTACAGATTAGGCTCTCACATAATCATTCCAGGAATAGACACGGCGATGGCGGCTCAGTATTTTTCAGGGAGCGGAGCGGGCGGTTGGCTTGGAATGATAAATATGTTTTCGGGCGGAGCATTTAAACGGTTTTCGATATTTGCGCTTGGAATAATGCCGTATATAAGCTCGTCCATAATACTTCAATTATTGACTGCCGTAGTTCCTTATCTGAAAAAATTGTCAAAAGAAGGAGAAATGGGCAGAAAAAAAATAACGCAATATACGAGATACGGAACAATATTATTGAGCGTGATTCAGGCGACCGGACTTGCTATATGGTTAGGCAGCATAGAAAACGGAGCGCTTGTTCAATATCATGGTTTCACATTTAAATTAATTACGGTTCTGACTATGACGACAGGCACGACATTTATAATGTGGCTGGGCGAGCAGATTACCGAAAGAGGAATAGGAAACGGAATTTCAATAATAATATTCATAGGAATAGTGGCGAGCATTCCGTTAGGAGTTAGCGAAACGTTTATGAAGATATTCAAAACCGAGGATTTGAATATTTTTCAGTTTTTATTTATGGCATTGATGGTATTGTTTATCGTAGCGGTTGTAATCGTAATTCAACTCGGACACAGAAGAATACCGGTAAGTTACGCCAAACAGGTCCGCGGTAGAAAAATATACGGCGGTCAATCTACGCATCTGCCTTTAAAAGTAGATTATTCCGGCGTTATAGCGGTTATATTCGCGTCGTCGTTATTGATGTTTCCGTCGACAATACTAAATTTTTTAGCCGGAAGCAATTCAAATTTTCTTGTGAAATTTGTGGAATTATTTCAGGAAAACTCAAGCGGAAATCTTTATTTTCTTTTATATAAACTCACGGGCGGAGCGATAGGCGACGGACTTCCATTCACATTATTAAGAGTGGTCAGTTTGTATAACATAGTATTTTCCGCGCTTGTTATTTTCTTCTGTTATTTTTATACTACGATAGTGTTTAATCCGAAAGATTTAGCGGAGAATTTAAAAAGACAGGGCGGGTTTGTTCCGGGAAGAAGACCTGGGACCGCGACTGCCGAATATATTCAAACAATTTTAATGAGAATAACTTTGATAGGCGCGTTGATGGTAGTTTTTATCTGCGTATTTCCAGATTTAGTGGAAGAGCTTATTAGCGGAAATATGCCAAATACTATGAAATATTTAATGGGCGGCACGACGATATTGATACTTGTTGGAGTAGATTTAGACACTATTCAACAGATAGAATCTCAGTTGTTGCAGAGATATTATACTGGATTTGTAGGCGGCGGAAAATTAAGAAGCAGAAGGGGGATGTAATTATGAATATCATAATGTTAGGCGCTCCCGGCGCGGGTAAAGGAACTCAGGCAAAAAAAATCGAACAGGAATTCAAACTTCCTCAGATTTCAACCGGAGATATTTTCAGAACCGCTATAAAAAACGGAACCGAGATGGGAAAACTCGCAAAAACTTTTATAGATAAAGGCGAACTTGTTCCGGACGATGTGGTAGTAGGCATTGTAAAAAACCGTCTTGAAGAAAAAGATTGTCTGAAAGGATTTATTCTGGACGGATTTCCGCGCACTGTGGTTCAAGCCGAATCTCTCGATAAAGAATTAAAAAAGAAAAATATTAAAATTGATTTTGTAATAAATGTCGAGGTCGACGATAAAATAGTTATAGAAAGAATAAGTTCGCGAAGAACTTGCAAAAGCTGCGGAGCGATATTCAGTTCTATTACTGATAAAATAGAAAACGGAAAATGTTTGAAATGCGGCGGCGAATTGTTTTTAAGAGACGACGATAAAGTCGAGACAATAAAAAATCGTCTTGACGTGTATTATAAACAGACGCAGCCTTTAATCGAATACTACAAAAAAACCGGAGTTATGAAATGCGTGAACGGTTTGCAAGAAGCGGGAAAAGTGTTCGAGGATATTAAAAAGATATTGAAATAGCTAATGGCTATAAGCGAGAAAACGACCGAAGAAATAAAATTGATGCGAGAATCCGGAATAATAGCCGGAGAAACGTTGAGATTAGTTTCGGGTTATTTGACAGCCGGAATAAGTTCGAAGGAACTTGACGAAATAGCGGAAAGATATATACGAAACCAAAAAGCGGAGCCTGCATTTTTAGGATACCGCGGGTATCCTGCGAGCTTGTGCGTGTCAATTAATGAGGAAATCGTGCACGGAATTCCAAAACCGGGCAGGATATTAAAGAAAGGCGACGTAGTAAGTTTGGACGTGGGAGTTTTTAAGAACGGGTTTTACAGCGATACGGCCGCAACTTTTGTTGTGGAAAAAAACGATAATCCGGTTGTTAATAAATTAATTGAAACAACCAAAAAAGCATTATACGAGAGCATAAAATTCGCGGTGGCGGGAAGGAATCTATACGATATATCGTTTGCGATTCAATCGATAGCGGAATCGTCCGGTTTTTCAGTAGTGAAAGATTATACCGGACACGGCATCGGCAAAAAGCTTCACGAAGAGCCGTTCGTATTGAATTACGTTCCGAATATAATGATGAGACGCCGCGGACAGATATTGAAAAAAGGATACGCCCTTGCGATAGAACCTATGTTGAATATGGGAAGAAGCGAAACGCAAGTATTAAGCGACAACTGGACTGTAGCGACGAAAGACAGAAAAATAAGCGCTCATTTTGAACATACAGTTGCAATAACCGACGGAAAACCGGTTATTTTAACCGAGGTATAAAAAAAAATGTCAAAACAGGGAATGATTGAATTAAAAGGCTCGATACTTGAAACATTGCCGAATGCGATGTTTAGAGTGGAACTGGAAACGGGTCACGTAGTCCTTGCTCATATAGCGGGAAAAATGAGAATGCATTATATCAGATTATTGCCGGGCGATAAAGTAAAAATAGAGTTATCTCCTTACGATTTAACGAGAGGGAGAATAACATACCGGGTAAAATAAAATTATAAGGCGGGTTAGAAAGATGAAAGTCAGGAGTTCAGTAAAAAAGATTTGCGATAAATGCAAATTAATAAAACGCAAAAAAATTGTAAGAGTCATTTGCGAAAATAAAAAACACAATCAAAAACAAGGTTAAAAAAAACATAGGAGGCAACTAACTTGGCAAGAATAGCAGGGGTAGATTTACCAAATAATAAAATAGTGAGAGTAGGATTAACTTATATTTTCGGTATCGGGGACAAAACCGCCGAAAAGATAATAAAAGCGACGGGAATAGACGGTTCAAAAAGAATAAGCGAATTAATTCCCGATGAAATCAATAAAATAAGAAGCGTTATGGAAAAGGAAACGAAAGTCGAGGGAGAGCTGCGCGGAGAAATATTGAGAAATATAAAACGCTTGATGGAAATTAATTGTTATCGCGGCGTAAGACATAAAAAAAGAATGCCTGTCCGCGGGCAGCGGACGCATACGAATGCGCATACCGCTCGCGGAATAAAACCTATGAGAATAGGCGGAGCCGTAAAAAAACCGGCGGGACAACAGCCGCAAAAAGCGCCAGGCGCTTAAATCAAGTAGAGCGTATAAAAAAAACTTGAACGCTTAAAACAGGCGGAGTAAAAACTTTCTGCGGAAGAAAGATTTTATCCGAGCGGCAGAAAACAAGCGTAGAGTTGTTGCGGGTTTAAAAAACGGAAAATTAAATTGTCAGTTTAAACTAACCCGCTGAATAAAATGAAAATCAAGGTAATCGAATTTGATAGATTATTAACGGAGGTTTAAAATAGGTGGCTAAAGAAAAAGATACAAAACAAACGGTAAAAAAGAAAAAGAGAAAAGCGGCGTCGGCAAAGGGGAAAGTCTACGTTCAATCGACATTTAACAATACGATAGTAACGGTCAGCGATGAAAAAGGTAATACTGTCGCTTGGGCGAGCGCAGGAACTGTCGGATTCAAGGGTTCGAAAAAAGGAACCGCATACGCGGCTCAACTTGCTTCGGAAGCCGTTTCAAATCAAGCGAAAGACGCCGGAATAAAACGCGTTGATATTTTTGTGAAAGGACCAGGAGCGGGAAGAGAATCAAGCATTAGAACAATTCAGGGCGCAGGCTTAACGGTTGAATCAATAAAAGACACTACTCCGATTCCTCATAACGGATGCAGACCGAGAAAAAGAAGAAGAGTATAAAAATATATTAGTTCGATATAAACTGAATTATTATTATAAGGAGAATTGATAAATGGCAAGATATATAGGACCACAATGCAAAAGATGCAGAAGACACGGTTCAAAATTGTTCTTAAAAGGCGAAAGATGCTACACGGACAAATGCGCTATGGAACGCAGACCAACGCCTCCGGGTCAGGGAGCGGTAAAGAAAAAAACAAAATCATCCGAGTATGCTCTTCAGTTGCGTGAAAAACAGAAAACCAAAGAATTATACGGTTTGTTTGAAAGACAATTTCGTTTATATTTTCAAAGAGCGAGCAGAAAAAAAGGCGTTACTTCGCAAAATCTTATTGATTTGCTCGAGTCGCGACTTGATAACGTAGTCTACAGACTTGGTTTTGCGTCGTCGAGAAAATTTGCGCGGCAGCTTGTCCGTCATAATTGTTTTCAAGTGAATGGAAAAAGGGTTAATATTCCGTCGTATGGTTTAAAAGCGGGCGACATAGTAAAAGTCGTGGAAAAATATTCGGCTAACGCCGAAATAAACGCTTCATTGAACCTTGCGAAACAGCGCGGTTACGCGGAATGGATAGAATTTAACGAACCGACTAAATCTGGAAAATTATTGAGATTGCCTTCTGTTGAAGAACTTGAATTGCCGGTCAATCTCCAGTTAGTAGTAGAATTGTATTCAAAATAAGAATTAACGGAGGTTTGTATTAAACATGGTTGAAAAAAAATATGTAAGTCAGGGAATAATAAAACCTGAAGAAATAAAGAAAATAGAATCGACTCCGACATACGGTAAATTTGTGATTTCGCCGTTTGAAAGGGGATACGGAATTACAGTGGGCAATTCGCTGCGCAGAGTTCTTTTATCGTCAATAGTTGGCGCGGCTGTCAAAACCGTAAGATTTGAAGGAATCCGACACGAATTTGAAGTTATAAACGGAGTTGTAGAGGACCCAAGCGATATTATTCAGAATATAAAAAAATTGGCTGTAAATTTAATTGAAGGAAATTCCGCTGTAATTACAATCAATGAAAAAGGAAATAAAACCGTTACTGCCGGCGATATTAAATGTCCTGCAAACGTAAAAATTTCCAATCCGGAACTTGTAATAGCCACTTTAACGGGCGGAACATTAAATGTAGAAATGGAAGTTAATATAGGTTTTGGATATATTCAAGCAGAGGATCATACGAAAGAAGATTTGCCTATCGGAGTGATACCTATCGATTCTATTTACACTCCTATTATAAAAGTCAAATATGAAGTTGAAAAAACAAGAGTCGGACAATCAACCGATTATGATAAACTGATTCTTGATATTCATACTAACGGAACAATCAGTCCTGAAGACGCGCTTGCTTATTCCGCGAAAATATTGAAAGATTGTTATACTATTTTTATAAATTTTGAAGAAACAGAGGCGGAACCTGCGGAACCTGAATTAACGCCGGAAGAACAAAAATTAAAAGAGATACTTCAGATACCGATAGACGAACTTGAGTTATCGGTCAGATCCGCTAATTGTTTGAGAGAAGCGAAAATAAAAACAATAGGCGAGCTTGCGGTAAAAAGCGAAAATGAAATGTTGAAGACAAGAAATTTTGGAAAAAAATCGCTTCGCGAGATTCGCGAAAAACTTTCAAAATACGGGTTGAATTTAGGAATGACAAATTTGACTCATTTGATTGAAGAACAACCGAAATAATTTTAAGTTTGATTTATAAAAATAATTTTAACTATTCCGGTTAAATCCGGTTTTTAGGTTTTAAGGAGCGAATTGAATAATGAAAAAGTTGATAAAAGGAAGAACGCTCGGCAGAAAGCCGGCTCATAGAAAAGCGTTGATGAGAAATTTGGCGTCGGCGCTGATAAAATACGGAAAAATTGAAACCACTACCGCTAAAGCAAAAGAATTGCGTCCGTATATTGAAAAAATGATTACGCGCGCAAAAACCGATAACGTGAACAACCGGAGAATTATTGACAAAGATATAAAACAGAAAAGCGTTTTGAAAAAATTGTTTACCGAAATCGGTCCTAAATACGCCGGAAGAAACGGCGGTTACACGCGAATTCTAAAAAAAGGATTAAGGCAGAGCGACAGCGCTTCAATATCGTATATCGAACTGGTATAAAATTTGCCGAAATCTGAATATAACAAAGACATAATTTTTTAAAAAGGGGATAAATAAATTATTTATTCCCTTTTTGCGTTTTTATACTTGAAGTTTTTATAAAAAGATATATAATTGATTTTAATAATATTAAAAAGCTCGGGAAGTGAGAAAAATGATTAAGATTAAACATTTAATTGCGTTGTTTTTTTTGATTATATTTTGCTCGGCGGATTTAAAAGCGTTTGTTGTGCTGGAAAATACCGAGCAAATAAAAAAATACGCGTTTATAGAAATTCTGCCGGTTGAAGCCGCCGAAGGCGCGTATTTTACAATAAATAACGGCGAACCAATGAAGTTTATCGTTCAGAAACAACTTGTCGAATACTATAAATCTTCGGACGATAAAATTAAAATCGATTTGACAATGCCGTTTGACAGCAAATATAAAAATTCTATTTATTATTTTAACGAATCCTCTGATAAAGACAGAGTAATAAGCGTTTTAGTTTCAAGGAAACTTTCGGAAGAATCTAAAAAAATAGCGAAACTGATAACAAGTATGGCGAATTCCATAATGGAATATAATGAATCAGGCAATGTCGAGGATTTTAAGAGCGCGTCAAAAAATTTCGGCTCAATTTATTATCTCGACGTATTTGTTAAAGAATTATGCGAACTCGATTCTGAGGAAATGAACGAATTTTTAAATATTATTAAATACGGATTATATCTGCCAAATGAAAATTATGAAGTTATAACGCAAAAAATTATAGAAAATATTTCCCAATTGAAAAAAGCCGGCAATGAAATTAAACAGTTGAACGATTCAAATTCAAATTATCTGCGTCCCGAAGATAAACGAAACAAACTTGACGGATTAACTCAAAACATAAATGATATTTTCTGGAATACGTTTGAGATAGTAAAATCATATAAAAAGATTCAGACGGACGCTGTTTCCGGCAGATAAATAAATAATTGAATTATGAAAAGATTTTTGTTATATTTAGCTGTTGCGCTGACATTTTGTTTAACTGAAAATCCGGTTTTTTCACAGATACGGGATATTACTCTTCTTAACGAATACAGATTTATTCCGAACAAAATTTTAAATTCAGTCGATTTTTACGATTTATACAAAACGCCGGAAATAGCGCTTGGTTTAACTGTTTTTCAGAACGAATTCGATAGAAAAAAAAGTTCCGGATATTTTGGTTTTAACTTTAATTCTGATTTTTCATTCAAAGCGTTGAGCGTCGACGGCTCTGCGATTCCTGAATTTGTTCTGGAATGCTCGCTTGATAATTTTGAAAAGTTTAAAGCAATAATTGAAACATTGACTATGTCGGGTTTAACGGTCGGCAAAGTTGCGGATAAACCGGATTTATACGCGATCAAATCCAATCCGGCAGAACCAAACGAAAAGTTTAAAGACGTTTTTTTTCCGTTTCTTTTGATAAATAAAAAAACATTTTTTTACGGCGATATTATGTCTTTTATCGCGTCAGACAAGACTCCGGATATATTGAAAGAAAAAAAAACGACTGTAAAAGAAAAAACCGAAAGAGCGTTTGAACTTTTAAACGAACTCGCTAAAAATCCTTCGGATTATGCCGCGTTAAAATATGTGGACGGAAAAGTAAATCTCAATTCCGCCGATATGCTTTTTTATATGTTCACAAATATAAGCGTATCGTATCTGAATAATTTATATTCGACGTTTAATCTTGATTTTCTAAAACGGTTTCTTGAGAATAATTCCTTTGAGAAACAGGCGCTTGTAATAAGGAAGCAACCGCGAAAACTCGAAATCGAAAGTTATATTTTCAATAAAAAAAAAGTTGATCCTGAAGCGGAACGGGGAAATTTTTTAAATCTCGAATCTCCAATTAATGAATTGATTGAAAAAAATATTTTCGCTTATATAGCCGTTTCAGGCGATGTATCAGCTATAAAAAAAGCCGTGTCGGAAAGAAATATCGAACCGGAAATTCTAAAAGAATATATTTTAAAAACAATCGGCGGTTTTGAAAAAAACTTGATTTTTTACATAGGTTCGATAGAAAACGCTCCGTCTCTCGATTTAGCGGGAGCGTTTAAAAATGCAGGACAATATCCTGCGGTATTATTATTTGAAACATCGTCTCCGGAAAAATTGATCGAAGCGATGGATAACATAGCGGGATTATATCCCGACTCGATAGAGGTAAAAAACGATGGAGTTGCCAGAACTGTAAGCATAAAAACCGATTCCGGAACCGTGGATTTTTATTCTGATTTTATAGAAAACGGCGGAACTAAATATATGATATTAACCGCGTCGAAAAAAGAATTGAACCGGTTGAAAATCTCCACGGCAGGAACTGCTTCCGGCGCCGCTCCGGAATCGGCAAATTTTTCTGAATTCAAATCGTTCGCTTCTCTTTTAAAAGAAAAAAAAATTGAACATCAGGATAAAGCAAATTCGTTTTATTACCTTGATTTGAAACAAGCGGTAAAATACGCAAGAAAAGAATTGAGTAATATGAAAATAGTTTCTAATAATTCGGTTCTTGATTATTTAAGCGATAAATACGGCAATTTACGCGGTTTTATAAAAAATGAAAACGATATAGTCTATCAGAATATACTGATTGAAACGGTTAAAAATATTGATTTTGTTCAAATATTCAATATTCTGAAGAAAGGACAAAATCAACCGCAGACTAATAATAAAAACATCAGATGATTGTATAAAATAAAATATGGATGATTATCCTCAATATTCGATATTATTCACTGGAATAATGTTGACTGCGTTAAGCTCTGTGTTTAACAGCGTTCAGAGCGCGCTGCTTACTTTCGGGAAATATAAAACTCATAAGCTTATCGAAGGTAAAAGCCAGTATAAGGAATCTCTCAAAAAATATATTAAGAAGTTTTGGGATTATTATTTTTCCATTACTATCATATCGTCGGCAATCAGAACGGTATTGCTGCTGGTATGGATATTTTTTTTCAATTCGCTTATAAGGTTTACCGTATATAAATTTTTCAATAGTTATTACGATTATTTAAATCAGAGAATAATTCTATACGGGATATCTGCTTTATTTAGCGGAGCCGCGACGCTTTTATTATGCGAAATAATTCCTGGCGCTATAGCGCGGAAGAATTCTGAAAAAGTCATACTGAATTTTCTTCATATATTAAAATACGCGGATATAATGCTGTTTCCTTTGAGAATCATTTTTAAGAAATCAGCGGAATTAGCGTTGAGACCTTTTAATATAATTTTCGGGAAAAAAGATTTTTTGCTGGAAGACGAAGACGTTAAAGCTCTTTTTAAAGCCGCCGTAAATCAGGGACTTTTTAAACTTCAAGAATACGATATGGTAACAAATATTTTTGAGCTGAAAGATACTATCGTAAGAAATATAATGATACCGCAGACCGACGTGATTTCAGTTTCTAACAATATCGGATTAAAGGAGCTTTTATTGCTTTTTGATAATTCCGGATACAGCCGGCTTCCCGTGTATGAAAAAAACAGAGATAATATAATAGGAGTTATTCATGCAAAAGAACTGCTTCCATGTTTAGCGGATATTGAAAAAAGTCAAATCGGATTTGACGTTAAAAATTTCATCAAAAAAATAATATATGTTCCCGAATCGAAAGAAATAAATTCGCTACTTAGAGAATTTCAGAAAGAAAAAACTCATATAGCCGCCGTTATAGACGAGTTCGGGGTTTTTGCGGGAATAATAACAATAGAGGATATACTTGAAGAAATAGTAGGCGAAATAGCGGATGAATTTGACGACGATGAAGAAACGATTATAAAAACCGGCGCAAATGAATTTATTATCGACGCAAAATTGAACCTCGAAGAGCTTAATGAAAAATTGAATATAGATTTGCCGGTTTCCGATAATTATGAAAGTTTAGGCGGTTTCCTGATATATTTAATAGATGATTTGCCGATTCAGGGCAGAGAGATAGCTTATAACGGTTTTCGATTTAAGATTGTGTCCGCAACATCAACAAGAATTCTTAAAGTGAAATTAGTTCAAACCGGTCAATGATAAACCGTATTTTTGAAAAAATTGAAAACTATTACGGCTGGCTTGGCTGGTGGCCTTCCACTCCGCTGGGAAAGTCAAGTCCCGAATATCACAAATCAAAAAAGTATAAATATTCAAAATCGGAAAAATTTGAAATAGCCGTTGGCGCGGTATTAACTCAAAACGCAGCTTGGATAAATGTCGTTAAAGCCCTTGAAAATCTGAAGAAATTAAGAATTGATTCGCCTGAAAAAATTTTAAAAACGGATAAAGAAAAAATAATAGCGGCAATTAGACCAAGCGGATACTACAATCAAAAATACAAAAAAATAATTTTTTTAAGCGAATTTTTTATCGCGAATTCAATTGAAAAACTTGAAAAACTCGAACCGTTATTTTTAAGAAATAAATTTTTGGAAATATGGGGCGTTGGAAAAGAAACCGCAGACAGCATAATATCATACGTTTTTAATAAACCGGTTTTTGTGGTAGACGCTTATACCCGCAGGGTTTTTAAAAGAAACGGAATCATTTCCGGCAAAGAAGATTACGATGAAATCCGCGTCTTGATAGAAAACATAATCCCATTGAATATTTTAAAATATAAGAATTATCATGCCGTAATAGTGGAGTTATGCAAACAGTTTTGTAAGACAAAACCGGACTGCGGCAACTGCGTAATAAGTAATATCTGCGGAAAAAACATATAACGCAAATAACAAAATGCGGAATTGCATTTTGTTGTTTGATGGTGCGAGAAAGGGGACTTGAACCCCTACGCCTGAGGCGCTAGATCCTAAGTCTAGTGCGTCTGCCAATTCCGCCATTCTCGCAAATGCAGAAATTTAAAAACTTAAAAAAACTTAATAAAAAAACTTAAAATTTTCGAGCATTTAAACTTCATATTTATTATATTAGCGTTCGCGGCATTTGTCAAGAGGATTTATTTGGCAAAAAAATGCCGATTTTCTGTTCTCGGCGAATGTTTTAAAGAAATTATTATATCTGATTTTTAAGCGGCATATAATAAAATTTCCGCGTTCGCCAATCAGAAATATCTTATTCATTTATTCCGTGAAGTAAAACGGATTTCAAAATATTTTGATAGTATTGAATGGATATCGTTTGCAAAAAAATTGAAACGGTTATTTCACGACGCTATTCGTCTGTCTTTGTCCAAAGAATCAATAAATCCATCCCGTTTTGAATCGCGAAAAAAACGTTTATATTGGCGTTTGGGAAAACTTTATCCAAAATCTTATTCAGATAAAAACGCAAAGCGTATTTCTAAAAGATGGCTGCAAAAATATTAAAAAGAAATATTTGTTTTTATTGATTACGATGTTCCTAAAGATAATAATACCGGAGAATCGGATATTCGTAATTGCGTTATTATGAGGAAAATTTCTTTTGGAAATCAATCTGATAACGGAGCTGAATTGCTCTCTGTTTTTTTAACAATATTCGCCTCGTTGAAAAAATTAATATTAATCTCGTATAGTTTTTGATTAACTCAGTTAAAGGATTTATCAAAACAGGCGCTTTGATACCTTTGCTTTTTTTGACTTCGGAAAAGTAAAATATTACCAATATGAAACATTAAAAGAATAGGGCGTTAAAAATTTTATAACTTCTATAGAATTTTATAAATCTCAAATTAAACGCAGTCAAAAAGAATCGCGGGAAAGAGAAATAAATTATTTTAAAAAAACGAGAATCGGTTGGATTATCCCTTATATATTTAAAAAAAATTACCGTTTGGAAGCGGCGCGGTTAAAGGCGGAATAAAGCATATTTGCAACAAAAGGCTGATTTGGCTCTGCTTGCCGGTTGTTGAAAAATGCTAACGGTTTGTTGAAATTAAGGATAGTTTAGTTTAATCATAGTTCCAATAAATTTTGGATTGGGAGAGATGATCAGCTTTTAGAAAATAAACCTTTTCTAAAAGCCGCTAGATTTTTTCCGACTTTTTAAAAGTGTTTCCGGTTTTTTTTAAAAATAAAAAAATAAATTGCAATTGATTGATTATATATTATAATTTCTACGTTTTATTTATTGATAATTTAAAAGCGTCTTTAACCCAAAATTTTCGGGACGATTAAAAAAAGCGCTTAAGAAATGGAAAAAATCTATGTTAAAACTTGGTGTTATCGGATGCGGAAATATGGCGGAAGCCATAGTAAAAGGAATTTTAAAAAAAGGAAAATTCGCCGAATTGTTTTTAAATGTATTTGACGTTGATAAAAATAAGTCAAAAAGATTCGAGTCATTTTCCGATTTTGTGAAACGATGCGATTCATATGAAGAACTTTTAGAAAAATCAGAGTATGTTTTGTTAGCGGTAAAACCTCAGAATTTTACAGAATTATTTTCAGAAATAAAAAATATCATTAAAGATAAGCATATTTTAATTTCCATCGCCGCCGGCGTTTCAATAAAAAAAATTGAAACGTTCGCGGATAACTTCGGCAAACTTAAAATAGTAAGAATTATGCCAAACACTCCCGCGCTTGTTTTTAAAGGAATGTCCGCTCTGTGTTTCAACGAATTAATAGAAGAACGCGACAAGTCAATAGTAACAGACATATTTGAAACGCTTGGCAAAACCATAATCTTAGACGAAACTAAAATGAACGCTGTAACAGCGGTAAGCGGAAGCGGTCCGGCTTATTTGTTTTATTTTGCCGAATGTTATATTAATGCGGCAAAATCTCTCGGATTCGATTCGGATTCGGCAAAAACGCTTGTATATGCGACGATTGACGGAGCTTCGAAACTAATGACGGAATCGGCGGATTCTGCGGAAGAATTGAGAAGGAAGGTTACGTCTCCCGGAGGGACTACCGAAGCCGCAATAAAAAATTTAATGTCAAAAAACTTTGAAAATATTTTAACAGAATCAATAACGGCGGCAAAGATTAAAGCCGACGAATTAGGCAAAAAATAATCGGGGAAAACTATTATGTATAACGGATTTAAAATTATAGATACTCACGCTCATATATTTCCGGACGATCTTGCGGAACGGGCAATATCGCATCTCGAGGAAGAAGGCGGCATAAAAGCCAAACATAACGGAACATTATCGGGTTTGCTGAAGAATATGGAATCTGCCGGTATTGACCGGGCCATAGCTCTGTCAATTGCCACGAAACCAGGACAGGTTGAAAAAATCAATAGCTGGGCTGCGGAAGAAACAAAGAAATACTATCCCAAACTTATTTTATCCGGAACGCTGCATCCGGATTATGAAAATCCTGAATCGGCGGTAAAATTCTTGAAACAGAATAATGTTAATCTAATAAAACTTCATCCTGAATACCAGTATTTTTCTATAAACGATTATAGAATGAATAAAATATATGAAATTCTTTCCGATTATGATATGAGTTTATATTTTCACGCTGGAAGAGATATAGCTTTTGTCGGGTCAAGATGCAATCCGGAAAATCTTAACAAATTGATACGCAAATATCCGCGTCTAAAAGTAATAGCCGCGCATCTTGGAAGTTTTTTATTGTGGGAAGACGTAGCAACTTATCTTGCAGGGGAAAACATAATTCTCGACACCGCTTATACGTTCGACGAAATCTCGGACGAAATGTTTTATAAAATATACGAAAAACACGATAAATCAAAAATTATATTCGCGACTGATTCGCCGTGGAAAAGCCAGTCCGGTTATGTGAAAAAATTTTCCGGATTAAATATTGATAAAATAAATTTAAAAAAAATTTTTTGGGACAACGCTTTGTCAATTTTTTGGAAAGGCGATGAAAAATAATTTTGACAAATCCAAACTCGATGGCGTTTTAAATAAAATAGGTTATAAATTTAAAAACCGCAATCTATTGTATAAATCGCTTTTACATTCTTCATATGTGAACGAAGAAAAAGTTAAATCTCCCGATTCCAATATTGAAAGCAACGAACGGATGGAATTTCTCGGAGACGCTTTAATCGGAACCGTAGTTTCGGAATATTTATATATATCATATCCGGAATTTTCAGAATATGAAATGACCGCGGTCAAATCGCACGTTGTAAGCAGGGCAAATATGAAATCAATATCAGACGATATTAATCTTAGTTCGTGCTTTATTACTTCCGGAATTTCAGAATCCGATAAAAACAAGGCGGGAATAGCTTCAAATATGCTCGAGTCTTTAGTTTGCGCGGCATATCTTGATTCGTCTTATAAAACGGTCTACAAAATAGTAATCAGACTTTTTAAAAATTCGATAATAGAAAAATTAAAATCGGCTGATCTCAAAAATTATAAATCCAAACTTCAGGAATACAGCGAATTAAACTTGAAATGCAAACCGGAATACAGAACAGTCGGAACGTCCGGAAAAGAACACAACATAAATTTTAAGGTTGAAGTCTATTTAAAAGGAGTATTATACGGAACCGGTTCCGGACCGAGAATAAAAGAAGCTGAAAAGAAAGCCGCTTTTGAAGCGTTAATAAATTTAAAAAACGGAGTTTAATAAAATGGACGATTTAAAAAAATGCAGAGTAAGATTCGCGCCAAGTCCCACCGGTTATTTGCATATAGGCGGAGCCAGAACCGCTTTGTTCAATTGGCTCACCGCCCGTAATAATTGCGGAACTTTTATTTTAAGAATAGAAGACACCGATAAAGAAAGATTTGTCGACGGGTCGATTGAACAGATAATGGAATCATTGAAATGGCTCGGTATTAATTGGGACGAAGGTCCGGATTGCGGCGGGGAATACGGACCTTATATACAATCGCAGCGTCTTGAAATATATAAAAAACATGTTTTTCAGCTTGTTGAACAGGGAGACGCTTATTATTGTTTTTGTTCCGCGGAACGTCTTGATAAAATGCGAGAAGAACAGAAAAGCAAAGGCGAATCAACGCAATACGACCGGCATTGCAGAAATTTAACTCAAAAACAGATTGACGAAAATCTAAAAAATAATATTCCATATGTTATAAGAATGAAAACGCCCGGAACGGGCAATATTTCTTTTAACGATATTATACGCGAAGAAGTAACGATTCCTTTTGAAAATGTCGACGATCAGGTGCTCTTAAAATCAGACGGATTTCCCACTTATCATCTTGCAAACGTAGTGGACGATCATTTGATGAAAATCACCATCGTTATACGCGGAGAAGAATGGCTTATGAGCGCTCCGAAGCATCTGCTCCTTTATAAATATTTTAAATGGACGCCTCCGCTTTTCGCGCATCTGCCGCTTTTGTTGAACGCAGATAGAAGCAAACTTAGCAAAAGACAGAACGACGTATCCGTTTCCGATTATAAATTAAAAGGATTTCTTCCGGACGCAGTTGTGAATTTCATTGCTTTGCTCGGTTGGAATCCCGGAAACGACAAGGAAATTTTCAAGGTCGAAGAGATTATAAAAATGTTCGATCTGCGCAAATGCGGAAAATCAGGTTCGGTTTTTGATATTGACAAATTGAAATGGATGAACGGATTATATATAAGAGAATTGAAAAAAAATAACATTGACGGACTTGCGAATCTTATACGAAATTATCTGATTGATAATAAATTCATTGACAAAGATTATGATTTTGGAAAAATAAAACAAATCGCTGAATTAACCGGAAACGGAATAGACTCGATAAACGACGTTTCAAGTTTTACAAAATTATTATTTGACGACGCCGTAAATTTTTCCGGAGAAGACGCAAAAACAATATCCGTTTCGGAAAACGCTTTAAAAATAAAAAAAGTATTAATTGATGAACTTGATAAAATCAGCGAACTTGACAAATCAAACGTTAACGCGGTATTTAAAAATGTTCAGAACATTTCCGGAATAAAAGGAAAAGAACTGTATCATATAATCAGAATCCTTATTTCAGGAAGCGCAGAGGGACCGGATTTGGCGGGTCTGATTTTATTTTTAGGGAAAAAAGGAATCCTAAAAAGATTGGCGTAAATTCAAACGGTAATCAATGAAAGAATGACGCTAGCTGTAACTTGGGGGATTTGTCTTCAAAACCGTTAAAACGGTTCGAAATAGCGTTTCTATTTTCAAACCGCGCAATTAATTGCGCGGTTAATGAAAAAATAAGAAAAAAAGGGTTTAACCGTTTATACTATATAACATTTATCCGGGATTAATTTTTTTTCTTTAGGCGCGAGATTTCGTTTCCGGATTTTTTGGAGGCAATCGAATTGCCTCCGGATTTTCCGGAGGCGCAAGATTCGTCAGAATTTTTTTTTTGATTTTTTTCCAAAACGTCAAAATCTGTTTCCACTCTGTTTCTCCCGTTTTCTTTTGCTTTATAAAGATATTCGTCCGCTTTGCCAAGCGCATCTTGCGGGGTCGAGATCTTTTCGTCTTTTATTGATATGCCGGCGCTTATTGTAACAGCCGCTTTATTTTCTTTTTTACCGGTTTTATTTTTTCCGATATTTATTTTTGTTTTGCTTATAGTTTTTCGTATGTAATCGATTTCTTTAAAATTTTTTCTTATATTGCCGTTTTTATAAATGATAGTAAATTCTTCTCCGCCGTATCTGAATACTTTGCCGGAACAATGAGTTTCCAACACCTGAGCAACGGAGTATAACACAGTATCTCCGGCTTTATGTCCGTATGTGTCGTTGAATTTTTTGAAATGATCTATATCAATCATAACTATGCAGTATATTCCCGATAATTTTGCGAATTCTTCGTTAAGAGCCCGTCTCCCGAATATTTGAGTCAATTCGTCTTTATACGCTTTCTCGTAGCCCGACTGTTGACGCGACAACCAGTTTCGGAATTTACGACAACCAGTTTCGGAAAAATGAT
>DAINAU010000051.1:0-25345 GCA_036733285.1 bacterium
TTTTCTGTAATGCCATTTTCCTCTAATAAAATATTTTATTCTTTAATTCTGAAAACTTAATTTATTATCTTGACTTATTTATATATTATGTTAGAATTTAACAAAATTTTTATATACTAAATATTTTTATGAACAAAATAAAACCCGTTTTCATTATATTAATTTGTTTTTTATTAATTATTGAGATAAAAACAGCATATTCCGGTTTGATTGAAGCCGATAAATATTACAGCTCAAAAAATTATGAGAATGCAATAAAGGAATACGGTTTCATATTAAATTCAAATACGATTAATAAAAATGATTTATATAACGTATATTATAAAATGGGAAAAAGTTACGCTTATCTCAATAAATATAATCTTGCAATCGAATATTTAAAAAAATATGCGGAACAAAATATTGAAACCGCATACGCAGACGCCGCAATATACTTATTATCTGCGCTTCATTATAAGATAAACGATATTGACTCCTACAAAAAACTCCGTAAATATTTAAACGTTCGTTATCCCCAGTCAAAATACTCAAACAAAAATTTTTGGGAGGGCTATCCGGATTTGGAAATTTCCGGAACCAAACTTTCGGATGAAGATTATTATTCAAAAACGTTATCGCCAGATATAAAAAAAGAAGAAAGAGAATATGAAAATTTTCCGCAAATTAATAAAATCGAAACTAATATAGAATACGTAATGCTTGATTTTGACAGAGCCACGATAGAAAAAGCGGTTGAAACAATCGGAGTATTGACAAAAATAAAATATCAAAAGGATTTTTTTAATATAACGGATTATATAACCTTAAAAAGCGACAATAAAATATTGTTAAAATTTCTGCCGGTTTTATTAAATAAAATTCTTAAGGATTACGGTTATTTATGCGAATATGAAAACGGGTCTTTTATAATTTCAAAAAAAAACGCGGTTATAGGAAATTATAATTCGTTATCAAAATATTATTATATAATACAGATGAGCGGAACTGATTTCAATAATTCGTTATTAAGTTTAAAAGAATTAAAGATTGAAAATGTATCGACCGCGATTTTCAAAGAATTTTCATATATCTTGCTTCAGTCGGATGATATGGAAAATATCAATAATTTTCTGAACACTTTTAAAATTTCAAATCAAAACATAGGGAAATATAAAATAAAAAATTTCAAATTTCAAAACGCCGAATCGTTAACCGTATCAAGATATTTGAATTCTATACTGACGTACGGCAATAATACGCAAGAACTTAACCGCGAAATCAGACCAAAATCCAAAAGCGAATTAATAATAAAAAATATAGTATTAAAACAGGAAAATCTCGACCTTTTGAAAACAATAAAATCAGTAGAAAACATTGCCTCTGATAATTCGTTAAACATTTCATTTCCAAAAGATATCGACGGTCCGTTGACTTCGATTTTCAACGCTATTGATTTAAGCTCTCAAAAATTTCAGCAAGGAATAAAAACATATAAAATTATTTACGCCGACGCAGCCGACGTTGCGGAAATAATCAAGCAAATGTTTCAAGAAGAAATAATCGATTACGCCGACAATCAATCAAAACCCGATAAAAGGATTAACCAGATAAGTTTCGACAAAAGAACAAATTCGGTGATTTTGAACGCGGATTTGGAGACAATTTCTAAAATCGACGAATTAGTAAAAAGACTTGACGTTAAATTGAATACGGCTCTGGCGAATAATCTCAAAATCAGGGTATATAATTTGAAATACGGCAAATGCTCGGACGTCAAAAAACAATTCGATATGTTTTTAATCAACAACAATTACCTTAAAATTCAGAACGTAATGACTGACGAGCGGTCAAACTCGATTTTCATAATGGCGCAGCCTCAGGATTTCAACGCCATTGATAAAATTGTTTCAGAACTTGACAGGGATTTAACTATAAAAAAAGAACAACTAATAACAAAAATATTTGATTTAAAACATAGAACGCCGGAATATATAGTAAAAAATCTCGAAAAAATAGTCGGAGACGGCATTTATAAAAACAGTTCGGATAATCTGAAAATTATCGCGGTTGACAAGCAAAATAAAATAGTGGCGATTTCAGATAATCCCGAAATGATAGCGACAACCCGCGAATGGCTGAACCGGCTTGATTCCGAACCGAGGACAAACGAAAAATCAACGTTTGAAAACGAAATCAAATCTTATGTTTATTCCTGCAAAAACGTTCCTGCCGAAGATATGGCGAATATGATTAATACTATGATAAAATCCACGCAACAGATACAAATTCAAAATAAAACCACAAATCCGAATTTAGACGAAACTCTTATAAAAAACAGATTTATGATATCGGAAAACGTTTATGTTACGCCGGATAAAACTTCAAACTCGGTTTTGATAAACGCCACCGCAAACGATTATTTTCATTTAATGAAATTAATTGAAGAAATCGATAAAATTCCCGACCAAATTTTGATTGACGTGGTTATTGCCGAAGTAAGTCTAAACGATAATTTTCAAGCAGGCATTGAATGGAGCTATGGAAAAACCAATACATTCGGAACCAATATGGGATTGAGAACAAGCGAATCGGTTTCAGGCGACGATGCGTTTACTCCGCTGGAAGGACTAAGGTATTCGGTTCTCGACACAAAACGTTTTAACGCTATGATGAATTTTATGAAAACCGCTTCAAGCATGAAAATTTTATCAAGACCTCAAATCACTACTGTTCATAACAAAAAATCCGTTATTAAAATAGGCAAAGAAGTGCCGGTAACTAAAATATCCATCGATACTATAAATAGCAACGACGACGACAATGACAACGTAATTCAACAATATACCGAATTTAAAGACGTTGGGATAACGCTTGAAGTAACGCCGGCTTCGATTGAGGGTAATATCGTCGGTTTGAATATTCATTTGATAGTGAGCGAACTTGACGAAAGCCAGCAATTATCCGGGACAAGATACAATCCGATAATAAAAAAACGCGAAGCCGAAACGTTCGGCAATGTGAAATCAAACAACACAATCGTAATCGGAGGACTGATAAAACAGGACGAAATATCAACTAAGCTTAATGTTCCCGTGCTTTCAGATATTCCTCTGCTCGGCAATTTATTCAAACGCGAACAAAAGAAAAAAGAAAATACCGAGCTTATGTTTTTTATAACTCCGGTTTTAACTAAATCATCCGCTTTAATATCAGACGGTAAATAACTCCGATGAAAAAAAAGTTGATTTTGTTTTTAATTTTCATTTTATGTTCGTTTCATCAAACTTGCCTGTCGGCTGAAACTCCGGACTCAATCGAATCTTCAAAAGCGTTAAAGCCGCCGATTTCTCAATATTATCAATATCAAACCAATCACAGAAACTTATATAACGAATTGCATAAATCACTGTATCTAAAAGGAAGATTTGAAACTTTTATTCAGGAAACCATAAAAATCTTCAACGATTTTCCCGAAGACATTAAGGATTCAATTTTATTTTCGCTTGCCAAAGCCTATTATAAAACGGGTAATTTCGCTAAAAGCCATAAAAACTTTCACGATTTAAAAAAAAATTATCCGGGAAGCTCGATTATAACGTCCGGAACTTTCAATAAAACTTTATCAAGAATAATAAAACTCGAATGCGAATCTTCGGAAAAATTCACTTTGACGTTTCCTTTAAAACTGTATTATTTGCTAAAAGAAGCCGGAGCTTCGCAACAGGTTTTAACGGCGGCTGAAACAAACATTATTTCTAAACTAAAAGATAAAATTAAAATTCCGATTAATCTTCAAAGCAACAGAATAAGCGATTACGAACAATTCAAATACATTATTGTCAATCAAATCTGGATTAAAATTTTTCCGGACGAAGGCTGGATGCGGGAAGCCCTCGATTTAAATAAAAACGTGTCGTCCGGTCAAATTGAAAACTCATATAATTATTATTCGAAAAATCTTGTTATAAAAGCGGCTGTTAAAGACGCGTATGGCGTTCAGTCCGTAAGATACGTCGGTTTTGGAAATATTGAAACAGATATACATGAATTTCTGAAATCATTAAATTTATCGATAAAAGATTTTTTCAATAAAAATACGGATTTGTATAATTATAAAGAAGAATTCTAATTTTTTTAAATGGAAACAAAAATGAAAACCGGAAAAAAATTTATTCCATACATAATGTATGGATTTCCAAGCGTAAAAGAATCTTTCAATAAAGCGATGGACTTTTTAAAAATTGCGGATTTAATGGAAGTCGGGTATCCTTTTTCCGATCCCATAGCGGACGGCAAAACAATACATTCCGCGGCGACTGCCGCCATAAAAAAAGGAGTGACTTTCGACGGATACCTCGATTATATAAAAAAATTAAAAACTAAAACCCTCATACCAATTTATTCAATGACCTATTTCAATCCTATTTTGAATTACGGAATTGAAAAATTTATGAAATCCGCCATAGACGGTTTCATTATCCCCGATTTACTGCCGGAAGAAAGCGGCGAGATGCTTTTCTACGCGAAAAAACACGAAAAAAAAAGCGTTTTTATAGTTACTCCCAATACGCATGACGACAGGATAAAATACATCGGCAAATTAACTACCGGATTTATTTATTATGTTACCTATTCGGGAGTTACAGGCAGCAAAGTGAAACTCGACAAAAATGTTTTAAAAAAAATTCCGCTTATAAAAAAGCTTTCAAACAGGGAGGTCTACGTGGGTTTCGGAATAAGAACCGCTTCGGATTTAAAAACCGTTTTAAAATTCGCCGACGGCGGAATCATCGGTTCGGCGATTCTTGAAAATAAAATTTCGCCTAAAGATATTATTCTACAAAAATAAATATGGAAAGAACAAAAATAAAAGATTTGGTTAACATCCCGCCGGATAACCGCAAGGTTTTAATAGAAGGCTGGGTAAGAACCCGCCGCGATTCAAAAGGAGGTTTTTCTTTCATTGAAATCAACGACGGTTCCACAATAAAAAATTTTCAAGTCATAGCGGATTCTTCGCTTCCAAATTATGAAAATGAAATATTAAAACTAACGACCGGTTCGTCCGCGCGAATCGAAGGAATTCTTATAAAATCCGCGGGCGCCGGTCAATTATCAGAATTGAAAGCGGAAAAATTTTTTATTTACGGATACGCGGATGATAGCTTCCCTTTGCAGAAAAAAGGACATACCTTTGAATTTTTGAGAGAAATCGCGCATCTGCGTCCGCGTTCAAACACATTCGGCGCAATAGGAAGAATTAGACACGGCATTTCGTTTGCAGTTCATAAATTTTTTAACGAAAAAGGTTTTTTTTACGTTCATACTCCTATCATAACAAGCAGCGATTGCGAAGGCGCCGGAGAAATGTTCAAAGTTACTACGCTTGATTTGAAAAACAAAAAAGAAACCGCTGATTTTTCAAAAGATTTTTTCGGCAAAGCCGCTTATTTGACCGTGAGCGGCCAGCTTGAAGGCGAACTTTACGCTTGCAGTCTCGGCGACGTCTATACTTTCGGACCGACCTTCAGAGCCGAAAATTCAAACACTCCGCGTCATCTCGCGGAATTCTGGATGATTGAACCTGAAATGGCTTTTTGCGATTTGCAGTCGGACATAAAAACCGCTGTGGAGTTTATAAAATTTCTGATTCAATTCGCTTTAGACAACCTTGCCGACGATATTGGTTTTTTCAATAAATTCATTGATAAAACTATACTTGTCAGACTCGAACATATTTTAAAATCCGAATTCAAGGTTATAACCTATACTGAAGCGGTTTCGCTTCTTGAAAAATCCGGAGAAACATGGGAATTTCCGGTAAGCTGGGGAGCCAATCTTCAGGCGGAACACGAAAAATATCTAACTCGCCAAATTTTCAATTCTCCGGTTGTAGTGATTGATTATCCTAAAAGTATTAAACCGTTTTATATGTATGTCAACGACGATGATAAAACGGTAAGAGGAATGGATATGCTTGTTCCCAAAATCGGAGAAATAATCGGCGGCAGCCAGCGCGAACACAGACTCGATAAACTTTTAGCTCGTATGACAGAATGCGGACTTAATCAAGACGATTACAAATGGTATATTGAAACAAGAAAATACGGAACGGTTCCTCATTCCGGATTCGGACTCGGATTCGAAAGGTTTATCCAGTTTATCACGGGAATGGCTAATATCAGAGATGTTATTCCATTCCCGAGAACTCCCGGAAACGCTAAATTTTAATCCAATCAGGCAACTCCGCTTTTTATTATTTTTTTCAACGCTTTCAATTCTGGTTCGATTAAAAACGGTTTTCCTACGCATTTCATAGCGCTCTCGACGTCTTTCAAACCATTTCCCGTAATCAAAGCCGCAACTGTTTCAGTATTATTAATCTTTCTCGTTTTTACGGCTTTTTTCAAACAAGCGATTGAGGCTACTCCAGCCGGTTCGCCGAAAATGCTCGCTCCGCGAGCCACGGTTTTTATTGCGTCAAGTATTTCATTATCAGTAACAGTAATTGCAAAACCGCCTGATTCTTGTATTGATTTTACAGCGCAAAGACCGTCGCGAGGAATAGAAACCGAAATGCTGTCCGCAATTGTTTTCCCGCTGACAGCTCTTATTATTCCGTCTCCGTCAAACGCTTTTTGAATCGAATTGCTGAATTGCGCCTGACATCCGACAATTTTCGGCAGCTGTTTTATAAATCCCAGCGCATACAAATCTTTCCAGCCTTTCCAGATTCCAGATATGATATTTCCGTCGCCGACCGGAACAAAAACATAATCAGGAACACTCCAATTCAATTGTTCGGCTATTTCAAACGAACACGTTTTTTTTCCTTCTCGCGTGTAAGGATTATATCCGGTGTTTCGATTATACCATCCAAACTCATTCGACGCTTTAACGCATAAATCAAAAGCTTCGTCGTAAGTTCCTTTAACCATAATCACTGTAGCTCCGAATACAAGCAATTGAGCTATTTTAGCTTTTGGCGCGGTTTGCGGAACAAATATTATGGTTTTAATTCCAGTAGTCGCGGCAAGACATGCCATCGACGAAGCCGCGTTTCCAGTCGACGCGCCGCATATAACTTTTTCCTTATTTTCAAGGGCGTTTAAAAGAGCTATCGCTCCGGCTCTGTCTTTGAAAGACGCGCTTGGATTTTTCCCTTCGTCTTTTAAATATAATTTTTTAATTCCAATTTCTTTAGCAAGTTTAACGCTGTCATATAACGGAACGCCTCCTATTTGAACCGGCGGAACAAGCTTCAGATTATCAACCGGAAGCAAAGGTTCATATCTCCATATATCGAATTTTTTATTAAGAGCCAAATCGGATTTTTTAAATCTCTTTTTAATTTCCGCATAATTCATTATTACTTCGAGATTCGAACCGCACTTAGAGCATATATAGACGTTTTTTTTGGGAGCTGTCTCAACCCCGCAATTTATACATTTTAAACATTTAATTTTTTTATTATTCATTTATAACATCTTCTTTTTTTAGGATTGATTTCAAAATCGTAAAGAATTTATATGTTATTCAAAACCGAATCCTTTATTTTTAATTTAATTTAAACCCGAAAAATGAACTAATCATTCTTCGGGTTAAGCGTAATCGCTCTTTCAAAAATCAACTGAAACTTTCCGGTTAAATCTTCCAGTCCGGAACTATTTGAGTGCCGGTTTTACCGCGAATAGCGTCAAACGCTTTATCAAGCGACGTGATTACAGATCTGTCTCCGCCGAATTCTACAAATCTCAAAGCGGCTTTTACTTTAGGACCCATACTTCCGGATTTAAAATGACCTTCGTCGTATAATTTCTGCATTTCGGAAAAACTCACTTTTTCAACAGGTCTTTGTTCCGGTTTTCCGAAATTTATCAATGCGTTAGGAACGTCGGTCAATATCAATAATATATCGGCGCCAACGACTTCGGCAAGTTTTTCACCGGCAAGGTCTTTGTCAATAACAGCCGGAGTTCCGCGCAAATGTCCGTTTTCATTATAAATTACCGGAACGCCACCGCCGCCGGACGCGATGACCACAATGCCGGAATCAAGCATTCTACGGATTGCAATATATTCCATATTTTTTATCGGGTCGGGCGACGCCACGACTCTTCTGAATCTTCGCTCTACATTTGCCGGTTTCACTTCTTTTATTATCCAGTCAGGTCTGTCTTTTTTTAATTGTTCCGCTTCTTCTTTCGTATAAAAAGAACCTACTGGTTTAGTGGGATCTTTATAATCCGGATCATTGGAATCGACAAGAACCTGATTCACAATAGCGGCTACCGGAAGCGGCATTTTTTCTTCCCATAATAAATTGGTCAAAACCTGTTCAAACATATAACCTATTAACCCTTGAGTCATAGCTCCCGCCATTTCAAGCGGCAGCGCGGGGGTTTCCTTGCAAGCTTCAAACTGCAATAATAAATTCCCAACCTGCGGTCCGTTCCCGTGAGTTATGACCAGTCTATGACCGGCTTTCAGTAATTGTATCAGTTGTTTGCAGGTTATATAAACGTTTTTAAATTGCTCTTCGGCAGTCCCTTTTTCATCCGCCTGTTTTATCGCGTTGCCGCCTAATGCAACCAATATTGTTTTTCTTGCCATACTAAATAGCCTCCCGATTTTTTAATTTATTTAAGATTTAAAATAATTATTTTTTCGGTTTAACAATCATATTATCAATGAGCCGGACTTTGCCTACTCTCGCCGCTATCAAGATATAAGTCTTGTTTTCAATGTTTACGGGTTCCTCAAACGTTATGCAATCTCTGCAAGCGATATAATCAAGTTTGATATCGCCGAATTCGGTTATATACTTTTTCAATTGCAATGTCAACCTTTTTGTATTGACGTCTCCGATTTCTTCCGCAATATTTTTTCCGAGTTTTAATGTCTTGTTAAGCTGAAGCGCGGTTATATAATCATTTTTTGTCAATCTCGCGTTTCTTGAACTTAAAGCAAGCCCGTTTTTATCTCTGATAACAGGCATTACTTTTATTGCGGTGCGGAAATTTAAATCCGCCGCCATTTTTGTAAGTATCGCCGCTTGTTGAGCGTCTTTTTGTCCAAGATACATAATATCCGGCATTACTATATTGATTAGTTTGGCTACGATTGTTAATACGCCTCTGAAATGCGAAGGTCTGAATTCGCCTTCGAGTATTCTGGAAATCGTTTCGGATTCTACGAATGTCGAAAAATTATCCGGATACATTTTCTTAATTGAAGGATAAAAAACATAATCCGCTCCTTCCGAAGCGGCCAATTTCTCGTCGCGTTTAAAGTCGCGCGGATACGAATCAAAATCTTCGTTCGGCGCAAATTGAGTCGGATTGACGAATATCGATAAAACCGTTATGTCATTTTCTTGTTTTGATTTTTTTAACAAAGATAAATGTCCGTCGTGCAAATATCCCATTGTCGGAACAAATCCGATTTTTTCTCCGTTCCGTAAATGACTTAAAGAAATTTTACGCATCGTTCCGATAGATTTTATTGTTTTCATTTTTTATTCAAACCGCTTTTATTGCATCAACGCTTCATTACGAATTACAATTTTCAGATTAAAATTTTATTCTGCAACATTATATAATAATACCGATAAAAAATGCAAGACTGTTTATTTTTTTTAAAAGATACTCGAATCGGATAAAACAAATCCGCATTGAATAAATTCTGTATTTGACTCTTTAATAAAAATATTATATAGTATCCAAATAAATGAAAACTTTAATAATTAACGCCGATGATTTCGGACTTTTAAACTGCGTCAACGATGGAATCGCGGACGCTTATAACAATGGAATTTTAACGAGCGCCACCTTGATGATAAATATGTCCGGCGCTCAAGACGCTATAAATACCGCTAAAAAACATGGTATTCCCTGCGGAATACACTTGAATCTTAACGCAGGAAAACCTTTAGCGGCAACAAACGCCGCCAATCCGGAAACCGGCGAATTTTACCGCGACGTTTATAAACTTATCGCTGAAATAAAAAAAGGCTTCATATCAATAAAAGACGTTGAAAAAGAATTATACGCGCAATTGTCAGCGCTATCCGATTCCGGATTAAAAATCACGCATATAGATTCGCACAAACACAGTCATCAGTATTTGCCTATATTTAAAACGGTTGAAAACTTAGCGGAAAAATTCAATATAAAAAAAATAAGAATGTCCGCGGATTTGAATTTTATGCAAGATATTGAAAAAAACGCGGATTTCTATTCCGCAGACTTTTCCTATCAGTCATACATTCAACACCATTTGAAAACCGGAACTTATAAATCGGAATGGTTCGACGATTTCAATTTGTTTTCCGGTTTTTTTTACGCCGGTAAAATGAATTTGGATAATTTTAAAAAAATTTTATATGCTATGCGGAATTGTGAAAAACCGCTCGAACTGATGTTTCATCCGGCTTACAACCGGGCTGAATTGCAGGGTTCTTCTTCTCTAACTCATCATAGAGAAACCGAATTAAAAACATTGGTTTCGCCAGAAGCAATCGAAATAATAAAAAAAAACAATATAAAATTAATTGATTTTTCGTCAACGCCGAAACAAATATGAAATCTACAAAAAACGGACTTTTTTATAAACTGATTCTTCCGTTTATAATAATTATTCTGTTGAGCAATCTTATTAATATTTTATTCATAGGCAAAATTATAAACATCCCATATAATACTGAAACGGATTTAACTATGAGTTCGTTAAAAATTAAAGAAATGTTAATTAAATTCTTTTTGGTGTTGAGTTTCGTTTCTACCTTTTTAATAATATTTGTTTATTCATATTTCATAAGAAGGCACATAATCAAACCCATATACAAAATAATTTCCGCTATGAGGAATATTGGAGCCGGCAATACTGAATTTCAAATACCAATAGACAGAACCGACGAGTTAGGAGAACTTCAGAGTCAATTCGGCAATATGATGAATAACTTAAACAATCTCAATAATGAGCTCGAAAGCATACGCGAAAAAAATTATCAGCTTGAAAAGTTTCAGATACTTTCAAATTTATCAAGCGGAATTTCACACGAAATAAACAATCCTGTTAACAACATATCGCTTATGCTCGAAGTGCTCGGCAAATATCAAGGCGGCAATGAAAAAATATCCGAAATAAAAAATAAAATCGACGCCGAGCTTTCTAAAATTTCCGACATAACAAAAAAATTCAGCGAATTTTCCAGAATATCGTTTCAAGACAAAGAGGAAATATCCGTTGAAACCATTATAAATGAAATCGTTCAAATGCTTGAATTCAGTTTCAGAACAAAAAAATTCGATTTCGAATGTATAAACAATATCAAATCAGAGAAAATAAAAATATTCAAAGAACCGATAAAATTCATAATGATAAATCTCATAAAAAACGCTATAGAATCAATAAAAGACGTTTCCGGTAAAATCGTCGTAATATTTTCTCAATCAAGTAAAACCTATAGTTTTGAAGTGATAGACAACGGAGCCGGCATTGACGAATCTGAAATAAAAAAGATATTCGCGCCATTCTATACAAGTAAAAACAACGGTTCGGGACTCGGTCTTGCCATATCGAAAAAAATGGCAGATATATGCAACGGCGTAATATCGGTTGAAAATAACAAAACAAGCGGAGGCGCGAAATTCACCGTTGAATTTCCAATATGAAAAACAAGATAAAATGCGCTCCTGTGATTTTTTTTATTTTAATTATAACTCCATATTTTTTGCAAGCCCATAATATAAAACTCGGTTTTCTTTATGAAAACTCCGGCGTCGAAGAATACAAACACATTCTTAATCCGGTTTTTTATATTGATTCAAGCGGCTCCGGAAAAAATATTCTGTTGGCAAGAAAATCAAACGCAAATAAAGAAAACAGATTTGAACTTTTGTATCCGCTATTTTCTGCCGTAGACAATTCTTACAAACGGGAAACTCAATTATTCGGAATCTTCAATATTACCGATTATAAAAACGGTTTAGACTGTAAAAGCGATAAAGACTTTATTTTTTTCCCTTCGATAATGACGGGAAAGGACGCGGGCAAACTCTCGTATTTCTGCGTATTTCCTATTGCGGGAAATTTAAAAGGCAAACTTGGAAAAGACGAGATTGATTTTCTTTTTTTCCCTTTGTATATGCGGACAAAATATCAAGGAATAATAATAAATCATTACGCGTATCCTTTATTCGCTTCGGGTCATTCAAAAACCGGTTCGCAATACGTCTATAAAAAAATCTTTCCTTTTTATTCAATTGAAAAGACTAACAAAAAAATTTCCAAAAATATTTTCTGGCCGTTTTACAGAACTGAAACATCTGAAAACGAAAACGGCTCTAAATACAATTCGTTCAGCATTCTTTTTATCTACGGCGAAGACAACAACAAAACAGGAAAATACATTTCATATTTTTATCCGTTTATAAAATTTAAAAAAAATCATTCGGATAAATATCTCTCGGTTTTTCCATTTTACGAACGCATAATAGACGCCGGAATAATAAAAAAAAAATATTGTTTTTTAGCGGGAAAAACCTTTTTCCCCGAAAAACAGATTGAAAAAAAATATTTTTTTTATCCGTTAATAACCCGGTATGACGATAAAACCGGACAAATTTCAAAGTTGAATATTCTTCCTTTTTATAAAAGTTATAAAGAATTAAACGTAAAAAAAGAACAGTTTTTTCCTTTTATAAAAATAAAAAAAATCAACGGACTAATCGTCGAGGCGAACATATTGGCTCTGGACTTATTTTTAAACGAGACTTCCGTAGAAAAAAATTACGCGAGATTCTGGAGAATATTTAATTTTTCAAAAAAGGAAACCGGAACCAAAGCCGATTTATTATATAAAACATTTGAATACGCCAATTCAAATGAATCGACGGGATTCAGTTTTTTTCCGTTATTTTCAATAATAAAAAATAAAGAAACAAATCAAAAACGTTTAAAGTTATTGTTTAATTCAATAAATCTAAATTTTTAAGGAAAAAATTATGAAAAAACATTTTTTTTGTTTGTTGGTAATTTTTTTTAATTTGTTTTGTTTGAATGCTGCCGCTGAAAACGAATACGTCTTAAGTAAAACCGAGTTTGACGCAAAAGATAAAAACTTTTGTATTTTGAACGCGAATAAATCCGGCAGATATTATATAGAAATTGAAAGTTCCGAAAAACAAGGAACCGCGTTCACTCTGACCGACAAACTATCGGGAGTATCGCGATTATACGGAGAAACTGGCGAAAAAGACGGAGAAGGATATTTTTTGCTCGAAGCCGGAGAATATAAAATTTCAACTTATTCATTAAAAAAAGGGAAAGGCGTATTCCGCATAAAAATTATTTACTCGACGGAAAAAAACCTCGAACCTGAAACTTTATCGGCGAACGAATCAAAACGGATTTCATTAAAAGAAAACGAACAAGCGTCATATTGGATTTATGTTCCGCGGAATCAAATAATATATTTCGAATGCGCGGGAAGAACTATCGACGATTGCCGGTTATGGTTTGAAGGCGAATGGCTGGTTGAAAGCAAAACCTTCAAGAAAGTAATTTTAACCGAAACCGGAAGACAGTTAAACCGGTTAATTTTAGCGGCGGAAGTTAACCAAGGTTATTATTTGCTAACAATCTACGGAGGAAAAAAAAATCAATGGTCAAACGAAGGCGCGGATTTAAGCGAAGCCTCCGCATATCCGGCATATATAAAATACGGGATTAAAGAAATCGGGAATAACATAAGATTTGAAGACTCGTTAACAGAATACGGAGAGAACCTGTATTTATGTTCAAATGAAGCGACGTTTTTTTTAGTTCAGCTTGCGGAAAAAAAAGATTTAGTCATTGAAGTTTCCAATTTTTATTACGACAAAATTTTTGATTTTGAAAATTTCGAACTATCGTCAAGCATCAATAAAAATTCAAAAAATCCCGAAACAAAAATAATTTTAGGGAATTCGAGCTCTGACCATAAAATCGTAAGAATTTCAGGAAATCCGGCTGAAAAATTTTGGTTTCAGATTTTTCAAAGATACGACTATAATGAAATAGCGCTGCCGAATATTCGCTCTACTAATGATTATTGGTTGTCGACGCTCCATTCCGGTTTTCCGCAGGATAATATAGACGCAACCGGAATTCTTGTCAATTTCAAATATAACGGCAAACCGGAAATACTAAAAAAAAGTTTGATTGAAATCAACGCCGATTACGGCTGGTCCCGAAGGTTTAATCTAACCGGCGAAAACACAATATTTTTGGAATTTACCGCATCCGGCAATTATCAAATAAAATCCGAAGGAGTATCGGCAAAATACAGGTTAGAACCTTTTTTAATAAACAAACCCAATGATTACGAGACTCCGGACTGGTCGCAAACAAATAAAAAATTTTATATTGAAAAAGGAATATATGTTTTAACTTTAACGCCGGTAAAAAAAGGAATAATTAATATATCCATAGCAAAACCCGATTTTATCGAAAAATTTTTTAAAAATTCGACGATTCAGGATAATCTCGTTAAAAGCGGAGTTCAATTTTCAGACTTATATTTACAAAACGACGTTTCTTATAAACTCTATTTAAATAAACAATATAGAATCGACAAAGGATTCACAGTCAGACCATATCCTATCGATTTAAACGTTCCGTTGCCGGTAATATTAAATCCGAACCAGCAGATTGAACTTAAATCAATTTCTTTTTCTCAGAAATCAATATTAACAATATCCGGCGGCGAAAAAATCGATTGCTTTTTAGACGGGAATAAAATTGAAAACGGAACACTATTGATAGATTCTTATAACAATAAAATTTTAACTTTAAAGAACAACGGAGATAAAAACTGCCGGATAGTTATACGAACAATTCCGGAATCAATTGAAAAAGAAAAAAATAAAGAAATAATTTCTAATTTCAACGAATTAAAAAAAAATAAATTTGTCGGCTACGAAAAATTATTTGTAAATCAGCCGGTATTTTTTAATTTGGATTATTCAGAACAAAAATCTTTCGAGTTTCAAATTGAAACATCCGGAACTTATAGAATAGAATCAAACGGCAGATTAAAACTGAAAGCTTTTGTAAAAACAAAAATCTCAAAACAATTGTATCAAGAAGAATGCAATGCGGACAACGGAAATTTCGTGATTCAGAATTTTTTCAAAAAAGGAAAATACAATATTACTGTTGAGTCGTCGGATAATACTTCGGGAAGAGCCGGTATTATTATCAAACCGGGTTCTGCGATAGAAATTAAGAATTGCGAAGAACTGAAAGAATACGGTCTTTTGATACCGCCCGATAATTGTTTGTTCGCAGAATTAAACGTAGATTCAAGTTGTTTATATTATATAGAATCGCTCGGTTCAAATCTATTTTTTGACAACCGCATTGAAGACTCGAACGGATGGCCTGTCTCAAATATATTTAAAACTCCAATGATAACCGAACTTGAAAAAGGCGTTTACCGTCTTGTATCGTATCCGCTTACATCCGAAACTTATCGAATATTTAAATTTATCAAGTATGACATTAACAAAAAAAAAGTCGAAGGAAAAGGATTTCATAAAATAAGGTTCGGCGAAATATTAAACAATATCTGGATTGACGCAGAAGACATAAAAAATAGAATGCCGGACAAATACGAATTTTATCTTCCTGCGGCAGCCGAGATTTCAATCGTTTTGACAAATTATATGAAAGGGATAATAAAAAAATCCGGCGAATCAGGGATTTCAGGAATAATCGACAATATAAAAGGATTTACTGGAAAACTTGAAAAAGGAAAATATATTGCGGAAATTGAAAACTCGAGATTCGGAAATTTTATGAATTACGAAATCGGTTTATCGTCAAAAGAATTAATGGCGGGCTCGTCTATATATTCTAATCCTCCGGAAGAACATAAAATATCGATTGGAGAACCCGGCGTCTACAGAATTTTTTCTTTAGGTCAAACGGACGTTCGAGCGGAACTGTTCGATGCAGACGATAAACAGATCGCGGTTTCAGACGACGCGGGAAAAAACTGGAATTTTTCTATATGCAAAACGCTCGGCGAAGGAAAATACAAACTAAAAACCAATTGGGTTTCCAAAAATGAAAACAACCAAAACGCCATAGCCAACAATTTAAATAGCAAGCCGTCAAATCTTGACCGGGTTTGGGAAATAAAAGAAAACGCAAATTATACCGGTTCGGCTATCATAAAGATTTCAGCTAAAAAAATCAATCTTGATGCTCCGGAACTAATGCCTGAAGGAACTGAAAAAGAGATTGAACTCGGCGATAGAATCAAACAAATTGGGTTTATACCCAAAAATGAAATCAGTTCAATATCTCTAAATTCCGATAAAGTTATAATGTTCATTTTAGAAGACTCCAACGGGAAAGAAATATTTTCAAAATCCGATGCGAACATAAATTTAAAAATAATGCTGATTTCCGGCAAAAAATATAATATCAAATTATGCCCGGTTGAAAATATTTCAACGACGGCAGTTTTTAAACTTAACGGCGTAAAACTCCAAAAACAAAACGAGCTGTCGAATATTTTAGGAAAACCATATACGATTTCCGGAGCCGAAATTTTTTCGTCCGGTGAAATTTCAACTTATGAAATAGAATATCTTTCAAATACCGGCAATGAGTTATACTGCCTTGACGAACTCGAAAAACCCTCAATAAGAATAACGCGGCTCTTTGTTCCGCTAAAAGAAAAAACGATTTTCATAACGGGACACGAACGCGGAGAAATCGAATTTAAAATCTCGAAATTCCGGTTGAATGAAGGTAACAATGACGTTTCGTTTGATTGCGGCAGACCTCTAATAATCGACGTTCCTGTCAACAACGGCGAAATAAACTGCGCGGTTGTCAGCTCAGTTTATAATAAATTGGGTTCCGGAATTTTAACAAACGAAAACTCAAATAATGAAAATCAACTCATCGATATTAATAATTTGCGGATAAACGCAGGTTCAAGCGATTTCAATATAAATAATAATTTTACAGTTTTAACCCGGACCGGCAAACTCGTAATTTGGAACGCTGAAAATAATTTTCTCGAAGACCCGGGAATAAACCTTAAAATTAATTTGATAAAAATCAATTTCTCAAAAAATATAATTTTAACAAATAATTTGAATTGTTCTTTGCCTGCAAAGAACTACGCAGTTATAAATCCGGAAAATTCTATGAACCGGATTCAATTTACCATACCTCCAAAGTCGGCCGTATTATCGGAAAAAAACAGTCTTATATCAGAAGCATATTATAATTTTTCAGAGCAATACGAAATCATAAAATTTTCAGAATCTAACTGCCGCTACTATTTAATAAATTTGCAGGATTCTGAAATCGGAACTTATATCGCGGCAAAATCAAGCGATGAAAAGATTGATTCAAAACCTTTTTTTGAAACTCTGACTCAATATTCACGCCGGAAAAAAATATGTTCCGGTTTTGATTCCGGCGATTTGCAATTCATTAATATGACAGGAAACTATGATATATTAAGCTGTATGGATAATACTGGCAAATACGTCGAGTCTGATTCCGTAACGGCATTTTTTAAAAACGTCAGATTAAGTTTACGTCTGAAATCCGGTTTTTTTAAATATTGGTTCGGCGCCAAAGCCAACGCTGAAAACAGATTTGGCGGTTTGGATATTTCAAACGATAAAACTATCCCTCTTACAGAAAATAGAGAAATCGAGATAAAATCTAAAACAGCCGCTTTTGTCGTAAAATCTGATAAGAATGAATTTATAAAATTTTCAAGCGGGGTTCCGCTGGTCTTCAACGCTGTTTACGAAGAGGATTCAAAAAATTTATGCTCGGAAATTTTTGGCGAAAAATCCGGAATTGTATTTCCGAAAGGGGATAATAAAATTTATTTCAGAGGATTTGCGGAAAATACGATTGATAAAATAAGTATTGAAAAAGAAAATATTGAAATTATACAAGACACTTACGGAACGTTTTCAATAATGAACCCAGGCGATATAAAATGTTTTTCATTCAAAATTCCATCGGAAAAAATTATTGGAGTCGGAATAGAATCAGGCGACGAAACTCTCGATTGTTCATTAATAAATTCTAATTTCAAAATCATTAATTCCGGTTATCATCAGATTAATAAACTTGAATCGGGCGATTATTATATCTTGATAAGTCTCGATAAAAAGTATGAAAAACCAGTTCGGTTCAGACCGGTTCTAATCGGAAGATTTATTCCGGAAAATTTTGAACCGGAAGAATATATAAAAAAATATTTTCTTTTACAATGAAATACGGCTTTAGCAATTTGATATTAATTTTATTTCCATATTTTTTTTATATATTAAAACTTATTAGACTGCCTCGGCGTCGTAAGTTAAGTTAAGTTAAGTTAAGTTTATAACTTGATTTTTACAAAATAACTGAGATTACTCGCAAAAATTTTATTTACTCAAAATCTGCAATCGAATTTTGAAAAAGAGCTGAAAGGAAAGGAAAATATTGGTTCCCGGCAATTTTTTAATTGCGTAAAAAAAGACAGCGCAGTTTTTAGATTAAAATTATTGGAACAATTTCTGACTGCTCTTTTTCTAAATAAAAATTTAAAAAAAATCTTGACTTTATTCCTAATGATTGATATGATTTTTAATAATTGGAGAATCAAGTAGCCGCATATAAATAATTTTGAGTTAATTAAATAATATTTAATTCAAAGAATTATTTAGATGAGGAAAGTCCGAACTCCTGGAACTGTTAAGCTATTTGCGCGATTAAACAAAATTTAAAGCGTTAATATTTATTTTCGGATAATGACGGACAAAATTCGGATTACCCGCAAATAAAGTAAACGGTTTCAAAAGAAACGCCGGCTAACGGCCGGGCGCCGCAAGGCGACGGACAGCGCAACAGAAAATATACCGCCCGTATTTTACGGGTAAGGATGAAAAGGTAAGGTAAGAGCTTACCGGGATTTTTAAGCGGCATAAAAAAATACCGCTTAAAACTATCGGAATTTATTCCGAGGGCCGGCAACGGCGTCCGCATTGAAAGCCCCGTTTGGAGCAAGATCAAATAGAAGCCAAATAAAATTTTGGCCGGGTAGATTGCTTGATAATCGGCAGTAATGTCGGTTACAGATAGATGGCTACTGATTCGGTTTTTAGTTAAACTGGATTTACAGAATTCGGCTTATGATTCTCCAATTTTTTTACTTGTTTAAATCCAAAACTATACGCGAAATTAAAAAAATAAAATTTTTCTCTAAACGCCTCTTTTACTTTTTTTATGAATTTTTTAGTTTCGAAAAATATTCGGTTGCTATTCAGTTACTTTTCTAAAGCGTTAAACCGGTTTTAGTTGAATTTTTCACAAGTTTTTAAAACGCTCCCTAATGAATTTTTATTTTAAAAATCTTGACAATTTGAAAATTAGTTGGTATGATAACGCTGATAAGTTAAGGAAAATAATTATAAACGGGAGGAATAAACAAATGACTGTGAAAAATAAATTTTGGGGGAGGACTCCGGACGAATACGCAAGGAATATAATTAAAATAATCGCTTTAAAATACGGCGTTCCTCAGCTTCTTGAAGAAATTTCAAGGGACAATTCTACTCTTTACGGTAAAGACGTCTACATCTGTTTCCGTAGCATAATTGAAGCGGTTGCGTTTAAAGGAAAAACAGCGGAAGAAAAATTGAGGGCTTTAACTGAAGCTAAAAACATATATAATCAAGGAATTTTTTCTCTGACATATGACCAGAAATCATTTATAGTCAAGAATTTGCCTGATTTTGACGAAGTAATCGAAAATTTGAAATTTTTTAAAAATTGTTTTTCTATGAACATCTACAATATGGTTAATACCATATTGACAATGACAAAATGCCAGATAACCGGATACGATATGAATTCGTTATTTCTCGAAGGTATGGCTCATATAGAAAGATTTATTCAATTTTCTTTGTTTACAAATAAAAATTGGAATCTTAAAACCTTACAGTCCGATTCTCCGAAACTTATCATTCCTATCGGAGCCGCCGGTTGCGGAAAATCGACTTTTTATAAAGAATTGGGAAACGTTATTAACATATCTTGCGATAACATCCGATACCTGCTTTTCAAACAACACGGGCCTTGTTTTCAATCTTGGGAAAGCTCTTTAAGCTGGTGGGTCGTTAATTCGCTTACCGATTATTATTTAAACAAAGGATATTCGGTGTTTTATAACGGAGTTAACACCGACCCTCAATACAGATCTCCGATGACTATGGAAGTTCGCGATTCTATATACGAAGGTTTGAAATACAATATAAAACTCGCGTATTTCGAACCGCCGGTCAAACTTAATCCCAACGAACTTAAAGAATTGAAAGATATAAATCTTTGGGCTCAGTCCATTGAAAAAATGGATCTTTCAAAAATTTCTTCAAACGTGAAAAAAATAATGGAAATGATAAAAAATAATTTTGAAAGAACAATGCAGAGAACAAAAGAAATCCGCGAAGGAATAAGAGAGCAGGATCCGTTTGATATTCTGTATTCGGTTCCGGCTCCCATAGTCAAAATGTTTGTCGAACAAAATTTTGATTTGCCAAAAACTGAAAACGTTACGATTATTCCGCGAAAAGAAATTCCGGACGAATCGGAACGTATAAAATTTTACCGCGGTTTTGCGGATAAAATTATGAACGGTTAATTTAATAAATTAATCAATATTTTTTTTTTGACCGTGATTTCTTCTTTCTCGGAAAAAATTATATAATATAATAATTGCGGCTCGTATTTTTTTATGATATTCCAGATTTTTAAAGAATACACATTCTCGAAAATTTCTATCTTGGATTTAACCGAAATCCATTTTTCGGAGCCGATAGCTTGAGAAAAAGTTTTTACGGTCAAATTATTTTTTTCCCGAAGTTTCGTTATTTCAGCCATCTGTTTCTCATCAAGATTTAATTCCGATTTTAAAACCGTATCGCTCGCCGAAGATATGTCAATTTTAGTATCGTTGGAATTTCCTGTAGAATCAACCTGAATTTCAGACGTATAATATTTCTCAAAACAGGGCGCGTCCGGCTGAAAAATATAATCTTTTTTTTCCCTCAATCCGCGTATTTTCGACAATTCAAAAATATTCCTGATTCCGGCGTTTGCAGGCTCGTAATCATAACCGTTCGTTTTATAATAATTCTTTTCCGCGCCGTTTAATCTTTCCAAATCGTCTCCGTCAATCCAATCCAGTATTGAATCCGCAATAACTTGAGCTTCTCCTTCGTCTTCGATTATTTTTTTTGCCGTTTCTATAAGCTCTTCTTTTTTCACACGATTTATATTCGTCTTTCTATTTTCGCAGTCAAGTATGTAATTAATTTCCGAGCCGCCTATTTGAACGCTCGCCGGCTTGTCTTTTATGATATTTTTTCCCGCGCCCGCATCGTATAAAATTTTTTCTTTGACCCCTTCAAGCGCGTATTGAATTTTATAAAAATTGTAATTATTCCTTTCTCCGTATAATTGATTTTCAAACGTCTTATGCATTGAGATAAGAAATACCGATAATATTAAAAATAAAAATAATACTGACACTAACGCGGCTCCCGACCTGCAATGTCCGGTATTTCCATTTAAAATTTCAGATATTTTCATAAAATATTCCAGACCGCCTCGGTTCCGTTTTCTCCGCTAATCAGCCTCGCGGATTCAGGCGTTTTTATTTTGCCGCTTGTTTCAATTCTGTCCGCCCACTCGCCTTCCAATAAAAATTGAAACTTTAATTTTTCCGTATAAATCCGGCAGATTACGGTTTGATAATTCGAGGCGTTAATATCATAAGCGTTTTTTTCTTTGTTCGGGATATAGACTTTTCCGCTATCCTCAACTTTTTCCGTAATCGGCGATATTTTTTTTATTTCCCAAACTTTATCATTACGTTCCAATTTTATATTCAAATATTCCGCGCCGTTTTCCGTTTCATAACATATTTTTATTGCGTCCGCTGAAAACTCGCAAACCGCGTCCGTATCCGTTTTTATACTTTTTAAAGCGAGATATACTTCATTATAAAATCCGGAAAATTCCGATATTTCAAGATATTTTTTCGAGTTGCTTTTTTTTACGCCTGTAGTTATCCTGAAAATTCCCGTTATTATCAACAATAAAATAACGCTTACCGAGATTGAAATCAGAATTTCAAACAATGTGAATCCATTATTTTTTTTTGAGATTGACAATAGTTATAAACTCCCTGTCTGATTTTTGATTTAAAATTTTAAATCTTAATTCAAATAAATCGTTAGAATCATCATAGACTTTTTTTGAAACTAATTTCCATTCGATTATGCTTCCGTTCATTTCTCTTTTTCCTGAAACGTTTTCTTTTTCAGCGGACATGATTTTTTCTCTATCGTTCTGTAATTCCTCAAAAACTGAAACCGCAGAAATTGTACTGTTTTTTTTCTGGAGCTTTGTGAAATTACGGTAATTATCGACAATAAGCAATACTAAAGAAATACAAAAACCGACAAGAACCAAACTTATTAAAATCTCTATAAGAGAAAAACCTTTTTCAGAAATTTTCATATTAGTTTTTTTAACCGAGTTCAAAACTCGTAATCCCGAAAATTTTATTTATCGGCAATTCCGGAATATTTTTATTAAACATCCTTGCAGTGGCAAAAACTTTTTTCATTTTACGCTTAATTGTTATTTTTACCGCAGATTGATTTATTTCAGGAATATCAAGAAAATATTTTTCATCAGGAATTTTAGAAATCAACGCGTCAAGCAATATTTCTGCCACATCGACATTTTCCGCGAATAATGGGCCGATTTTGTATCCTATCCCGCATTTTCGAATTATACCGTATCCGTATATCGCCGCATTTTTTTTATAAACAAATCCGTAACTTTCAGGAATAATAATCCAATTCTTTAAAAATTCAGTTCTTGGAACCGGAAAAAATTTATTGTCAAATTCCAGTATTTCAAGATAATTTATTTTTGAAATATCAAAAATATTGGAACGAATTTTTGGAAGGATGTTAGAAGCTATTCCTTCATAACGGGCGTTTTGATACGCGTATTTGAATCCGTAGAATTCATAGTTTTTAACCTTCTCCAAAACTCCGTCTATTCCTATATTCGCGTCATTCAAATAATTTAAAGCAGTCTTTCCAAGATGAATCCCTATCGTATGTCCGCGCAATTCTTTCTTTACAATATAAAAACCTATGAATCCAAATTCTTTCCCGTAAGAAACAGCCGATATTACGCCGGCAGGATTTCCGTTCAGTTCAGCTATAAAAAAACCGGACGGGTCGGTATTATAAAATACCTCTCCGTCATATAAACCCGGATTCCAACCTTCCTCAGCCGCCATATCTATCGCTATGCCAATCTCGTCTTTCTGCATATTTCTTATGATAAGATTTTTCATTTTTATACTCGCTTTAAAATGAATTTAACGACCTTTCAGCGTATTTCAAATATCGTTCTTTCTTATTTTTTATAAGATTATTCAAAGGTTTCATTAATCCGAAATTAGCGTTCATAGGCTGAAACCCTTTTGAATTTTCAGGATTTGTAATATAAGAAATCAAATTGTTTATCATAGAAAACTCTGGCAATATCATAAAAGCTTGCGAATTTATAATATTAGCGGCGTTGACGCCGGCAATTAATCCGGTTGCTATTGATTCGACATATCCTTCCACTCCGGTTAATTGTCCTGAAATAAAAATATTCGGAAAGGTTTTAAGATTCAAATTTTTCGATAAATTTTCAGGCGAATTAATATAAGAATTTCTGTGCATACTTCCTTTTCGCGCAAACTCCGCTTTTTCAAGACCGGGCAGCGTCCTAAATATTCTTTCCTGCTCTCCGTATTTCAAACACGTTTGAAATCCCACCATATTATATATTGAACCCTCGGAGTTTTCTCTTCTTAATTGTATAACTGCAAATGGTTTTGAACCGTCGCGGTAATTGAATCCTACGGGTTTCATTGTCCCGAATCGTAACGTGTCAAATCCTGACTTGGCTATTCGCTCAATCGGCATACATCCTTGAAAAAATTTATTCTCTTCAAAATGCTCCGGATTATGAATTTCAGCCGAGTTAAGTCTATCGTAAAATTCAGTATATTCTTTTTTATTTAATAATATATTTAAATAATCTCCGGTTCCCAAGTCTCCGTATCTATTGCCAAATATTACGGAACTATTTTCAAAATCAATTGAATCAGCGTATATAATAGGAGCAATAGCGTCGAAAAAATACAGCGAATCCGCAGTTAAAAATCTTTTCAGGTTTTCAAATAATTTATCGGAAATTAAAGGTCCCGCCGCTATTACCGTTATAACAGAATCGTCAATGTCAACGCATTCTTCATTCTTAACTGTTATGTTTTTATTGGAAACAATTAAATCCGTGATTTTTTCCGAAAATAATTTTCTGTCAACGCTTAATGATTTTCCGGCGGGCAACGCGAGCTTGAAAGCCTCGTCAATTAAAAAACTTTTTAGTTTCATTAATTCCCGTTTTAATAAACCGTGCGCGTTTGAGGTTTCCAATGATTTCAATGAATTCGAGCAAACAAGCTCGCAGAATGTCGGGAGCTTATGAGCCGGAGAATATTTTTCCGGTTTCATTTCATACAGAATAGTTTTTATTCCGCGGCTTGCCAATTGCAACGCGGCTTCGCAGCCGGCTAATCCGGCGCCTATTACGTTCGCATACTTTTCTGAAATCATAGAATATATTCCTTTTCAATTTGATAATTATATTTATATTTTTCTTAATGATAAATCTAATTATAATGCGCTATTACTTTTGTTATTTTTGCGGACTCGTCAAAAAACATTACCTCAATCGCCATTTTATTCATCACAGATTTATAATAAATCGCTATGGTGTCAATACTTTTCGCAACCTCTATCAGTTCAAATTTTAAATCGGGAATTTTTTTTAAAGCTTCATTCCAATAATTTCTAATTTTTTTTTTCCCTTTTAACATTCCTGTTTCAATGCCCAACGCTACTTTTATCATCGGAGTTGTGATTTCAAATTCCTCGCTATAGTGTTCAAGTATTTTTTCAATATTATGCGAATTCCATAATCCTATCCATTCATTAGCAAACTTTTTAGCATCTGGTAACATAATTCCTCCATTTATTCATATAAAAGTTTATAATTTTTTTTGTATATCTTTATAAAAATTATTTTATAATATTTAAGTTTTGTTAAATGTAAATATTTTTTTGAGTTCGCTTCGATTTTTCGGCTTGAGCTCGGTCGGAAATTGTTCCAATAATTTTTATAAACTTTTCGTATATCATTACAGTTGTTTATA